>DJAN01000302.1 GCA_002429615.1 Lysobacteraceae bacterium UBA6001
GCGGCGGGCGTGGCCGGCGCGAAGCGCTCGACCGGCTGCGGCGGCGCGCTGGCGGCGCTGCGCTGCCCGACCAGATGCACCCGGGTTTCCTTTCCGCGGGTCTCCACCTTGCCCGCCACCAGCAGCTCACCGTCAATACGTGCCGGCCGCAGCAGCACGTAGCGATGCGCCCCCTCGTCCAGCACGATGCGGTCCTGCGTGCCGAACAGCATCGGCACCAGCGTGGCAGGCAGTTTCGGCGCGACCTGCCCGTCCGGCATCACGCCGAACACGCCTTCGCGCACCATCGCCAGGTATCCCGCCACCGACCACAGCTGGCGCTGCGAGTTGACCACCGGGCCGCTCAGCTTGCCGTCGTCCACGTGCACGGCCTGGCTGAGCATCTCGTAGTTCTCCATGTTGGAGCCGGCCAGCGCGGCGCCACGCAGGATCGACTCGATCTCCAGCGCGATGCGCGGCGCATCGTCCAGCTGCCGCGCCGCGCGCAGCGCATAGGCGCTGACGAACGGCCAGATCGCGCGGTTGTGGTAGATCGGCTGGTCCGCTTCCTGCGGCCATACCACCGGACTGCCGGCGGCGGTGGCCGGGTAGCCCTGCAGCGCACGCCGCGCCCGCGCGGCCGGGAACACGTCGGCGAGCACGCCCAGCGACAGACCCAGCAGGTCGTACTTGGCTACCGACAGCAGCGCGCCCGGCGTGCCATCCGCGGTACGAGCGCCGGCCGGACCGAGGTAGCTCATGTACTGGCCCACGTCCTCGCGCCAGAAGCGCTGGTCGATCCGCAGGCGCAGCGCGTCCGCCCACTGCGCATATTGCGTCGCGCGTGCATCGCCGTGCCCGCGCGCCAGCGTCTCGGCCAGGCGCAGCGCCTGGTAGTGCAGCACGTTGGTCGACAGCGCGTAGGACTCACCGATGAAGCGCACGTCCTGCGCGGTCCAGTCCGGGTAGGTCTGCTCGCGCCAGTCGAGGAACGAGGTCTCGCCCCGGTACAGGCCCACCGCCGCATCGAAGGCGTATTGCCGGTCCTGCGCCAGGGTGGCCTGCAACGCCTGCCAGGTATCGGCCGCGAAGGCGTCGTCGTCGAGCAGATGACGCGCGGCCAGGAACCACACCACGCGGTCGGTGCTGATCGGCCAGCTGCCACCGGAGCCGGTGTCCTGGGCGACGAACAGGCCGGGCGTGTGGCCATCGCGCGCCGGCGACAGCTTGAAACGCAGCGACTGGCGGGTGCGCTGCGGATCGACCCGCGCCAGCGCCAGGTCGGCGGCGAAGCTCATGTCGCGCGTCCACACATACGGCCAGCGCGCACCGGTCTGGAAGCATTCGCAGGGCACCGGGCGGCCTTCGTCGAAGGCCGGATCGCGGATCGCCTCGACCCGGTTGGCATCCAGCTCCTGCTGCGCCAGCGCGAACAGTGCGTCGAACAGCACGCTGCCAGTCTGGCTGCGCAGCGGCTGCGCGGCGATGCGCACGTCCTCGGCGGACGTGTGCAGGATGAAGCCGCCATCGGCGGCGATATCGGCGCGCGCATGGCGGCCGTCGAATTCCAGGTCCGCCGCAGCTGCGGCCGGACCCGCCACCGTCCCGAGGACGGCGGCCAGGCAGATCATCTTCAGCATCGAAGCGGCAAACCGGTTCGCACCGGCCAGCCTCCCTCCCTCTTTGCCCGCGTTGTGGTGTATGCCGGTAACCCGGCACACGCTCGCGGCCCCCTCCCAGGGGCCTGCCACATGGTAGGCATGGCGGCGTGATGCGCGTCCAGCTGCATACGTATTCATGGCCCGCGGCGCGGTGCGGGCGGCCGCCGTCGCTATAGTCCCGGGCAGTCACGCGGCCGCCTTGGGAGGGGAAATGCCGTCGTTGTTCCTGTCACGTCGCCTGTCGTGCGCGTTGTTCGTCCTGTTCGCCGCCACCTGCGGCATCATCCCGGCGCGCGCCGAACCCGCGACCGTCGCCAGCGTCGAGTCGCCCGGCAAGGTGCTGCGCGTGGCGTTGGACCTGGACGGCGGCCAACCCAGCTACCGCGTCGAGCGCTTCGGCGAGCCGGTGGTCGGCCGCTCGAAGCTGGGTTTCCAGCTGCGCGACGGCCGCCTCGATCGCGACCTCGCCGTGCTGTCGCAGCAGACCCGCAGCGTCGATGAGACCTGGGAACAGCCCTGGGGCGAACGCCGCTTCATCCGCAACCACTACAACGAACTGGTGGTGCACCTGGCCGAGCGCGGCGGTGCCAAGCGCCGCCTGGACGTGGTGTTCCGCGTCTACGACGACGGTCTGGGCTTCCGCTACCACTTCCCGGAACAGCCCGGGATGCGCGAGGCGATCATCGACGACGAGCTGACCGAGTTCGATATCGCCCCGCAATCGACTGCCTGGTGGATTCCCGCCGGCGAGCCGATCCACTACGAATACCTGTACCGGCGCACGCCGCTGGATGAAGTCCCGCTGGCGCACACGCCGATCACCCTGCGCAGCCGCGATGGCCTGCACGTGTCGATCCACGAAGCCGCGCTGGTCGACTACGCCGGCATGTGGCTGCGGCGCACCGAGGGCCAGCGCCTGCGCGCGCAGCTCTCTCCCGCCGCCGAAGGCTGGAAGGTGCGGCGCACCCTGCCCTTCGACACGCCGTGGCGCACGCTGCAGATCAGCGACCATGCCGGCGGACTGGTCGAGTCGAACCTGATCCTCAACCTCAACGAGCCCAACAAGCTCGGTGATGTCGGCTGGGTGAAGCCCGCCAAGTATCTCGGGGTGTGGTGGTCGATGCACCTGAACCAGGAAACCTGGGCGACCGGGCCGAAGCACGCGGCGACCACCAAGAACACCAAGCGCTACATCGACTTCGCCGCCGCGCACGGCTTCCGCGGGGTGCTGGTGGAGGGTTGGAACCCGGGCTGGGATGGCGACTGGGTCGGCAACGGCAACGGCTTCGACTTCACCCGGCCGACGCCGGATTTCGACATCGAGGCGCTGTCGGCCTATGGCGCGCGCAAGGGCGTGCATCTCATCGGACACCATGAAACCGGCTGCGCGATCGATCATTACGAAGACCAGCTCGGCGCCGCGCTCGACCTGTATGCGCGCCTGGGCGTGGATGCGGTCAAGACCGGCTATGTGTGCGATGACGGCCAGGTGGAGCGCCGCAACCCCGCCGGTGGCCCGCCGCTGCGCGAATGGCACGACGGCCAGTTCATGGCCGAACATCATCTGAAGGTGGTGCAGGAAGCGGCGGCGCGCCATATCGCGGTCAACGCGCACGAGCCGATCAAGGACACCGGCCTGCGCCGCACCTATCCGAACTGGATGTCGCGCGAAGGCGCGCGTGGCATGGAATACAACGCATGGGGCCAGCCGCCGAACCCACCGGAGCACGAGGTCAACCTGGTGTTCACGCGTCTGCTGGCCGGGCCGATGGACTACACGCCGGGCATCGTGAGCCTGGTGGGGCGCAACGGGCAGAAGATACCCAGCACGCTGGCCCGCCAGCTGGCGCTGTACGTGACCCTGTACAGCCCGCTGCAGATGGCGGCCGACCTGCCGGAGCACTATGAGCAGCACCGCGATGCGTTCCGCTTCATCGAGGACGTGGCGGTGGACTGGGACGAGACGCGGGTGCTGGATGGCGAGGTGGGCGACTACGTCACCATCGCGCGTAAGGACCGGCACAGCCGTGACTGGTTCCTGGGCAGCATCACCGACGAGCATGGCCGGGTGTTGCCGGTATCCCTTTCTTTCCTGGAACCGGGCGTGCGCTATCGCGCGGAGATATACCGGGACGGCGACGGTGCGGACTTCCGCAGCAATCCGTTCGCCTTCGTGCGCGAGACGCGCGAAGTGGGAAGCGGCGACATGCTGGAACTGAAGCTGGCCCCGGGCGGCGGCGAAGCGGTGCGCTTCACCCCTTTGTAGGAGCGGCTTCAGCCGCGACCGCCATGTGCCAGATCACGTCTCGGCTCGTCGGGGCTAAAAGCGTGAACCTGATTGTAGGAGCGGCTTCAGCCGCGACTGCCATCCGTCAGATCGCGGTCGCGGCTGAAGCCGCTCCTACACATGGGTGTGGAGAGCGCATGGGTGTGGGGAGCACATGGGTTGGAATCGATTCCACCCCCATGACCCGCATTGAATACGTATGCAGAAATATTCATACGCGCGACACACTGCCTACCATTACCCACAGTCGCGCACCGACCCGGTTGCGACGCGCCACCCGCCCGCGGGGGCGACACAATTCGAAATGACAACATTACCTGGGAGGGGAAAATGTTGAACCACAAGCACAGCGCGCTGAGCATCGCGCTGGCCGCCGCCATGATGCCCATGCTGGCCGCGGCGCAGTCCGCCGATCCGGCCACCGAAGACACCCAGCCCCAGCAGTCGGGCGACGTCACCAACCTGGACACCGTCGAAGTCACCGGCATCCGCCGCGGCATCGAGAGCGCCATCGCGGTCAAGCGCGATTCCACCTCGGTGGTCGAGGCGATCTCCGCCGAAGACATCGGCAAGCTGCCCGACATCTCCATCGCCGAGTCGCTGTCGCGCCTGCCGGGCCTGTCGGCCCAGCGCGTCGCCGGTCGCGCCCAGGTGATCAGCGTGCGCGGCCTGTCGCCCGACTTCGCCACCACCCTGCTCAACGGCCGCGAGGTCGTCAGCACCGGTGACAACCGCAGCGTCGAGTTCGACCAGTACCCGGCCGAGCTGATGAACGGCGTCACCGTGTACAAGACCCCGGACGCCGGCCTGGTCGGCCAGGGCCTGTCGGGCACCATCGACATGCAGACCGTGCGTCCGCTGAGCTTCAGCGAGCGCGTCATCACCGTCGGCGGCCACTTCCAGAACAACTCGCTCGGCAAGGCGGCCAACGTCGACCCGAACGGCAACCGCTTCAACGCCAGCTACATCGACCAGTTCGCCGACAAGACCTGGGGCATCTCGATCGGCTACGCGCACACCGACACGCCGATCCAGGAAAACCAGGTCGGCCTGTACGAGCCGTGGAGCACCGAGAACACCGACCAGGGCTACCGCCCCGGCGTGCCGGCCGGCACCTACTACTCCGACGGCATCAAGGCGCTGCGCCGTACCGGCAACGCCAAGCGCGACGCGTTCATGGCCACCGTGCAGTTCCGTCCGTCCAACGCCTGGACCAGCACCCTCGACGCCTTCCACACCAAGGCCGAGCAGATCGACACCGCCAACCAGTTCGAGGTCAACCTCAGCAACTACAACGGCGGTTACACCCCGGGCCTGAACGTCACCGACGTGCAGGTCAACGACAACGGCACCATGACCGGCGGCACCGCCAGCGGCGTGTATCCGTTGGTGCGCGGCATGTACAACAAGCGCGAGGACAAGATCGACGCGTTTGGCTGGAACAACGAGTTCACCACCAACTCGGGCATCCGCATCAACGCCGATGTCAGCTACTCCAAGGCCACCCGCGACGAGCTGAACCTGGAGAACAACACCCAGCTGACCCCGATGCCGCAGCTCGATACGGTCGGCCTGACCTATCACAGCAACGACTTCTCGCAGCTGGTGCCGGGCCGCGACTATTCCGACCCGAGCGCGCTGTACCTGACCAACACCATCTACGGCTCCGGCTACGGCAAGGTGCCGAGCGTGGAAGACCGCCTGAAGGGTGCGCGCCTGCAGGCCAGCTTCCCGCTGTCGCTGGGCTGGTTCTCCGACCTGGACGTCGGCGTGAACTACGCCGACCGCGAGAAGCACAAGGAACAGCCGGAAGGCAACATCCTGCTCGGCGACCAGGGCGACACCGCCATCGCCAGCGACCTGCAGTACAGCCCGGTCAACCTCGGCTTCGCCGGCGTCGGCTACATCCCGGCCTGGAACGTGCCGGCCGCGGTCGACCGCTACATGATCTTCGAGCCGGTGGATGACCTGTCCTACCTGGTGTCGAAGGCGTGGACGGTGAACGAGAAGATCACCACCGCGTGGCTGAAGGCCAACCTGGACACCGAACTGGGCGACAACGTCACCCTGCGCGGCAACATCGGCGTGCAGATGCAGCACACCGACCAGTCGTCCAATGCCAACTACTGGGACAGCACGCAGCCGGCCGGCAATGAAGTGCAGCCGTACGAGGCGGGCAAGACCTACAACGACTGGCTGCCGAGCATGAACCTGGTGTTCGGCTTCGCGCACGACCAGACCCTGCGCTTCGCCGCGGCCAAGCAGGTTGCGCGTCCGCGCGTGGACCAGATGCGCGCCTCGCTGGAATTCGGCGTGGATACCGCCACCGGCAAGCCGGGCGCCAGCGGCGGCAACCCGCTGCTCGACCCGTGGCGTGCCAACGCGCTCGACCTGTCCTACGAGAAGTACTTCGGCGAGAAGGCCTACGTGGCCGCGGCGATCTTCTACAAGGACCTGAAGAGCTACATCTACACCCAGAGCCGCGACGACTACGACTTCTCCGCGTTCGTGGCCGACTACGTCCCGCCGCCGGGCGGCGCCCCGGCGCAGACCACCGGCACGTTCACCGCGCCGGAGAATGGCAACGGCGGCACACTGCGTGGCCTGGAGCTGACCGCTTCGCTGCCGCTGGACATGCTGTGGTCGCCGCTGCAGGGCTTCGGCCTGCAGGCCAGCGCCACCTTCAACGACAGCGACGTGAAGATCCGCGACCCGGAAAGCGCGTCGAGCGTGGGTAGCGGCGAGATCAGCCTGCCGGGTCTGTCCGACCGCGTGTACAACTTCACCGCCTACTACGAGAACAAGGGCTTCGAGGCCCGCGTGAGCCAGCGTCGCCGATCGGACTTCATCGGCGAGATCGGCAACTTCAACGGCAACCGCACGCTGCGTTACGTGGTCGGCGAGAGCGTCACCGACGCGCAGGTCAGCTACAGCTTCGGCGATTCGCTGGAAGGCCTGAGCATCCTGCTGCAGGTGAGCAACCTCACCAACGCGCCGTACCGCACCTATGCCGGCACGAAGGACCGCCCGCTGGAATACATCGAGTGGGGCCGCACCTACCTGATGGGCGTGACGTACAAGTTCTGACCCCCCCAAAGGCGCAGAAAAGAAGGGCCCGCTGCTTCGGCAGCGGGCTTTTTCTTTGCTCAGTCGCCCGGTGCGGGCGGACAGCACACGATCCGCGACAGATAAGGCCGCGCCGCCAGCCGCGCCGCCGCCGCTTCGCCACGCAGCCACTCGCGGAAGCGCACGATCTTGTCCGCGTGGCAGCGCTTGACCGGCACGGTGAACCAGAACGCGCTGCCATCGGACGCCACGAAGGTATGCGCCGGCACCAGCGCGCCGCTGCGCAGTTCCTGCTCGAACAGCACCGGCGAAGCCATCACCACGCCCTGCCCGGCCACCGCCGCGGCAATGTCCAGATGCTCGCCCGACAAGGGGGCACCCAGCTTGTTCGACAGGTCCGCCTGCGGATAGCCACGCGCGCGGTACCAGCGCCGCCAGTCTTCCTGCCGTCCCAGCAGCGGCACGTCGAACGCCTGCGCGGGGTCCTCGATCACGACCGCCGCCCGGCGCAGCGCGGGGGCGCACAGTGGCACGGACAGGCTGGGGAACAACTCGACCGAATGCAGGCCGCGCCAGCGCCCGTGCACCTTGCGGATCGCCGCGTCGAAGCGGCCTCCGGCCAGGTCCTGGACCGCGGACGACAGCTCCACCTCCACGACCAGGTGCGGGTTGTCGGCGCGGAAGCGCCCCAGGCGGGGCGCGAGCCAGCTGCTGCCCAGGCTGGGCAGCGTGGTCAGGCTGAGCCGGGCATGCCCATCATCGGCAGGCCCGCGGCCGCCCGCCGCGCCCTGCTGGCGAGGACGCGGAGCAACGCGTGCGATATCCGGGGCGGGAACGCCGATTCTCACTGCGGCGGGGCCTGGTCAGCGAAAGCCGGATGGTAACGCCCCTCAAGGCGCGGTGGTCAGGCCCGCCGCGCGCAGAACATCGCATGGCCCGGCAGCTGGATGCGGCCATCGGCGGCCATGCCCGCATCCGGGCCCGGCACTTCGAGCGCATGCCAGTCGCCCGGCGGCAACGCCACTTCCGCCGGCGCCGCCGACAGGTTGAACGCCAGCAGCAGGACTTCATCGCCGTGCTGGCGCTCGAACAGCAGTACCGGCTCGGCGCTGTCGTGGAAGCGGATCGTGCCCTCCACCAGCACCGGCATGGTGCGACGCCAGCCGAGGAAATCGCGGAAGGCACTGAGCACCGAATCGGGCCGGTGCGTCTGCGCCGCCACCGACATCGCCAGGTGATCGGCGGGAATGGGCAGCCACGGCGTGCCGGTGGTGAAGCCAGCCTGCGGACCGTCGTTCCATGGCATCGGCGTGCGGCAGCCGTCGCGGCCCTTGAAGTTGGGCCAGAAAGTGATGCCGTAGGGATCCTGCAGCGCCTCGAACGGCACCTCCGCCTCGCCCAGGCCGAGTTCCTCGCCCTGGTACAGGCAGATGGAACCGCGCAGCGAGCACAGCATCGCCACCAGCAGGCGCGCCAGGCGCGGGTTGGCCGGATGGCCGCCCCAGCGCGTCACCGCGCGTTCCACGTCGTGATTGGAGATCGCCCAGCACGGCCAGCCTTCGGTCATCACCGCTTCCAGGCGCGAGACCGTGTCGCGGATGTAGGCGACGCTGAAGTCGTCCACCAGCAGCTCGAAGCTGTAGCCCATGTGCAGGCGGCCGGCGGTGGTGTACTCAGCGGTGGTCGCCAGCGAGTCCTCCGAGGAAATCTCGCCCAGGCTCACCGCGCCCGGGTACTGGTCGAGCAGCGCGCGCAGGCGCTCCAGGAAATCCAGGTTTTCCGGCTGGGTGTTGTTGTAGTAGTGGTACTGGTAGGCGTACGGGTTGTCCGGGCTGAAACCGCGCCCCACCCGCTTGTCCGCCGGCTTGGGCGGGTTGTCGCGCAGCTGGCGGTCATGGAAGCAGAAGTTGATCGCGTCCAGGCGGAAGCCGTCCACGCCGCGATCGAGCCAGAAGCGCACGTTCTCCAGCGTCGCGTGCTGCACTTCCGGGTTGTGGAAGTTCAGGTCCGGCTGGCTGGCGAGGAAGTTGTGCAGGAAATACTGCTCGCGGCGCGGCTCCCACTGCCATGCCACGCCACCGAACAGCGACATCCAGTTGTTCGGCGCGGTGCCGTCCTCGCGCGGATCGGCCCAGACATACCAGTCGGCCTTGGGATTGGTGCGGTCCTGCCGGCTCTCGCGGAACCAGGCATGTTCCACCGACGTGTGGCTGAGCACCTGGTCGATCATCACCTTCAGGCCCAGCGCATGCGCCTTGGCCAGCAGGCGGTCGAAATCGTCCAGCGTGCCGAACAGCGGATCGACATCGCGATAGTCGGCGATGTCGTAGCCGAAATCGGCCATCGGCGACTTGAAGAACGGCGAGATCCAGATGGCATCCACGCCGAGCGCGGCGACATGGTCCAGACGCTCGATGATGCCGGGCAGATCGCCCACGCCATCCCCGTTCGCGTCCAGAAAGCTGCGCGGATAGATCTGATAGATGACGGCGCCCCGCCACCATGGAGTCTTCGACATCGAGCCCCCCTCCGGGCTTTGAAAGCCCCTGAAAACCGGGGCCTCGAACGAACCCCGCTAGCTTAGCGTCGGCGTCCGGGTGCAGGACCGGCCTGCATACGTATTCAAGCGGAAAGCGGCCGGGACGTGACCGGCTTCGCGCTGTCGATCCATGACGTCCTCACACGTCATTCCCACGAGAGCGCCCACACCTCGTGGGCGGCCCAACCCGGATGGGGGCACTGGATGACACGTGTGATCCTCGACATGAGTCCGTCCCTTGACGGGTTCGTCGCCGGCAGCGGCATCACCGCCGCCGCGCCGTTCGGCGATGCCGGGCTGCGCCTGCACCGTTGGCTTGGACTGGACAATGGACAGCCCGAGCCGGCCGATCACGCCGCTGCCGTCGCGATGCTTGGCAACGCCGGCGCGGTGGTCATCGGCCGCCGCATGTTCGATGTCGGCATCGACCACTGGGGCGATGACGGCGCATTCGAGCGCCCCACTGTGGTGGTCACGCACCGCGCGCGCACCGACCTGCGCCGGGGCGCCACCTGCTTCCATTTCGAGACCGGCGGCGCGGCGGCGGCGATTGCCCGTGCCAGGGCCATCGCCGAAGGCGGCGAGGTCGTCGTGGCCGGTGGCGCCGAACTGGGGCGCCAATGCCTGACATTGGGGCTGGTCGACGCGCTGCGACTGCACCGGGTGCCGGTCCGGCTCGGACACGGCGCGCGCCTGCTGGAGGACGACACGCTGTTGGACTGGCAGCGGGTGCAGGCCATCGCCACGCGCAATGCATGCCACGAAACCTATCTGCCGCTGACGAGGTGATGCCATGTCCACGCCTTGGACCTGCCCGGATTGCGGGCGCCAGTTCGCCCGCAAGCACCAGCGCCACGTCTGCGGTACCGGCGACGCGGCGGACGTGCTCAAGGGCCGCCCACCCACCACCGTCGCCTTGTACCGGGCGCTGGAAGCCGAGGTCCGCGCGTTCGGCGAGGTCGAAGTGGTGGCACGCGACCGCTATGCGCTGTTTCGTACGCGGCGCATATTCGCCGACCTCAACGTAATGCGAGATGCGCTACGCCTGGCCATCCACCTGCCCGACCGCGTCGACGAACCGCGCTTCTTCAAGGTGGTGGCGGATGGCCACAAGGTCACCCACGTCACCCACGTCCGTCTGCTACAGGACATCGACGGCGTCCGCGCCCATCTGCGGCGTGCGTACACCTACTCGCTACGCTAGGCGACGTGGCTGCGCCGGACGCTACAACGCCGCATTGGGCGGCAGCACGATCACCGTCACGCCATCGACGCTGGTGAGCAGCTTGCCCCGTCCGCCGGACAACAAGCTCGCCGCCGGCGGCGCATCGGCAGGACCGGGGCATCCCACCAGCAGCGACGTGTGGTCGAGATATTCCGACACCGCAGGTGATTCCCCCAGACGGCGACAGGGATCGCCCGCATGCGGGAATCCGTCGCCGAAGGGCTTGAGCGACGCTGGCCAGGTGAACGCCGCGGCCGCGGCCGGGGTGGCAGTGGAAGCGACGGCGGCGGGTGTCTGGCGTTGGCATCCGGCGAACGCCATCGCACTGGCAATGCACAACGAAACAACACGGAACACGGCACGGCTGGGCATGCGGCAACTCCGGCATCGGACGGGGTGTCCGCGCGCATTCGGCGGCAGCGCCCCCCTTCCCGTCAAGTGCGCCCGAAACGGTCAGCGCCGGTTCGCGCGCCGACCGACCACAGGCCGTCCTCGTTCACCACCGGGCGGCCGATGGCTTTGAACAGCGGCCAGTCCGGGTTGTAGGGGCGATGCGTCGCGCGCCAGATGCCATCGGCGATGGCCAGCTCGGCGTCCTCGTACCAGCGCACCGCCGACATGTCCGGCACCGTGCGACGGAATTCCGCGTAGGACGGCACCAACCGGCGCAGCAGCTCGGCGGCATCGTGCAGGGTGAGGCGCTCGAGGTCGGCGCGGGCCAGGCCTGCCGCCAGTTGATAGCGCCAGCGTTCGATCATCGGCATGCGCGGTGCACTCCGGGTCGCAGGGGGACGGCGGGGACATCCTGTCGGGCATCGCGGGGCATGGGCCACCTCCTTCGTCGCCACCCTGCGGGCGGGCGTGTCAAGAACACGCGAATGGTGCGACAAAATGCCCAATAGGCTTTGACGCAGTGCGGCGTAACGTAGAAGTCCCCGCTCGACAGGAGCGCGCCATGACGAATCCCGGCCCAAGTCCCCGCCTGCTCGATGCCGAGCTGGCCGCGTGGCGTGTCAGCCATCCGCTGGGGCCCTACCAGCATCTGCATTTCGAGCGCGAGGTGGCGCCGATCCTGGAAGCCGCCTGCGAGGCCTACCGCGAGCATCCGCAACATGAGACGCGCATGTGGCGACACCTGAAGCGGCGCCTGGGGCGCTTGCCGTCGTTCCATTCCTCCGATGTGGAGCTGCGCCTGATCGCCCGCGACTGCTGGGAAGACCTGCGGCGCTGCGCCGGCTGAGGTCGTCGCCCGGCGACCCCAGAAACCGTTCCGGCGCTGTGGAAAGCCGCTAGAGTCCGATGCCGAGGATGCCTGCCGGGCATCGACGCCTGGAGCGGATATGCGCACCTCCTGCTGGCTGACCTGCGCGCTTGTGCTGCTGGCACCGCTGTCGGTGGCTGCCGAGCCGGCGGCGCACCGGATGGACACGCTGGCGTGGCTGCTGGGCAGCTGGCAGCGCACCGGGCTGCCCGCCGGCAGTGTGGGTACCGAGACCTGGCGCCGGGAAGGCGATGACTTCGTCGGCGTCGGCAGCAGGTACAAGCAAGGCCGCCTCGCGTTCGAGGAAAAGCTGCGGCTGACGCGCGACGGCGACGACGTGTTCTATGTGGCCGACGTGGCGGAAAACCCCACGCCGGTGCGGTTCCGGCTGGTCGCGCAGGACGCGCATTCGGCGACGTTCGAGAATCCTGCCCACGACTTCCCCAAGCGGATCGCCTATCGATTGCAAGGCGAACTGCTGGAGGTGGTGACGTCGGGCGATGGCCGTGAGGTGATATTCCGCTTCCGTCGCGCGCCCTGACCACGGCGCACGCCGCCGCGGCCGGGTTGGCCGGGAACGCCGGCCGGCGTAGAGTCGCCCCAGCACTTTCCCTCTCGACGCGGCACGAGGTCCACCATGAAGTGGCTCCTGTTCGTCCTGTTGTCCATCCCCGGCGCCGCCCTCGGCAACGAGGAAGCCAGCATCGCGCAACGGCTCCAGGAGGCCAATGCCGGCATCGCCGCCGACTGGCGCGCTTCCGCGGCGGCATCGCTCGCCACACGCTATACCGCCGAAGCCACCCTCATGCCCGAGCACAGCACGGTGCGCCGCGACGCTTCGGCCATCGGTGACTACTACGCCGCGCTGTTCGCCGCATTGCGGATCTCGGATTACCAACGCACTTCCCACGATATCGTGGTGTACGGCCAGCACGCCGTGGAGACGGGGCATTACACGCTGGCGTTCTCGCATGCCGACAAACCACCTGCCACATTCGATGGCAAGTTCATGGCGCTATGGGACCTGGGCACGCCGGCGCCTCGGCTGGTCTGCGAGCTGTGGGGGACGGATGCGCCATTCGACCCGGAAGCCTGGCCGCGAATTCCCTCGTCCTCGCCGGGGGAAGGGAGCCCAGTGGCGACGGCGGCTGCGTTGACCCGTGAAATCTCCGCTCGCAACGCACTGATCGACCGCCTGGTGACCGAGCGGCGTGGCGCCGAACATGCCGACCTGTTCTTTCCGGATGCCATCTACCTGACCTACTACACGCCGATGCGCGTGGGCGAGGCGCAGATCCGCGACTACTTTGTCGCGCATGAGAAGCCCGGCGATGTGACCATCGACTCGCTGACGCTGCGCAGCGGCAAGCTGTATCCGCTGCAAGGACACGATGTAGTGCTGGAAGAAGGCTTCTACCGCGTGGGCTGGCGCGCGGGAGACGCGCATGGGGTGGTGGATGGAAAAAGCCTGAATCTCTGGAAGCGAGACGGCGAAGGGACGCTGAAGATCTTTCGACAGGCGGTCAACCACGACTGATCGGCAGCCCGAACACCCGACATTGACGGGAAGCTAAACCAGGGCACGTCTGCGCTTGAAAACTGTATCCACAAGGATACACTCAGACCATGGATATCAGGAGCACGGAAGCTTTCGACACATGGATGTCGGAATTGTCCGACGAAATCGGCCGAGGCAAGATCATCGCTCGCATCGAACGCATGCGAATCAACCACTTTGGCGACCATAAAGCGGTCGGCGAAGGCGTGAGCGAGCTTCGGGTCGGCGGCACAGGCCCCGGTTACCGGGTGTATTACACACGGCGCGGAGAACGGATCGTGATTCTGCTCTGCGGTGGAGAAAAGTCATCACAGGCGTCGGATATCAAGCAAGCCAAGGCGCTTGCGGCTGCCCTGCCCTAGCGCGTCAACAGATCGAGTTGTCACCGCACCCACCCCACCACCGTCAACGCCCATCGAGGGCTCACACGATGAAAGCCAAGCCCAGTACACGCCCCTTCGACGCTGCGTCCTACCTGACCACGGAAGCGAGCATCGCCGCCTTCGTTACCGACGCGATGGAATCAGGAGACCCCGCAGTTCTACAGAACGCACTGAACATCGCCGCGCGCGCCCGCGGCATGGCCCAGATCGCCGAGCAGAGCGGCCTCGGCCGCGAAAGCCTCTATAAAGCACTGCGTGTCGATGCCAGGCCCCAGTTCACCACTATCGTGAAGGTGCTTGGCGCACTCGGCGTGCAGTTGGTTGCCAAGCCGCTGCCGCGGAAGAAGCTGCAGCCCGTGGCGGCGAAGCTGGTGCGAGCCACCAAGGTGTCCAAGAGCGCCACCCCGGCCAAGAAAGACCCCAAGCGGGCAGCCGCTTCCAGCCGGCCCCGCGACCGCCAGGAAGGGTAAGTACCTAGGTGGACGCCTGCTGATGGCCTGCGCGGTGTCGACCGCAGTGGGATAGAAGCTATCCCTGCTCCGGCGCCAGAACGTGGATCGTCCGCATCCATTCCTCGACCAGACCAGGCCATCCGGAGATCGGGTGGCGGGACGCGCGCAGTCCGAAAGCATGTCCGCCTTCGGCGTACAGATGCATCTCGACCGGAATACCGGCCTGCCGCAACGCCAGATAGTAGGTGAGCGAGTTGCGGACGTCGTCGACCGGATCGTCGCCCGCCTGGATGATCATCGTGGGCGGGCAACGCGCATCGACCTTCATCGACGGGTTCATCGTCAGGCCCGGGCCGTTCTCCCATAGATGACCGGGATACAGCGCGATCGCGAAATCAGGCGTGCCACGTTGCGTATCCGCCGCATCGACCGGCGCATAGGCGATGGCCTGCTTGTTGCTGACGTCGGCGACCATTCGGCCACCGGCGGAGAAGCCGATCACACCAATCCGGTGCGGGTCCACGCCGAGCGTGTCGGCCCGCGCGCGCAGCAGCCGGATGGCGCGCTGCGCATCCTGCAGCGCCATCTGCACCTGGGGAATGCACCGGCAATTGCATTCATCGGCCCAGTATTCGCCCGAGCCCGGGACGCGGTACTTCAGCAGCACGCAGGTGATGCCTTTGGCGACCAGCCAGTCGCAGGCCTCGGTGCCCTCCAGGTCCATGGCCAGCACGCGATAGCCGCCGCCCGGAAACACCACCATGGCCGCGCCGGTATTGGGGGCCGTGGGGCGATAGATCGACATTGTCGGACGAGAGACATGTTCGACGATGGTGACGTCCTTCCCTGCCACCCTCCCCTTGCCCTTGCCGAAGATTTCCGGGCCCGGCGTGACAGGGGCGGCGATCTTCAGCGTCTCCGGCCATAGCGGAATCTGCACGACGGGCGGCTCGGGTTGCCACGGACGGTCCTGGCGGTCGATGAGCGGCTGGGAACCGGTCTCACCAGCGCTGGCCCATGCGGGCGCCAGCAGGAGTATAGCGAGCAGGAATGCCGAGGCGCATGATGCGGCCTTCTCGCTGACACCACGCCTGCTTCGCTTCGTCGAAAGGATGCTGCTGGGCATCGCCGTGCGCCTTTATGGAGGTCGCCCGATGCTGGGCGACCGATCGGCGCACGACAAATCAAAGTTATTTGACCGTGCCGTGAGAAAAGCTCAGGTCGGCGGGAGGAGTCGGGCGACTGCGACGGCTAGGAGCCTCAGGCGCTGGATCGCATGTTGCTGCCCGCAAGTGCACGTTCCTGCGCGTTGCGATGCGGTCTCCACGACGCCTCATGCAGATCGAACTGCCGGAAGTCGCTGCCGGCGCCCTGCTCGACGCGGCCCGCGCCGCCAGCCTGACGCCGGAGGAGCTGGTGATCGATGCCCTGCGCGCGCTGCCGCTTTTCCAGGCCGCGCTGCGCCGTCGCCCGGAATTGGTGCTCTTTGGTGACCTGTCCATCCCAACCGAGGCCGCCCATGTCTAACAAACCGGAAGTCCCCGAATCGCTCCTGCAGCTGGAACGCCTGCGCGTGCTGAGCGTCGCCTATTACGGCGCGTCGCGCGCGTTGACCGAGCGTGCCAATGACCTTCGCCGCCACCGCCGTTCGCTTGAACAGGAGATCCAGGACTTGGCCGGCTACTTCGAGGGTAGCCAGCCCCACATCACGCCCGGCGAACGCCGCTACACCTCGCGCGGCAGCGTCGATGCGACGGTCAAGGCCAAGACCGAGGCGGCACGCCAACAGATCGCCGCCATCGACGCGATGCTAGAGATCGTGGAGAAGGCAAAGCGCGACCACGAGGAGAACCGCGGCGACGCTGCCGCCTTCCAATCCGCCCAGCAGCACATGCGCAGCACGCTTGTGGCCTGGGGCTTCGAGAACCACTGAGGAGCAACCCATGCCCGACTTCAACAAAGACGTGAGCCGCCTGCGCAGCCAGATCACCGCGCTTAAGGAACAGCTGCAAGAGCAGGAGAACGGCGTGCTGCCGAAGGCGTCCGCGCTACAGCGCGCTGAGGCGAGCGTCTACGCCTTCGCCGCCGACGTCGACTTCCCGGCCCACCACTTCCTCGATCAGGAGCGCAGCCACCTGGTCAACCCGACGCCTCACGGCGCCAACGGAGCCTACGCGCTGCTCTGCAAGCTCTTCCCGGAGAAGGTCATCGACCTGCTCAAGGGCAAGATCGAAGCCGCCTATTCCCGCGAGGTCACCGTCGCTGACGACAAGGAGCGCTCGAAGCTGGAGGCCAAGCTCGGCGAGCTGGAACACCAGGAGGAGCGCACCATTCGCGAAGCCGCTGCCGCCGGCGTCCGCATCGCGCGACGCGCCGACGTCAACCCAGAAATATTGCTAGCCACATGACTGCGCTCGGGCAGCCCTACGCAACCCTGAGTCCACAATCTAGCGATGACGCAGCGAGGGCCAGCATTTGCCGGCCCTCGCTGCTAAAAAGCTCAGGAGATCCTCAGTCAATCAACTGGCTTCTGCAGTAGCCAATCAACGCACTGCCGCGACAAAACCCATGCATTGAAGCCCTCATTGAAGCGAAAGAAAACTAGGAACACTGCGACCAAAACTGGCGCCCAAGCCAAAAAACGAAAGAGACGCAGAAGACCGTACAGAAAATTATACTGATCGTCGAACTCACTCTTCGCAGTGGAAATTAGCGCCCCAGCTTCTGCAGAACGACCTTCGGATATCGACTGAAACGTCACATCAAAAGCGGACTTGACCCGCGCCAACTGCAGCCGTTGGTTCTTTAGCGCTCCCAGTAGAAGCCAACCAACCAGCAAGACGCCCACCAGAAGCGCCAATCCGTTCAACAGGTCATCGGATTTTGATATTCCGACTGCGGCAATGGCCGAGATGGGTAAAGCCAACAGCTTTGCCGTGCTGTCGCCCATGGCCGCGGTGAGTCGCGCAGAAAAATCCACAGCAGCGGACGTGATCTCGCGTCGCACCTTGTCGAGCGAAAAATTATGGACGTAGAAGTCGGCATTTACGCTGTAGCTGCCCGTCACATCCGCCCAGCGCTCAATAAGATACTCGAACGTTGAAGCAGACCTTGGAGCTTGATTCAAGGCCTCAGCAACTGCAAGGCGGAACAGCTGCTTGTGCTCCGCCGAATGCACCGAAGCGCCCTCATCTTTTGCAATAGCGCGAACTACCCTGAGATCGGGGACTGGCAACTCCAGACACTGCGGCGTGACACGAGTTCGTAGTTCCACTGTCTTTGGAGGCGAGCCGGCCCCTGCCGGCAACACAAAAAACAGTATCCTCCCGGCCGAGCCAGGAGCATCAACGTCGGCGAGTGCAAGAGCGGCCAGCAACTCGACAAGCTCTGACAGAACATCCAGCTTTTCGACAGCTGCAGGCGGAGACGCACTTCCCGCTAAGAAATCATCTCCAATTAGGTAATAAGGCGGGAGTGGCCGCCCCAAACCAATTACAGGTGAACCTAATACGAGTGCTGACACGTCGGTGAAAAATCGACCCTGCTCGTTGTCACTCAACTTCCATTCAAACGAGACTGAAGCACCAGCGAAATCAGGGCCATCATCAAAGTACCCCAGCTGATCGGGCAGCAACTTACACGCATCGATAGCTTGGCCAAGGCGATCCGAGAGAGGGCCATCGAACGAAAAAGCGCCAGCTACGATCGCAGGGCGACCGGCCGCGCGATAGAGCTCGACAACATTCGCGAACATCTAGCACACCTCAAACATCAGCGGGGAGGCCTACGGTCGTTGAGAGTCTTCTCAATTTCTGCGACGAAGTTTTCTGGCAACCTCGTGAAGGTCAGACTACGACTTTGATAGTCATAGACAACCTCAGAGTTCTCAGTACCCAGCGCAGAGTTCTCGACTTCTATGGAGTAGCGCGACTCACGCACCTTGATTCGGGTTACGTCACGAACGGCCTTACGACTTAGCGGAAACTCAACCGGTATTCTCATCTCGTCACTGTTCAGGTGGTCGACCAGACCATCTGCGTGAAACGCTTTATCTGGGCCGAGCGCCCCCCTCACCACTTCAGCCACTGCCTCCAGTGTTATTGCTGAGCCATCGTCCTTGGTGCTGAAGTAGTCGATCAATTTATGCCGCACGTAAGGGGCGCTGGAGGATATCTCGGCGTTCCCCTTGACAAAGTTCCGAACCGCCCGAATCACAGCCTTGGTTGCACGCTCCGAAGAAACTCCGCGTTCGCAACCCAGCGCACGAATAAAGTACCCAGCGACGGTGGAGCGACCCACACCCTTATCCACAAAGCACAGATAAGCCCGCTCCTCCTCGACTTCGACCTCGACTTCAGCCTCTGGCTCGGAGCTATTGATGTCTCCGTGAACAGACCCACGCTGCTCCGATGTCTGCTCAAGATATGTCTGCAGATTTATGCGAGCGGCTTGATGCAGTTTCGAGAGGTCGATCTCCACAATGGAGGTCGGAACCAGATCTTCACTCAGCGTCAAGCCGCTTCGTTCCTTAACCATCGCCACGAGGAGGAACGGCTTCTGACGGCTCCGAAACGCAAAGAAGCAAATATGCCCACCAGTACTAAGAGGCTCCTCCTTCGCCTGATTCAGAAGCTCTTTCATCGCGATCAACGACGATGACATGAATTTCTCTTGCGTCAGCTCAGACGAGAAGTCCTTCACTGTGCCTGGGAATAATCCCTGCCGATTATCGTCACTGAACTGCCCCCACATGACGCGCGATCCCGACTTACCCACCAAGTCCGCAAGCTGCGTCGCCAAGTTCAGAACAGCCTCGTTGCTCACATCAAGGACACGCTCTGAGAGTCTGACCTCCGCCTCGCTTGTGTGCGCGATCTTGCGCAGCGAGTGAATTACTCCGAACTCCAGTGCATCCATACCCCCCCCTTAATCATTCCGTTGGTGAAAAACTTTGAAGCCTCGCGCACTGGCGGCGTCAATTGCGTAGCAGAAGCCAATCAGTTCCGCCAACTCTGATGGGTCGCGAAATCAAACCACTGCTCCATATCGGTCTCTGCCCCCATCCGTGAGCGAAAGCGGGTTGTATCCGGATGGCATTCTCGGAGCCAATTCCAGAATCGCCCAAAAGCGAGATCTTGCTCGGGGATATCGCGAACCTCAGGCAGTTCTCGCCAGGTCCGCAACAGCGCTGGGAATAGCGAGCGCACCTCAGCCTTGGTCATGGGCCCTCCTGATAGCGCGCAATGTAAGACTGACGGTGTTCTCACGCAATCTCAGTTTGGCGCGTAAGTTTTAAGGCGCTTTATCGCGATGGCCTACCGGCCGCAGCCCTTCAAGACCAGCCACTGGCTAGTGCGCACTTACGATGCACTTACGAAAAAGCCGGCCTCTCGGCCGGCTTTCGTCTGATCCATCTTTTCCTTGATTCCTCAGGTACTTAGATGGTGGGCGGTACAGGGTTCGAACCTGTGACCCCTACCATGTCAAGGTAGTGCTCTACCGCTGAGCTAACCGCCCGGTATGCCCGGCAACACATTGCGCGTTGCGGGGCGCGCATTCTAGCCCAGGCGCGCGACGCAGGGCAATAGCCTGCGGCGCACGCCGTGCCAGCCCCGCTTCAGGCCAGGCTGGCCGCCTTCAGCTTCTGGATCTGGTCGCGGATCTGCGCGGCCTCCTCGAACTCCAGGTCGCGGGCGTGCTGGTACATCTGCTGCTCCAGCGCCTTGAGCTTGTTGGCGATCTCCGCCGGCCCCAGCGCCCGGTAATCCGCCGGCTCCTCGGCCACCACGCGCCGGCCCTTGCCCTTGCCGCGCCCGCTGGCGCCCTCCTCGCGCGCGCCCTCCAGGATGTCGGCGATCGGCCGCGCCACGGACTTCGGCACGATTCCGTGCTCTTCGTTGTACTCCACCTGCTTCTGCCGGCGGCGGTCGGTCTCCTCGATCGCCGCCTTCATCGAGCGGGTCATGTTGTCCGCATACAGGATCGCCTTGCCGCGCAGGTTGCGCGCGGCACGGCCGATGGTCTGGATCAACGAGCCGGTCGAACGCAGGAAGCCCTCCTTGTCCGCGTCCAGGATCGCCACCAGCGACACCTCCGGCATGTCCAGGCCCTCGCGCAGCAGGTTGATGCCCACCAGCACGTCGAACTTGCCCAGGCGCAGGTCGCGGATGATCTCCACGCGCTCCACCGTGTCGATGTCCGAATGCAGGTAGCGCACGCGGATGCCATGCTCGCCCAGATACTCGGTGAGGTTCTCGGCCATGCGCTTGGTCAGCGTGGTCACCAGCACGCGGTCGCCCATGGCGATGCGCTTGTTGCACTCGCTCATCAGGTCGTCGACCTGCGTGCCGACCGGGCGGATTTCCACCTCCGGGTCGATCAGGCCGGTCGGGCGCACCACCAGCTCGGTGATCTCCCCGGCGGACTCGCGCAGCTCGTACGGGCCGGGCGTGGCCGATACATAGATGCTGCGCGGCGAACGCTCCTCCCACTCCTCGAAACGCAGCGGGCGGTTGTCCAGCGCGGACGGCAGGCGGAAGCCGAACTCCACCAGTGTCTCCTTGCGCGAGCGGTCACCCTTGTACATCGCACCGATCTGCGGAATCGTCACGTGCGATTCGTCGATCACCAGCAGCGCGTCGGCCGGCAGGTAGTCGAACAGGGTCGGCGGCGGCTCGCCCGGACCCTTGCCGGTGAGGTGGCGCGAGTAGTTCTCGATGCCATTGCAGTAGCCAACCTCGGCCATCATCTCCAGGTCGAACTGGGTACGCTGCGCCAAGCGCTGCGCTTCCACCAGCTTGTTCTGCGCGTACAACACCTCCAGCCGCTCCTTCAGCTCCTCCTTGATGGTGTCGATGGCGCTGAGCGTGCGCTCGCGGGTGGTGGCGTAATGGGTCTTGGGATAGACGGTGTAGCGCTGCAGCACGCGCATCGTCTCGCCGGTGAGCGGGTCGAACAGGGTCAGTTTCTCGATGTCACCATCGAACAGCTCGATGCGCAGCGCCTCGGTGTCGGACTCGGCCGGGAACACGTCCACCACCTCGCCCCGCACGCGGAACGCGCCGCGGGTCAGCTCGAACTCGTTGCGGGTGTACTGCAGGTCGGTGAGGTGGCGGATCAGCTGGCGCTGGTCGATATGCTCGCCCACCGACAGGATCAGCCGCAGCGACAGATAGTCTTCCGGCGCGCCCAGGCCGTAGATCGCCGACACCGTCGCCACCACCACGGCATCCCGGCGCGACAGCAGCGTCTTGGTCGCAGCCAGGCGCATCTGCTCGATGTGCTCGTTGATCGAGCTGTCCTTCTCGATGAACGTATCGGAGGACGGCACGTAGGCTTCGGGCTGGTAGTAGTCGTAGTAGCTGACGAAGTACTCCACCGCGTTGTGCGGGAAGAACGCCTTGAACTCGCCGTACAGCTGCGCCGCCAGGGTCTTGTTCGGCGCCATCACCAGCGTCGGCTTCTGCACCTGCTGGATCACGTTGGCGATGGTGTAGGTCTTGCCCGAGCCGGTGACGCCGAGCAGGGTCTGCTTGGCCAGGCCGGCCTCGAAGTTCGACGACAGCTTCTCGATGGCCAGCGGCTGGTCACCGGAGGGCGAGTATGGGGAAACGAGCTGGAAGCGATCGCTCATGGAACGCACCTCGGAAACGATCGCTCAGTATAGCGAGGCACCGATGACGGACATGCGAGGCGCTGTCCTACGCCGTGGAACGCTATGGGCCGATGTCGCCCCCTTTTACGGCCGGTCATGCTGGATTTCCGCCTTCCTGGAGTCACGCATGCGCCGCAATGCAGGTCTCACCGTCGTCGAACTGCTGGTAGCGCTGGCCGTCCTGGCCGTGCTGGTCGGTGCGGGCTGGCCGGCGATGCGCCAGCTGGTCGAACAGCAGCGGGTGAACACGGCCCTGCTGCTGGTGCGGACGGCGTTCGCCTCGGCACGCATGGCGGCGATCACCTCCCGCAGCGTGGTCACCCTGTGCCCCGCGCGTGGTGCGGACGCCTGCGCCGACGGTGGCGACTGGAACCGCGACTGGCTGATGTTCCGCAGCCCGGTACGCGCCAGCCAGCCCGAGGACGCGGACGCCGTGCTGCGCCGGCTGCCGCGCCCGGGCCACGCTACGATCTTCCTGCGCGGCAGCGCGGGCCGGCGCGCCCTGCACTATCTGCCGGATGGCCGCAGCAGCGGCAGCAATCTGCGCCTGCACGTGTGCATGAAGGGGCACGCCCGGGGCGAGGTGGTCGTGAACAACGCCGGGCGGATCCGCTCGCGCCGGCTGCCCGGCACGGCGGCCTGTCCGGAATGAGCCGCCATCCCGCCCCGCCTTCAACCTGGCATCAGTGTCCGAGCGCGAGGTATGCGGTGATCGTCAGCAACGACAGCACGGTGGATGCCAGCACCACCGCGGAGGTCACCCCCGCCTCGCGACGGTAGAACTCGGCCACCATGAACGGCCCGGTGCCCGTGGGCAGCGCCGCCAGCAGCAACGCCACCTGCACCTGCGGCGGCGGCAGCCGGAACAGCTGGGTGGCAAGCACCCAGGTCAACGCCGGCTGTGCCAGCAGCTTCAGCGAGACCAGGCCGGCCACGGTCCGCCGTGACGGCGACGGGGCGGCACGCCGCTCCGCGAGGAACAGGCCCAGCGCCACCAGCGCGCAGGGCGAGGCCGACGCGCCCAGCAGCTTCAGGAAGCCTTCCATCGGCGCCGGCACGCGCTGCCCCGAGAGCAGCACCAGCCCTCCCAGTACGGGCGCCACCAGCAGCGGGTTGCGCACCAGCCGCGCGGCGATGCCCACCAGCATGCGCCGCGGGTCACGGGCCTCCTGCAGGCCACTCTCGATCAGCACAAGCGCCACCGCGAACAGCACGCAGACGGTCAGGATCGTGGCCATCAGCGTCGGCGGCAGCGCACCCTGCCCCAGCAATGCGGCCGCTAGCGGGAAGCCGATGAAGCCGGTATTCGCGTAGGCGGCGTTGAGGCCATCGATGGCGGCGTCGGCCAGCCCACGCGTGCCGCGCGCACGCACCAGCAGCGTGACGAAGAAGACGATGCCGGCGCCCAGCCCGAAGGCGCCGACGAAGCCCGGCTGCCACAGCTCGGCCCAGTGCGCGTTGGCCACCACGTCGAACAGCAGCGCCGGCAGGGCCAGGTACACCACATAGCGGTTGAGCTCGCCTGTAGCATGGGGACCGAGCGCGCCGCTGCGGCGGGCGAGCCAACCGGCCAGGATCAGCGCGAAGACCGGCAGGACGATCGCCAGAAGGGCCAGCATGATGACGCCATCGAGGAAAGCGCCGCAGGCTACCGGCCGGCGCGTTGGCCGGCCAATACCTTCTCACGTCCGCATCGATACCCTTTCCGCATCATGATCGACCTCCGGCAAATGCGTTATTTCGTGGCGGTCGCCGAGACCCTGCACTTCGGTCGTGCCGCCGAACGCCTGCACGTCAGCCAGCCGCCACTGAGCCGGCAGATCGCCGCGCTGGAGCGCGAGCTGGGCGCAACGCTATTTGAGCGGCACTCGCGGCAGGTCCGCCTGACGCCCGCCGGGCAGCGCTTCCTGGAGGATGCGCGCTCCGTGCTGGCGGCCTTCGACGAGGCCTGCCGCAGCGCGCGCCTGGTTGAGCAGGGCGAACTGGGCGAGCTGCATGTCGGCTTCATGATGCATGCCGCACTCAGCTCCGTGCCGCCGCTGACACGCGAATTTGTTTCGCGGCATCCACACGTCCGTCTGCATCTGCGCGAGGTCCTGCCCTCGGCGCTGGTGGATGCGGTACTGAAGGGTGAACTGGACGCTGGCATCGGCTTCCTGCCGGTTGCCCGCAAGGGCATCGAGCGCCGACCGGTTCATCGCGAGCCGTTGTGCCTCGCACTGCCGAGCGCGCATGCCTTGGCCGGCGACGACGGCCCGGTGGCTGCGACCGCACTGGCGGGCGAAGCGTTGATCGCCGTTCCCGCCGATATCGTGCCGACGCTGCGGCAGGCGACGGATCGCTGGTTCGCCGATGCCGGCGTGACACCGACGGTGCGGCTTGAAGTGCAGTTGCAGCACAGCATCGTCAGCCTGGTCGCCGAATCGCTCGGCGTGGCACTGGTGCCGGCTTCGCTGCGACGCCTCGGCTTGCCCGGCGTCGTCTTCCGCGAATTGGCGGACGCGCCCCAGGTGGAGCAGTGGCTGTTCTGGCGCACGCTCAACCGGAATGCCGCACTGCACGCGCTGCTGGACGTGGTGGCACGCCAGGACTGAAGCCGTTGGCATGCGATTGCGTGTAGGCTGGCGCCGATCCCAGGCGGAGGACGCGAGATGGACAGCGCGGTTCGACACCCCCAGGCCAGCCCGGTGCGTCTTCTGCGGCGCGCCGGCTGGTTCGTGCTGTGGTTTGCGGTGATTTGGCTGTGCGGGGATTTCCTGCTCACCGCCTACGGCAAGTACCGCCATCTCGGCTCGGAAGCCTACGCGCTGTTCGCCGAGCGTCACGGCTGGCTGTGGACGCATCTGGCCGGCGGCCTTTTGACGATACTGCTGGGTCCGCTCCAGTTCCTGACGCGCCTGCGCAATGCCTATCCTCGCCTGCATCGCTGGACCGGCCGCGTGTTCCTGATCGGCATGCTGATCGCCTGCACCGGCGCGACAGGGTTGATCGCCACCTCGCCAGCGCCTTTCGGCATTCGCCTCGCCTTCACCAGCACCGCACTGGCCTGGCTGACCACTGCCCTGCTGGGCCTGCGTGCGATCTATCAGGGCCGGCTCGCGGCGCATCGGCGCTGGATGATCTGCTGCTACCTGGTCACGCTGGCGCCCGTGACCTTCCGCGTGCTGATCCGCGTGCCCGGCCTGATGGCGCTCGCGCCGCCACCGACGATGATCGCGATATTGCTGTGGGTGAGCTGGGCGCTGCCGGTGGCGGCCTACCTCTCCGGTCGCAGGATGCGTGCATCGCTGCGAAAAGCGAGCGACCGCGTGCCGCTGGCCGAACGCGAAGCGGCCTGAGCGCCGCTGGCGAAAACGCGGCGTCAGGGACGCTCGCGGTGTAGCGCGCGGCGCGTCAACGCCTCGGCGTATTCCGTTGCGCCATACGCGAGCGCCCCGGATCGGTACTTCAGCACGATGACGCGCTGGCCGGGCGCCATCGGCAGTGCACATGGCGAGATCGCCTCCATTCGCGGCTGCGCGCTGCCCTTCAATGTCTCCACGGGCTGGATCCACACCGCCATCTCGTAGGACGAACTCGGCGGCGCGGCGCGCTCGACCACGCCCAGCGCCACGATCTCGGCACGTTGGACTTCGGTGGTATTGAAGGGCGGCGGGGTGCAGGCAACCGCGTTCCCTAGCGCCATCCAGAGCACCACCCCTGTGATCACTTGCCTCGTCATGTCGTTCTCCGCAGGGTTTCGATCACGGGTCAGTGCAACGGCCTGACCAAGAGCAGCACGCACAGCGACAGCATGAAGATCGCGACCACCCCATCCAGCACCCGCCACGCCACCGGCTTGCGGAACAACGGCTGCAGCAGGCGTGCGCCGAAGCCAAGCGCGCAGAACCAGACCAGGCTGGCCAGGCAGGCGCCAAGGGCGAACGCCCATCGCGTGGCGCCGGGATAGCGCGTCGACAGGCTGCCCAGCAGGATCATCGTGTCCAGATAGACGTGGGGATTCAAGAACGTAAAAGCCAGGCAGGCCGCCAGCGTGGCCTTCCACCCCCGTTCCGCTTCGCCCGCACCGGTGTTCAGCGCATCGCCCCCGATCCAGGCGCGCCGGGCGGCGAGCAGGCCGTACCAGAGCAGGAAGGCCGCGCCCCCGAAACGGAAGCCGTCCAGCAGGATGGGCCAGCGCTGCACTACCGCGCCGATCCCGGCGATGCCACAGAGGATCAGCGATATGTCGCCCAGCGTGCAGGTCGCCACGACCAGCCCGACGTGCCGCTGCAGCAACCCCTGCCGCAGCACGAAGGCATTCTGCGCGCCGATGGCGATGATGAGGCCGGCTCCGGCCATGAAGCCGGCGATGGCGGCGGAGAGGAGCATGGCGCGGGGTGTCCGGCGAAAGGAACCCGCATGCTGTCGCGTGGCCCGGATTTAGCCAAGGGGTTTCTTGTGCGGGGTGTGCTTGGTGGTGGGGGCGGGCTGACAGCACCCGTGGAGAATTCGGCGCCAAATAAAGGCGCCTCCCGTACTGAGGAAAAATGCCGGAAGCGACGAGGCTTGATCTCGTACGAAAGACCGCGGATTGGTCCGTTCCGGTTCCCGACCAAGGGCACCGGCGCCGTACGCACCCCAGACCTCAAGAAGGACGCGCCCTGTCCCAATTCCCACTCCTTGTACGTTCATCCAGGCGGCAGGGAAGAAGCTGCCCGGCAGCATGTTCGCCACGGAGAAAAGCCATGTTCGTAGAACTGGTCGACGCGATCCCCGAATCCACAAGAACGCCACTGGGCCTGTTGGCATTCCTGGCGCTGGTGGGGACGGTCGCATTCGTTGCGTCAAGAACGCGACGCATCAGATCACTTACCCGAGCCTTGAAGGATCTTCCGGCGAAGGATCGCAAGGACCTGCTCATCTCGGAGATGAATCAACCTCTGCCAGACAGCATCTCCCCTGAGGCATGGATACGACACCAGCTCTACAAGTACCTTCTTACCGGCTTTATTTCTGTGCTGCTGCTTTGCGCATTCCTCTCAATACTCTTCATCGATAAAGACCCCATGCCCCGACCAAAGGATGCGGAGAACGTCGCTCGCGACACGCTGACAGCCATCTATGAGCGGAAAGATGACAACCGCATCTATGACCGACTGCTGGAAGCGAACAAGGCCAGCTATGGCTCTCTTGCAAGCTTCAGGAGAGCAGTCAATATCTTCCGCGCACAGCTCACGGAGACACCGGTTCAAAGACGGCAATTGAGCGGCGACGTCTCCCCCTCCAGCGCGATCTTCATGTTTGAAGCCGAGACCGACAGCGGCATGAAGTGGCGAGAAGCCATCCAGCTAGAGGCCGTGGCGAAGGAGTGGAAGGTAGGCGGGTTTCAAATAACCCCTATGGAGTGGGCAAGCATCAACCTGCCCTATATCGATCAGACCCTGCCCGCCTTTGTCTCCGCACAACCCGTAGGCACGACGGGCGTCATCCCACTGCCAGGCTGGCAGGTAAGAACGGGAGGGCACCCCGTGCCTTCCACCATGGGCAAAGAGTTCTGCGATGTCCCATTGGAATCAGCACCATCCGTCGCCCTGATGAAAGACGTATATGGCGCCTGCACATTGGCGCCCGGCGCCAAACTGATCGTGCTGGGTGTTGCCACCAGAACAGACAGCGAAACCACGATCTCGCAAGTGCGGTTCTACCCTCAATGACCCACTTCGATGCAAGGACGAATCATGAGAGCGCTGATACTCGCCGCCCTCCTCGCGACGCCTTCCGCACTATGCCAACCTGTGCCGGCATGGAGTACGGGCATGGGAAGTCCGCTTCCGCCGCCGATTGACCTGCCCATCCAGAATATTCCCCAGCAAGCACCCGTATGGTGCTGGGCGGCGGTCGCTCAGCAGGTAATCCATTGGCGCATAGGCCCCCACCAGACGCCCCCTCAGTGCGCCTTGGTCTCCGTCGGGCTGGGCATGCCAAGTCAACAGTGCTGCGTGTCTCCCTGCATGGCCACCGGGACGTTCCTTCAGGTCTCGCATCTGATAGAGGCGTTTACGCAGCGGCCATCGTCATATGCGCTGCCAGCGGATCCCATGACGCTCTATTACACACTGCAATCCCAGCGCCCGGTGCTTCTGCAAGTCGCCACACCTTCCGCAACGACACATGTCGTACTACTCCGAGGAATGCACTTCGAGATGACGCCATGGGGACCGGAAGCGTTCTTGCACATCAACGATCCGATGTCGTATTACACCCAGCCTGTCGCGTTCTCTGTCCTATCCAGGGTCTGGATCGATGCATTGGTCGTGAACTAGGCGGCGCCTTAAAAAAGCCGTCACAACGCAACGGCGACCGTGGCTTCATGAATAAGCCTTTAGACCGCAGCTGGGCTGGCCAGATAAACGCAGAGATTTGACGCCCCTGCGCCAAGCTCAATGATCACCGTTCACTGGCTTTCAGCACCGCACGGCGCCCCCCTACATCACCGATCAAGTGATGGGCTGAGGCGCGCGCAATGAAGCCGACAGGCCACGCAAGCGTCAGGCCGCTATTTCCTTTCAACCACCGGCGGCTGCCAGCTCCCGCCCGTGATGCCTTCCTTGCCCCAGTAGGCGCGGATGTAGAGCGAGAAATTGCCCGCCGGCGCCGGCAGCCAGTTCGACTCCTTGTCAGCGCCCGGAGAGGTGTGGCCGACGTACAGCGTCAGCGAACCATCGTCGTTGCGCTGCAGGTTCTTGTTCTTGGTGCCCAGCGAATAGCGCTTGAGCGGATTGGGATTGAATAGGTGCTTGTCGTTGTACAACGTCAGCGACCAGAAGCCCTGTACCGGCGGCTCCTGCCCGGCGGCGAAGGTGACCGTGTACTGGCTGCCGCCGGACAACGGCTTGCCGTCGGCGTCCACGTCCGTATAGAAGTACTGCGTCTCGGTCGGGCGGTTGTCGAACATGTTCGACTTCGCCGTGCCTGTGCGGTTGAAGTAGTCCAGCCCGGTCTGCGCATTGCTCACCGAGCGGTTCCAACCGTTGCCGGCGGGCTTGCCGTTGTGCTTCCACTGGAAGAACGGCTTGATCACGCCCTCCTCGGTGTCCTGCGCCACCTTGAGCAGCTGCTGCCTGATCGCCGGATCCTTGTCGGCGGCGGCCATCAGTGCGCGGAACTGCGCATACATCGCTTCCTCGCCGGGCAGCGGCGGCACGATATCCAGCACCGCGCCGAACTGGTCCTTGTCGAAGAACTTCTCCGGGATCACCCATTTGGTCTCGCCGTCGCTCTTCGGGCCCGGCTTGGGGATGATCGGCGCGCTGGCCCAGGTGATCGACTTCATCTTGCCGTCGAACTGCGAGAGCGGATAGGCGACGATCTGGTTCAGCAGCGGCTGGATGGCCTTGCGGTCCGCGTCGGTGTCGTCCTGGAACACGCGCGGAATCGCGTTGGCCAGCTCAGTGCTGGAACGCACCACGGCGGTGATGCCCGCGGGCGTCTCGCCCTTCCAGTTCGGGCCAGCCAGCAGGTAGAAGCCGGGCTTGCTGCCATAGGGCTTGCCGACCTCACCGAACTGGTTGGTGCGCGCGTCATACAGCGCGTACACCCAGAAGCGGTCACCGAAGTCCGGCACCTGGATCACCACCGGCTCCTCATCCAGCGAGAAGAACCCCAGGCCGTAGACCACGTCCTGGTTGGGACAGGTCACGAAGGTCTCCGCCGGGTCGATGTAGTCGTGCAGCATGCCGATCTGGCCACGCGGCGCCGCTGGCAGTACGCCATCGAGCAGACCGGGATGCGGGGCCTGGGTGATTGCCGCGCGCCGGTTGATCATGTTGACCATTGGCCAGCCCCAGACATAGGCCAGTTGTCCGATGGTGCGGATGTAGCCTTCGGACAGGATCGCGTCCTTGTCCGGCTGGGTCAGCGAATCGGCGGTTGCGGTGGTCGAAGGCGTGGACATGGCGGCTCCAGGGGGCGTGGCATCGACGGACGGCGCGGGCGCCGGTGCAGGTGCCTGTGTTGAAGGCGGCGTATTGGCTTCGCTGGGCGCCTTGCGGCAGGCAACCAGCGAAACGGCGACAAGCGCGGCAATCAGGAGTGCTTTCATTTGACTGATTTCCTTCAGGGCAGACGGCATCGCCTACTGGCGCGCCATCGCGAGCTTGAAACGGTCTTCCGCGGTGATCAGATGGTCATGGTCGTCGTCGCCCAGGTCGATCTGCACCCATTCGATGTCGCCGGAGAAAGCATTGCCGGTGGGTCCGTATTCGGGCGACGCGGGTGATCCGGTATCGCCGCCCACATCACAGGCCTCGTCGGCCGAATACCCCATGGGCTGGGTCTTCTCCACGCGCCCCTTCCCGACCGCCTTGCCGTCGTAGTACAGGGTGACATCGCCACCTTTCGCCAGGCCGCCGCCGTCGTAATGGAATTCCATGCGCAGCTGGCACTTGCCCACGGGCACGGCCTGCTCGGCCTCGACGATGTAGTGCTCGATGCCGAAGAAGTTGTAGCAGTACTTCAACTTGCCGCCCTTGCAGTACAGCGTCCAGCCACCCACCGAACCGCCCTGGGTGACGATGACCCCTTCGGCGCCGCTGTCGGGAATGGTCACCTGCGCCGTTACCGAGTGCGACTTGTTCTTCAGCGTCAGCACGCACGCCTCGCTGACCCGCATGCCCTGGAACAGCAGCTGGCTGTTGCCAGTGATCAGCTGCGGGCGCCCGGCGATCTCCGGGTTGATCCGCTCGAAGCCACGATCATCCAGCGGCACCACGTTGTACTTGGTCGCCTCGATGAGCCACAGGCGCTGCAGGTCGGCCAGCTTCCTGGGATCCTTGGCAGCGATGTTGTGCGCCTGTGTCCAGTCATCCGGCGCGTAAAGCTCCCAGGTGTCGTCGTCGAAAGGCGCCGGCTGGTCCGCCTTCCATGGGGTGCGGTGCTTGGTGCAGGCCGTCCATCCATTCAAGTACAGGCCCCGGTTGCCCATCATCTCGAAGTACTGCACGAGGTGGTTCTCCGGCGCCTTCGCATCCGTGAACGTGGACGCCATGCTGACCCCTTCGAAGGGCGCCTGCGCGATGCTGTTGACGATGGTCGGCTCCGGCAGCTGGCACACCTCCAGGATCGTCTTGGCGACGTCGATGACATGGTGGAACTGGTCACGCAGCTCGCCCTTGCCCTTCACGCCATTGGGCCAATGCACGATGGTGCCGTTGCGGGTCCCGCCCCAGTGCGAGGCGACCTGCTTGGTCCACTGGTATGGCGCGCAGAGCGCGTGGGCCCAGCCCACCGCGTAATGGTTGTAGGCCTTGGGCGTACCGAAATCCTGGATCTTGCTCAGCAGGAACTCGGGGGTCTCGATGGCCGGCATGCCGTTCAACGTGGTCATCTCGTTGAAGCAGCCGTTGATGGTTCCCTCGGCGGAGGCGCCGTTGTCGCCGACGATCAGGTAGATGAGCGTGTCATCCATGATGCCCAGGCCCTCGACGGCGTCGAGCAGGCGTCCGATTTCATGGTCGGTCTGCTCCATGAACCCGGCATAGATCTCCATCTGCCGAGCCAGGACCGGCTTGAGCTCGACGGGCATGTCATCCCAGGCTGGAATCTCGGCATGGCGCTGGGTCAGCTCGGCGTCCTTCGGGATCACACCCAGCTTCTTCTGCCGCGCGATGGTCTCTTCCCGCAATGCGTCCCAGCCGGCGTCGAACTTCCCCTTGTACTTGTCGGACCATGCAGCCGGAACGTGGTGCGGCGCATGCGTGGCGCCGGGCGCGTAGTAGACGAAGAAGGGCTTGTCCGGCATCAAGGCCTTCTGCTGGCGGATCCAGGTGATGGCGCGGTTGGCCAGGTCTTCGTTGAGCGTATATCCCTCTTCGGGCGTCTTTGGCGGCTCGACGGCCTTCGTGCCTTCATAGAGACCGGGGTAATACTGGTTGGCCTCGCCACCGACGAAACCGTAGAAGTGCTCGAACCCCGAACCGGTCGGCCATTGCGTGAATGGCCCCATCGGCGACACCTCCCAATAGGGCACCTCATGACATTTGCCGAACTGCGCGGTCGAAAAGCCGTTGAGCTTCAGGATTTCCGCCAGCGGCGCCTTCTCCTTGGGCCGAACGCCACTGTTGCCGGGCGCGGAAGTGCCCATCTCGGTGATGGCGCCCATGCCGACCGAGTGATGGTTGCGGCCGGTCAGCAGCGCCTGCCGTGTCGGCGAGCACAAGGCGGTGGTGTGGAAGCGGATGTACTTCAGGCCGCCCGCGGCCAGCTTCTCGAAGTTGGGGGTGTGGCACGGCCCGCCAAACGCCGATGAGGAGCCGAAGCCCGCGTCGTCCACCAGGATGATCATCACGTTCGGCGCGCCCTTCGGGGGCCGCAGCGCCTTGATCGGTGGATAGGCGGTATCCGGATCCCTGGCGTCGTAGGTGGTCAGTCCAACGAACTTCCGGTCGGGAATCGGCAGGATGTTCCGCGTCAGCGTGTCGGCTGAATCTTCCTTCGGCTTCTGCATTGCGACACCTCTCCGGAAAAGTGACGGGCCTGGGTTTGGCTGCGGCCATCGTCACCCCATCGAAAAGGTCTGTCTTCAGTGCATCTTCTGCGCATGGATAAGTAGTTCTACTGACGCCTTCACGCCGACCCGATCGCCTGCCTCCCATGGCACCCGTCATTCCTCCCGCCCGCAGATGGCGACGGAGCGGGAACGCTGGTCGATCAGGAGCACCGCGTCCTGCAGCGCATGCGCACCGACCAGCACTTCCGGATACTTCTCCGAGACTTTGGCATCGACGTTTGCCAGCGACAGCGCTCCGATCCGAACGCCACCGGTGATGACCGTCTGCTGCATGTCGATATGGCCGTTGGTCAGCTGGGCCCGGCCACCCGCCTCCAGTGGCCCCGCTTCGACGTCACGGTAGACCGACTGGGGAAGCACGAGCCCCACATTGGCACCGGTATCCAGGTTGCCGACCGTATGGACCGTTCCGATGGAGATCGGCACCCTGAACGCGCGTTCGTAGCCCAGCACCCCCGGATCGCCCGGCGATAGCGACAGCGTGCGGCTGAAGGACAGCATCCGGTTGGGGTAGTCGATGACGAGGAGGCCGTCGGCGAAGAACTCACGCGCCAACAGCCCGAAGAACTTGGCCTCGTCCGCGCTGCGGCTGGCGTAATCGCGGGTGATCACCTCGATGTCGTGGCGCACCAGGCCGCCCAGCTGCACGGATGCCAGCCGCGTCGTCTGCACGCTCGCCTGCTGCACGCCGTCGGAGGCACTCGCCTGCCCGACCACCGGCAGGCCGAGGGCGCTGACCAGGCGGCTGTCGGCCCGTGCCAGCCCGCCGGCCCCCGTGTCCACCGCGAAGCGGAAAGGTCCCTGGCCGTTGACGCGGGCATCGACGTAGATGCGGCCGTCCACGGTCTGGAAAGGGACGTGGACGATCAGCCCCGCCTGCTTCGCCTGGGCTGACGCGCATACCGCAGGCCGATCCGCCGCCTGCATGGTTGCCGCGCCGCACAGCGGCGCGATCAGGCATGCGCAAAGGCTCACCAGTGCACGGGCGGCGTGACGCGATTTACTCACGATGAAATACATTGACATCCTTGAATTCGAGCACGGCGAAGCCATCAGAAGCCGCCAGTGCTTCCGCGCTGTCCGCGTTGCGAGGTGATGGGGGGAAGCGCGGCGATGCGCGCTTCGTGTGCCGGGGCGTTATCGCTGGAGCTTGCGCTCGATCAGGTAATAGGCCAGGTTTCCGAGGCCGGTGGCGGCCAGCAGGATCGCCACCACGCCCGGGGTGACGGTCTCCACATTGAGAAACTCGACCACACCAAAGCCCAGGCTCAGGATGACCATGACCGTTCCCCACTGCAGCGATGCCTGGCGACGACGCACGGTCTCGCCCTCCAGCAGCGTGCGGACCAGCTCTTCGGACCCCCGGGTTTCAATGATCTTCCTGCGCGCATAGGCGTCAACCACCGCCTTGAGCGAATAGGCGATGCAGATGAAGAGGGTGATCGGGATCAGGATGTCGTAATGCATGGGCCGGTTCCAGTTTGGCGGGTCTGGTTACTGAGATACGGGCAAGGCGCAACCGGTTGCAGATCGATTGGTTGCAACCAAATTCCTGCCGACCGTATCTTCTTCTGGAATGCCCGCCCCCACCTCGAATCCTGCTGAGTTGCACTCGGATGACCAGGCGCTGGTGAGGGCGGTACTGGAGCGCGTGCCCGGAGCTTTCGAGCGATTGGTGCGCCAGTACCAGCGGCTGTGCTGGCATATCATCGACCGCATGGTCCGGCAGCCGGACGACACCCAGGAGCTGTGCCAGGAGGTCTTCCTGCGCGTCCACCAGACGCTGCACCAGTATCGGGGTGAGAGCCTGCTCAAGTCCTGGATCGCCCAGGTGGCCTACTCGGTCGGAAAGCGTCACCTGGAACGCAAGCGCATTCCCATCGTCGAGCCCGATGCGTCCGACGCCCATGCGCTGCTGGTCGAACAGGTCGGTGATGGACATGACCTGGAAGCGGCGATGGCGGACAAGGAGATCGCCCGTCACCTGCATGATGCCCTCGACCGGCTGCCGCCCTTGCAACGCACCCTGCTGACGCTGTATCACCTCGAAGAACTTCCCATCGGCGAGGTCGCCAAGGTGACGGGGCTGGCCGAAGGCACCATCAAGAGCCACCTGTTCCGCAGCCGCAAACTGCTTCGCGGCCTATTGGAAGCACGTATTGGAGTGCCGTCATGAACCAGGGCAACGAACGTCCCGATGAGCAGGAAGAATGGCAAGCCCAGGAACGCGGGCTGCGCGCCGCACGCGGCGACCGGGCGACAGGACGGGACCCGCTGGCCGAGCGTTACCTCCTGCTCTCCGAAGCCTTGGCGGCCGCGCCGGTCGCGGAGCCGCCAGCGGACTTCGCGGCGACCGTAAGCGCACGCATCGCGCAACAGGATGCGGCGATGGAGCGCACGCTCACGACCTTGCTGGTCTGCGCGCTTGCGCTGTCGCTGGTCGTCGTGACGGGCATGTACGGCGACAAGGTGCTGCAGGTACTGCGGGTGGGATTGCCAGAGGGAAGCATGGCCGTGATGTTCTCGGCACTGGCCTGCATCTCGCTCACCTGGGGAATCCGCTTTGCCAGCGTGGTCGTGCGGAGACCGGGCAACGCTGGGGCGATGTAATTGGCAGGCAGAGAAAGCGGCGGCGCCTTCTCAGCGTTCCAGTGCCACCAGCGCCTCATTGAGCCAGGCTTCGAACCATTCAACAGGCAGCCTGACATCGTCGAGATTGAGCGCACGCAGCTGCTCACTCGTATAAGTACAGGCGACGAAGATGTCCCATTGGACATCGACATCCGCGAGCACTGGAAGTAGCCGCTCGATCTCGGCCGGCGCATCTTGGTCCATGAAGTGGCACCAGAACCGGTCGCACCACGCCACGATCTGGTGGTGCGAATACGGCGCATCCTCTGGCGTGGCGCCCCAACGTAGCGCGACCAGCACCGAATCTGGTGTGTGAGGCAATTCCAGCATGCTGGCCAAATGTCCGCCATGGGCCGGAGGGGGACTTTAACCTATGCGCCTCATTCGCCACCCCTCGGCCTCGGGTCGAGAATGGAGCGGCGTTGATAAGTTGACGGACATACGTCTAAAGTTGCCCAGCGATGCCCACGTATCGCGCACAGGGATCTGTGACCAGGGGGCTACATGGCGCGCCGCAGTTTGCTGATGGCAGTCGCGATAGTGCTTATCGCCGGCATCGCCATGTACTTGCACCAAGGGGCAGGCGAAGCCTCGATCGACACCGCGCAAGCGCATGCTGCCGATACTGTGCCGGCCAGTGATTCCGCGGAAGTCGGCAAGGCGCCAGCCCGCCCCGCGCCGCCTTTACGCGCAAGTCCAAACCACTTCCTGGATTACTTCCTCGCGACGAAAGCTCGCGCTGAAGCGGGCGAAGCCATAGCGCAACGGGACCTGGCGGACATATACGGGCGTTGCATGCTCGTCAACATCAACCCCCAGAAATTCCTCCAGAGCATCGACGCGATCACGGCGTTATCGAAGTCGCCCGCCGATGCGAAAGAAATGAAGCGTGTGGCGAGCGCCACGACGGAAGAGTGCGCGGTAGTAGACAACGGCGCGATCATCCCGATCGAAGCCCGCGACCTGTGGCTTGCCCAAGCGGCCAAGCAAGGTGATCTCGTGGCGCAGGCCCGGCTGTTCATGGCGCCGGGCAATCGCCCTCACGGCGACGACCTGCGCAGATTCATGGATCAAGTCGTGACCAGCGGCGACCCCGCCGCGCTATTTGACCTGGGCCAGTTGGTTGCCGGCAATTCGAGCGGTGAAGGTACCGGCATCTACGCCAGTGTCGCTGGCGATCCCCTTTCCGGCTATGCATGGAGCATCGTTGCCTGTCGGCGGGGATTGGATTGCAGCGCGGGCTCGCCGCTGATGACCTCGCTGTGCCTCAACACCGGCGCCTGTTCCAGTCCGAGCTTCGAATCATTCGTGCGCGACTATCTCGTCACCTCGGGAGATGCGCCCCTGCTCGACAGCAAGGTCCAGGCAGTGAATGCCCTTTTGCCGGACGCGATCTAGACCCTCCCGATGGGGAATGTTCAATGACCCGAAACAGACCAGGGCGCCGCGTCGCATTTCAGCCCATCACATGGACGCTCGCGGTGACGTTGCTCACCACCGCGACGGGCGCCGCATCCGCCACTGACGCCGACAGCTATCGACGGTCCGCCAGCAAAGTCCAGCTTGCGACGGGATCCACTGTCGGGGAGTGGATCGTGGCAGGTGACGCCGTACCCGCCAGGAAGACTTTGGTGATCTTCGTGCACGGCGGCCCTGGCCTCTATACCGAAGCGCGCCGGATCGACGAAGGCGCCGTGTTCCGACGGCTGGGCTTCACGACGGCCTATTACGACCGTGCAGGCGCGGGGGTTTCGGATCGCCTGCCGGCGGCTGAGTACTCCTTCGAGCGGGAAATCAGTGATCTCGAAGCTTTCCGCGATGCATTGAAAGCGGAAAGGGTCATTCTGTGGGGCAACTCCTACGGCGCATCGCTATCGGCCGGCTATGCCGCGCGCTTTCCCGAGCATGTGGCAGGCATGATCCTCACCTCACCGGGCACCTTCCCCGGCGATTCGGTCGAGCGGGACTTCTCGAAGACCCAGCGCACCCAGGTCGAGATGAGCAAGCAGACGAGGGACGCCATCCTGCTGATCGACAAGAAGGGAGCGGCCGCCGAAAGCACGCTCGGCCAGGTCGAGGCCGGGCTGCTCTTCGACGCCCTCGTCAGCACGCAGCTCGCCGATGGCTTCGTATGCAAGGACACACAGATGGCGCCACCCGCGCTGCCGGGCGGCGGAAACCTCTATGTGCAACGCATGATCACCAGGTCGGCCGCGAAGGCCAAGCTGGTTGAGCGTGAGCGCGCACCCACGCCTACGCTGATCATTCGCGGGAGCTGCGACTTCATGCCAGCGGAAAATGCCGCCCGGTATAGGGGAATGTTCGGCGGCGAGATCGTCACGCTGGAGGGTGTCGGACACGGCCTGTTGGAAAACAGGGCCGCGGTGGACGATGCGATCGAGGAATTTCTCAAGCGCGACATGTCGGCGCTCCCTTGACACTCACGCCGGGGATGCCGCGACCAAGCGGTAATCCCCCACCACGAAGGCATCCACCACGTCGCGGAATGCCTGTCGCCAAGCCATCGAGATCGGCTGCTGCGATTCCGCGTCTCCAGTCATACTGGGACGTCGCCTGGATTGCGCCCAGAGAGCTGGCGGATGCCCATATCCGCTTTATTAAGCGTCGCCCGCTCACATGCGTCGAAGCATCCTTGCGGCCGCTTCCTCGGCACCGGCGCCCCAAAGAACGTAGCCGATCGTCTCCGGTGAGCGGAGCGGCAGCAACGGGACAATATCCAGATGCCAGCGCCGAAAAATCACCAGGAGCTGCCGGATCGTCTCGGGATGCACGGGTTGGCCAAGGCCCAAATACAGGGTGGTGCCAGCCCCATTGATCGACTCAAACTCGGGAAGTGACTTGAGCCAGCTGAAGAATTGATCCTCGTCTGTCGGGGCAAAGAAGACCGGACTTTCGAATGCAATTATCACGGCAGCGCCTGGTCAAGGGGTACGTTGATTCCTGACACTCGTCTAGGCCTGACCGCTCAGGAACTGTCATGGCGAAGTCCCTGCGTCGAAATGTGCCTTGGCGAGATCAAAGTATTGCCCTGTGAAATCGCTTGCTACGTCACCGGACGCGACGGCCCGAAGGAAATCATCTGGAAGCCCATCGGACCCGATCTCCGCGAGCAGCCCCCTAATCTTGGTCAAGCCGATGGATCGCTCGGTCTCGACCTGTGCAGGAGTGTGACGCGCATAGTCAATGCCTTTGTCGTTGTAAAAGGCGAGCGCGCGCAGGGTGCGCAACAGCTTCACTTCCTTGCTGAAAGGTCGCATTGAACGCGGTGCTCCTGTCGAGTTCCGCTTAGCCACAATAGCGGACGCTAGCACACGCCGAAGCCTCCAACGCAGCTTAGGGCCGATTGCGCTGGCATGGACATGGCGGCGCGAGTACCGCGCCGCGCAACTCAAAGCGCACCCGCGCTCTTCTCTACTCAGACCAGAGCAGGATGCGGCAGGTCACGTCACACCACAGATGACCGACCGATACGACCACAAACTTCAGGTGGTGCAGCCGCCGACGCTGCCCAAGAGCGAGGATCTCGCCTTCTCAGACGACGCCTTGGAGTCGCCTGAAACAGCTTAATTTTCCCGGCAATTTTCCCGGCACAAAGAAAAAGGGCTTGCGGATGATCCGCAAGCCCTTGATTTTCTGGCGCCCGAAGTTGGACTCGAACCAACGACCCCCTGATTAACAGTCAAGTGCTCTAACCGGCTGAGCTATTCGGGCGGGGAGCGGCATTGTATAGAGCCTATTCCGGGACTGCAACCCCCTCGCCTGCACTGCCAACAGCACCGCATCCACGCCACAACGAAAAGGCCCGCGACTCACGTCGCGGGCCTCTTGTCCATCAGACGGATCAGGCGAATGCCCTGTCCACTACCAGCACTGCGCGACCTCACCCGAGCCCGAGATGCCGCGCGTGCCGGCCTGGTCCAGGCTCAACGTGCCGCACTGCTCGTCCTTGGTCTGCGCGCCCTGCGGCTCGGCACTGATGCTGAACTCGCGCGCGGTCGGCTCGTCGCCGCCGGTCCAGCCGATCGTGTAGAAGTTGCTGATGTCATCGCACTGCGCCGGCGCGCTCGCGCCGGCATACGACAGGTGCGTGGTGTAGTAACGCTCCAGCAACTGCACGCGTTCCTGCAGGCAGACCTCGGCGGCCGCGCGCCGCGTCTTCATGACGTGGCGGTTGTAGCTCGGATAGGCGATGGCCATCAGCACCGCCAGGATCAGCACCACGATCATCAGCTCGATGAGCGTGAAGCCGGACTGCCGTGCGCGCCCGCGGGCGGCACCAACGAAATTACGCATCGATCAATCTCCCCTTTTGACTTCACGCCACGACACGCGACCCACATTGCGCGTCTCACGAATCGGCACGCTGCCGGTGTTACCCGACGAACCACCCACGACCGCCAGGCCGCGCATCAGGTTCGCCAGCGTCGGCATGCCCACGTTCAGATCGACCGAGCCCACCGGCAGGTTCTGGTCGCCATTGGCCAGCGTTTCGTCGGTGAAGTTGCCGTTGCCGTTCAAGTCGAACAGCGACGGACCGGTGCTGGTGCCGGTGAAGGCGTCCAGCGCGTTGAGGTAGCCACGGCCATCCGCGCGGCAGGCATCGGCCGTCGGAATCACGCTCGACACCACCAGCACGTCGCCCAGCAGCTGCGCATCGCTGACCACGCGCTCGCCTTCGGCGGTCGCGTTCGGCGGCGTCAGCAGGTCCAGATACCAGCCCTTCGAGTCGGACGGCAGCGCCGACTTGGCCTCGAACGACCGCACGCTCTTGCCGCTGAACGAGCCGGTCACCACGACGCTGCGGCCGGTCAGGTTGGCATCGTCGCCGTCGCGCACCAGCGTGGTGCCGTCATCGATGATGCCGTACAGGCTCTGCACTGCCATGTTGGTCATGTCGCCGTTGGTCATCAGGCGGCCGGTACCGAACAGGATCCAGGTCTTGAAGGTCTTCGGATGCAGCGCCACGGTCAGGCCGCCGGTGATCGGCTGGCGGGTCACGGTGCCGTCGCTGGCGGTATGGGTGGCGGTGAACACCGGCTCGCCGCTGTTGGCCACGGCCCAGGAAGACGGCGTGGAGGCGCCCAGGTTGAACTTCCAGACGTTGCCCAGCATGTCGCCGGCATAGACGTAGTCGATGGTGCCGTTGCCGTCGGCGTCCCAGCCGACCGGCGCGGACAGGCCGTTGGAATCGGCCGCGTCGGTCACGTTGGAGCCGACACCGGTATCGATCCGCGAGATCAGCTCGCCGCTGTCCAGGTTGTAGACCATCAGCACCGCGTGGCCGTTGCTGCTGTTGATGCCGTTGCTCACGATCACCGCGGTGACGTTGTTGTTGAGCTTGGCGATCAGCGGCTTGGCCTGCACCAGGCCCATGTCGGCATCCGAGCCGCCGACTTCCCACTTGAAGCTGTTCACGCCGAACGAGGCCGGCGTGGTCACGTCGAGGGCGAACAGGCCCTTGCCGCCCTTGCCGAGCGCGCCGACCAGGATGTTGTGGTTCGGGGTCTGGGTACGGGTCGAGACGACCACCGGGCCATCGACAAAGTAACGGTGCGCGTAGTCCGGGCGGCTCAGGCTGCCCAGCGCCGACCAGCTGATGCCGTTCGGGATGTAGGCGAACACTTCATTGCCGTTGGAGGCATTGAACGCATGCAGCATGCCGTCGTTGGCGCCCACGTACAGCGTGCCGGTATCGGCCACGTAGGCAGGCGAGGAGCTGACGATGTCGCCCAGCAGGTTGTTGCGGTTGCGCAGCGTGCCGCCGTTGGCGACCTCCAGCGTGCGCGTGCCGGCCAGGTACGCGGCATTGTTCGCGCCGGTGACCGGGTAGTTGGTGGCGGCACCGGTACGGGTCAGCGCGTTGAGCTGGGTGGTGGTGGCCGAGCCCGGGAACACCAGGCCCTGGGTACCGTCGGAGGTGATGATCTTGCGGTTGCTGGTCGGGATGCCGTTGTAGGCATGCCAGTTCACCGTCGTGCTCACGCCCGAGGAGGTCGCACCGTAGGCGGCGATGTCGCCGGTCCAGGCGCCGGAGATGTAGCTGGCCTGGAACACCTGGGTGCCGGCGTCCAGCGAGGTCGAGCTGGCGGCCACGTTGGAGAACGAGCCGGTGCGCTGGGTGATGGCCGACAGCGCCGAGGTCAGGCCGGAGACGAAGCCGTCCGGGTCGGTCGCCACCACGAAGTCGCCGCGGCCGTTGATGGTCGCGTGCCACAGGTCGTCGATGTTGGCGATGGTGTTGTTCTTCGTGGTCGGCCACGCCTTGGTGCCGGCGGTGATCGCCGGCAGGTCGGTCGCCGGATCCAGCGTGCCCTTCTCGCCGATCGAGATGCCGAAGGTGACCATGTGCTGCCAGAACGCCGGGTCGGTCGACGCGGTCGGCACGATGTTGTCCAGGTCGGTGCGCAGGTCGTTCTTCCAGAAGCGCATGGCGACGTCGGCGAGGTTGCCCTGGCCGCCATAGCTGTCGGAGCTGGAGTACGGAAGCGCCGGCGAATAGGTGTAGTCGGCGTTGTTCGGGCCGGTGATGGTCGAACCGGCCAGGTTGTCCTGCTCGCCGGACTGGTCACTGTACGTGGATTCGTTCCAGTAACCGTCGGTGGTGAGGATGGTGAAGTTCTGCCGGCAGGCGAACTGGTTGGTGCCAGTCTCCGGGCCGTAGGGGCCCGTCGCCGCGGACGAGCTGAAGTAGGTACCGGCACGGGTCAACGCGCCACGCAGCGGCGTGGTCGAGTTGGTGCCCGGCACCGTGTAGAGACGGTCGAACCACGCGGTGCGGTTGTTGTTCGAGCCCGTGGTGCCGTTCGGGTCGTCGAACACGCCATCGTTGCGGTCCACCGGAATCGGCTTGTCCTCGGTGATGATCGCGCCGCTGGTGTACTTGTTGATGGTGCGGAAGCCCACGCGGATGTTGGTGCCCAGCGCGCTGAACGCGCGGCCGGCGCCGCCCTTGGCGACCTTGGCGCGGGTGCGGTGGTAGGAGTACCAGATCGCGTAATTGGTCTTTTCCGCAGCTTCCGTACGCCCGGTCGGGGTCACGTTGGTGCAGTTGCGCCAGTCCGCACGGGTAGTGCTGGTGCCGGTGGCGCAGTTCATGTCACCGGCGTTGCTCGGCGTGTTGGCCTTGGTGTAGGTCGTGTATTCCGCCCGGTAGATCTTGCCGTTGGTCAGGATCTGATAGCGGTAGTAATTCGCACCGGCGGCGAGGTAGGTCTCGGTGGTGTTGGTCTTGTCCTTGGGGACGTAGTAGGTCTGGATGTTGCTCGCCAGGTTGGTGGTCGTGCCGCTGGCCAGGGCGTTGTCGGTGTAGACACTGCCGTAGGTCGCCGCATCGGTGCGCACGGTGCCGGTCGAATCCACCCACGGCAGATAGGTCGTGGCGGGGTTGTAGTAGATCGTGTTGCGGGTGTACGTCTGCGACGCGATGCTCGGCGAGGTGGTCGCCGGCACGTCATCGGGCATGTAGTTGTTCGACATCGAGCCCGAGTCGTCGAGGATCAGCAGCACGTTCGGCGGAATGCGCGCGCCGGTGGTGAGCGGATCATTCGGCAGCGTGATCGCCGCATTGACCGGCAACGCCAGCAGGGTCGCCAGGCAGGCGCCGAGCGTCGGCAGGGCACGGTGGATCACGCGCCGATGCCAGGCGCGCGACGGAGTCTTGGTCTGAGGCTTGCGCATGGCAGGCTTCCTCACTGGACGATGTAGTTGGTCTGGAGCATCACGGTCGAGCGGCCGTCCTCGGACGACAGCGCGGTGATGCGGAAACGGGGGGCCAGGCACTGTCCGTCGATCGGTACCTTGCGGTCGCAGGCCGGCCAGGTCGGCGCCTCGCCCATGTACTCGATGATGTAGCGTGCGTCCGGCATCGGCGTGTTGTCGTCGCTGAGGTCGTTGCTGGCGTCACGCCAGCCGCTGAAACTGGTATCCAGCCAACGGTCGGTGTCGGTGGCCACCGGCGTGGCGCAGACGCCACCGCTGCAGCCGCTGGACGGCACCGAGGCCACCGCGGTGGCCTTGGCCAGGGCCTCCCCCTGGCGCAGTGCCGACTCCACCGACTGGAAACTCAGGCTGCGATCGTAGAGGTTGGCGGTCATGCGCTCCTCCATCGTCGTGCCACGCAGCACCGCCAGGCCCAGCAGGGTCATCACCAGCAGCAACAGCAGCACCACGATCAGGGTCGCGCCGCGCTGCCGGCGGGAGGAAAGATCAAGGGTCTTCATGGATTGCGGTTCCGCAGGCTGACGACGTGGATCAACTGGCGCTCGATGACTTCGTCGTTGGCGCCGACCTTGTCGGTGCCCGCCAGCGACAGGGTGATGCGCGCGGACGTGACGGTGGACCAGTCCGCCACGGCATCGGCGGCCTGGTAGGCGGTCTGGCCCGACACCAGGTACAGCACGCTGAGGTTGGTGACGCCGTCGGCCACTTCCTGCGTGGTCACCGTGCCGTTGCCGGTGGCGACCTGCTGGTACAGCGCCGGGCCGTTGGTGCCGTTACCGATGTACCAGCGCGTGGCGTGCACGCGCACCAGCACGGAGTTCGGCGCGGTGTAGGCGAACGTGGTGCCGGTGCCGCACTCCATCGGGATGCCCAGGCCGGTGGCGCAGTTGCCGGGCGTGCCGCTGGTGCCGTGGAACACCTCGTCGCCGCTCGCCGCGGAAACCTGGAAGATCGAGGCCTGGCGCGCATTGCATGCCATCACGATGTCGCCGGTGGCGATGCCGGAGGTGGTGGTGTTGAGGGTGAACTTGTAGGTCCCGGTGTCGTGCGCGCTGATGGTGGCGACGTTGTCGTCGGCGGTGAACAGCTGCACCGCCTGGGTGCCGGCCACGCGCTGCCCGGCGTCGCCGCCGATGGTCAGGTCGGTCATGTCCTCGTCGGCGACGAAGCCACGGAAGGCGTCACCCCATACGGTCAGGTTGCTCCACCAGCTCGCGGCCGGGTTGTTGAGCACGTTGGCGATCGGCAGGTTGTTGACGCACGGGTTGCCCGCCGCCTCGCGCACATCCCGCGACATCAGTTCGAATGCCGTGCGCACGCCTTCCTGCACGCGGCCCACGCCTTCGGTCGCCTGGTAGGCGCGCCGGTTGGACAGGAAGATGCCGATCGCCGCGCCGACCACCAGCAGGCCGAGCATCATCGCGATCATCAGCTCGATCAGGCTGAAGCCCCCCTGCCGGCGCAGACGACGCCCCTGCATTGCACTGCCCGCCGTCGTCATAGCTGCACCTTGGTGTGGAAGGTCTGTTCGGTACTGCCCTGGGCCTTCTGGCCATCGCCGGCCTCGACCGCGCGGCTGTCGTCCCAGCGCAGGCCGATCTCGCACACGCCGCTGTCGCAGTTGATGCTGCCGCAGGCGGTCTCATCGTCGGCATCGCTGCCGACCGCGGTCTTCCAACCGCTGATCCAGGCCGCTTTGTCTTCCTCGGCCAGCGAGCCGGAACCGTTCGCGTTGCAGAGGAAGCCGCTGGTGTTGTAGCCGCCGGCCAGCGCGACGTCGCGGTTGGCGCGCATCGAATCCAGCACGGTGTAGCTGGAGATCACCGCCTGGCTGCGCTCCAGCGAACTCTGGCTGTTGCGCAGCGCGGTGGTCTGCATCGCGGCGACGCCGAGCAGGCCGATCGCCATGATCAGCACCGCGATCAGCACTTCGATCAGGCTGGCGCCACGCTGCGGCGCGGGAAGGGAAACGTGACGACGTGGAAGGTTCACCGGGGTCACCATGAGCTTATTGGCAGTCGCCGGTTGCCTGCGACACGGACACGCGGGAGCCGCTGGCCAGCGCCACCACGCGCTGGTTCTCCGCGGGCTGCGTGGTGTCGATGCAAACGGTGAGGTTGGCGGTGGCGAGCAGGCCGGTGCTGTCACGCGCCAGTCCGTCGGAGGAGAACGTGATGGTGTCGACGTCGGCCGAGACCAGCGCGGTGCTGGTGGCAGCGATCTCGCGCAGCACCGAGTCGTCGCGGTCCAGGCGGGCGATCATCCGCCGCCAGTCGGCGCCACCGCAGGTCTCGCCATCCTCGGACGGGCACAGCGTGACCTTGCTGTTGAGCCGCACGGCCTCGGAGCGGACGTACTGGACCGAGGCGACCAGCTCGTTAGCCTGGGCGGTCAGCCGGTTGCGGTTGATCAGTCCGCGGAAATTGGGAATCGCGATGGCCATGACGACCGCGAGCACGGCGATGGTGACCATCAGCTCGATCAGCGTGAAGCCCGCCACCCGGTGCGGGCGGCCTGGCGTGCGATCGTGGTCTTGGGCAAGTGACATGGAGATCCCCATCCCCAGTTTCGATCGGGCTAAGCTATGCCAGCGCTCGCCCCCCCACCAGCACATACCGACGAGCGGCGGCATCCCCTACTCCAGCGGTCACGCGCCCCGCACACCCGAGACCCCCGATGAGGCCCCGCCCCGACCCCGCCGCCAGCGGCGCCCCCCTGGAGATCCTGTGGCAGCCGCCGGCGCTGATTTCGGTGGTCGCCGCCGGCGAGATGCTCGCCACCCTGCTCGCGCTGGCGCCCGGCATCACCGGCAGCCGCTGGATGTACTTCGGACTGAGTTCGCTGCTGATCCAGTGGATCAGCCTGCTGAGCCTGTGCGCGCTGCGCCTGGCGCGCGCATGGCTGGCCAGGCTGCGGCCGCTGACGGTGGCCTACATCGCGGTGGCGACGCTGCAGGTCACCACCGCGGTGGTCTGCGCGGCGGCGTGGCTGCTGCTGCACGACCTGCTGATCCTGCCGCATTCGGCATGGCTGGCGTTGTGGCTGCAGTTCAGCGGCATCGCGCTGGTGGTCGGGCTGATGGGCGCGGTGGCGTTCCAGAACCACTGGAACGCGCGGCAGCTCGCCGTGCGCGCCAAGCAGGCCGAGATCGACGCGCTGACCGCCCGCGTGCAGCCGCACTTCCTGTTCAACGCGCTCAACGCCGCGGCCACGCTGGTGCATCGCGAACCGGGCCGGGTCGAGCAGATCCTGCTCGACCTGTCGGACCTGTTCCGGGCCGCGCTGGCCGGCCCCGCCGAGATCGACATCGCCGACGAGATCGTGCTGGCGCAGCGCTATGTCGAGATCGAATCGATCCGCTTCGGCACGCGGATGACGGTGGACTGGCAACTGCCCTCGCCGCTGCCGGCGCTACGGCTACCGCGGCTCAGCCTGCAGCCGCTGGTGGAGAATGCCGTCCACCACGGCATCGAGAACGCGCCGGCACCCGGCAGCATCGTGGTCTCGTTGCGCCCCGACGGCACGCAGTGGCTGCTGACGGTGGAGAACACCGTGCCCACCGCGAGCGAAGCGACGTCGCATCGGCGCGGACACAAAGTCGGGCTGTCGGCGCTGCGCGCGCGCCTGGCCGGCTCCGATCGCATCGCGCTGTCGACGACGCAGGCACCGGGCCGGTTCCAGGCGACGCTGACGGTCAGGTGACGACCCGGTAGCAGGGCTGGTAGTCGCCGGCGATCTTCATCCGGCGCTGTTCGACGAAAGCACGCAGCAGCGCATCCAGCGCCTGCATCATCTCCGCATCGCCATGGATCTCAAACGGCCCATGCTGTTCGATGCGCTGCATGCTCTCTTCCTTGACGTTGCCGGCGACGATGCCGGAGAACGCGCGCCGCAAGTCGGCGGCCAGCGCCGGCGCCGGCCGGCCCTGGTGCAGGTCGAGGCTGGCCATGGCCTCGTGCGTGGGCACGAACGGACGCTGGTATTCCTCGGGAATGGTGATCGACCAGTTGAAATAGAACGAGTCGCGCTGCGCGATGCGGTACTCGCGCACCTGCTTGATGCCGCGGGTCATGCGCCGCGCCACCTCGACCGGATCACCGACGATGATCTCGTAGCGCGAGGCCGCCGCATCGCCCAGGGTCAGGCGGATGAAGCGGTCGATCTGCTCGAAGTACGGCGCGGCGATGGTCGGGCCGGTGAGGATCAGCGGCAGCGGCAGGTGCGCGTTCTCCTCGCGCAGCAGGATGCCGAGCAGGTACAGGATCTCCTCGGCGGTGCCGACGCCACCCGGGAACACGATGATGCCGTGGCCGATGCGGACGAAGGCCTCCAGGCGCTTCTCGATGTCCGGCATGATCACCAGGTGGTTGACGATCGGGTTCGGCGACTCGGCGGCGATGATGCCCGGCTCGGTGACGCCGATGTAGCGCGTGTTGGTGCGGCGCTGTTTGGCATGGGCGATGGTGGCGCCCTTCATCGGCCCCTTCATCGCGCCCGGACCGCAGCCGGTGCAGATGTCCAGGCCGCGCAGGCCCAGCTCGTAGCCGACCTGCTTGGTATAGAGGTATTCGTCGCGCGAGATGGAATGCCCACCCCAGCACACCACCAGGTTGGGGTCGGTCGGATGCAGGATGCGCGCATTGCGCAGCAGGCCGAACACCGCGTTGGTGATGCCCTCGCCCGACGCCAGGTCGGCGGCGTACTCCGGGCCGAGTTCGATGGCCATGTAGGCCAGGTCGCGCACCACGGCGAACAGCAGTTCGGCCACGCCGCGGATGATCTCGCCATCGACGAAGGCCATCGCCGGCGCCTTGCTGAGATCGATGCGGACGCCGCGGTCCTGCTGGGTGACCTGGATGTCGAAATCCGGGTAGAGGTCGCGTGCGGCGCGCGGGTCGTCCGAGGCGCTGCCGCTGGTCAGCACCGCCAGCGCGCAGCGGCGCAGCAGTTCATGCATGCCACCGGCGGACGCGTCGCGCAGGCGCGCCACTTCGGCCCGCGACAGCACGTCCAGCCCGCCACGCGGGTAGATCCGCGCGTCCACCACCGGCAGCGCCGTCGCCGCCTTGTTGCCTTGTTCCATGAGCTACTCCTTCTATGCAGCCGCGGGACTGTAACCCAGTCCCCCCGACAAAAGAAAACGGCCGGGTTGCCCCGGCCGTTTCCTGTTCCGCTTGGGTTCCGATGGATCAGAACTGGTAGCGGAAGCCCACCTGCATGGACCACTGCGACACACCGACGTTGAAGCCGTCGGCATCCGAGTTGGCCGCGGTCGGCTGGCTGGTGCTGGTGTAGTTGTACACGTACTGGCCGTTGTAGATGCCGGCCAGGCGCGCCACCGAGGCATCGGCGTAGAAGCCGTAGTCGACGATGTGGCCCCAATCCTTGTTGATCAGGTTGCCCACGTTCTGGATGTCCAGCCAGATCTGCGACTTGTGGCCCTTGTAGAAGCCCGGCAGCTCCTGGCTGATGCGCAGGTCGAAGGTGTTCACGAAGCCGGTGCGGAAGGCATTGGCCGGGGCATAGCTGCCCGCGTACTTCGCCACTTCCGGATGCGCGGCGAGCCACGCATTGAAGTTGGCGGCCATGGTGGCATCCGGGGTGAACTGGCCAGCGGTGTTCACGCTGCCGAACAGCACGTCGCCGTTCGGAACGTAGAACAGGTCGTTGTAGGTACGGCCGTCGCCATTGAAGTCGTTGGCGAAGACGTAGCTGAACGGACGACCGCTGCGGCCTTCATAGACCAGGCCCACGCGGGTTTCGTAGTCACCGAAGAACTTGTGCTTCCAATCCAGCGAACCGCTGATGCGATCCTTGATCTCGTAACGCGAGGTGTTTTCCTGGTTCGAGTTCACGTCGAAGGCGTACTGGTACGCCCAGCCCGAGCTGGCGGTGGAGCTGGTCAGCGGGCCCACTTCGGTCGCGTGGGTGTAGGTGTAGCCCAGGGTCCAGGACCAGTCGCTGCCTTCGCTGAACGGCTTGGTCAGCGAGACGGTGAACTGCGAGGTCTTGCCCTTGTCGGTGTTGTCGATCAGGTAGACGGCGTCGTAGTTGGCATAACGGCCGTAGCGGCTGGCCGACGAGTTGCTGCCGGTGTCAGACGAGGTCCAGCTGACCTTGCTCGGGTTCCAGTACAGGGTGCGGCCGTCCGGACCGGTGTAGCCCGGGCCCAGGTTCAGCGCCTGGTAGTACAGGCCGTCCTTGACCTTGGTGTACAGCAGTTCGGCCGACGCGACGATGCCGTACCACGGCAGTTCGTGGTCGAGGGCCAGATTGGCCTTCCACAGCGACGGCTGCTTGAAGTCGTCGCCGACGAAGTTGACGCTCTGCAGCGCCGAACCCGCCACGGTCGGGACCGGCTGGTTCAGGCCATCCGGCGAGAACGGCACGGCCGCGTTGTAGACCTGCTGGTTGTACGAGGTGTAGTTCAGGCCGGTGTTGGAGTAGCTGTTGCCGATCCACACCTGCGGCGAATCACCCTGGAACAGGCCCACGCCACCGCGCAGCTGCATCGGGCGCTCGGTGTCGAAGTTGTAGTTGAAACCGAAGCGCGGCTGGATCAGGAAGTCGCCGTTGAAGATCTTGCTGTTGTTGTAGCCGAACGTGTTCGACGCAGCTGCGTTGTAGGTCGGCGACGGGGTGGTGTCCGGACGGTCGCCACGCAGGCCCAGGGTCAGGGTCAGGTTGCTGTTGACGTACCAGGTGTCCTGCACGAACAGGCCGAGGTTGTTGTACTTGTAGTCGGCCGGGATCGAACCGGGCGAGGTCTCGGCGGCCAGGCGGTAGCTGGACCAGATGCCGGCGGCGAAGTTGTCCAGGCCCTGGAAGATGTAGCTGCCCCAGCCGTTCTGGGCGAAGTAGTTGTAGATCTCGTTGGTGCTGTAGTCCACGCCGAACTTCAGGTCGTGGTCACCCAGCGTCCAGGTACCGGCACCGTAGTAGTTCCAGGTCTTGGTCGACAGGATGTTGTTCTGCGAGCTCAGCTCGGTACCGAGGTACAGCGAGTCGGTGCCCTGCTGGATCTGGATGCTCGGCGCGGTGGTCGGGGTGACGCGGATCGCCGAGTAATCGCGGTAGGAGACCTTGAACTCGGTCGAGAAGGTGTCGGTCCAGTCGGAGAACAGCTGGCCGACGTAGCTCTCGATCGACTTCTCGTGCTGGTACCAGTACGAGCTCAGCGAGACCGAGCTGCTGGTCATGCCGTTGATGCGCAGCTTGCTCTGGTCGAGCTTGCTGTAGCGGACGCTGGCGCGGTGCTGGTCGTTGATGTTCCAGTCCAGCTTCAGCGCGTACTCTTCCAGGTCGGTGTTGCCGTTGCTGCTCAGCGAACCCGGGTCGATACCCCAGTTGTCCTGCGCGATCTGCTGCGCACGGGCGATGTAGGCGTCATTGATGACCGCATTGGTCTTGCCGTACGCGGTGCTCGCCAGGTCGGCGCCCGGGGCGGCCTGCTCGAACTTCTCGTAGTTGGCGAAGAAGAACAGCTTGTCCTTGACGACCGGACCACCCAGGGTCATGCCGTAGGTCTTTTCCTTGGTGAAACCGTTGAACGGGGTGCCGTCCGGGTTGTCACCGAACCAGTCGCCGTCGCGGTAGCTGCCGTACACCGAGCCGTGGAACTCGTTGGTACCGGACTTGGTCACCGCGTTGACGGTGGCGCCGGCGGCGCTGGCGATGCTGACGTCGTAGTTCGACAGGTTGATGTCGAGGGCTTCGATGGCTTCCATCGACACCGGCTGGCGACGGGTCACCATGTTGTTGCCTTCCAGGCCGAACGTGTCGCTCGCCGCCACGCCGTCGATGCTGACGGAGTTGTAGCGCGGGTTCAGGCCGCCGGCCGAGATGGTGCCCGAGGCGCGGTCAACGAAGGCCACGCGCGGGTCCAGGCGCATGTAGTCCTGGATGTTGCCATTGATCGACGGCAGCGCCTTGATGGATTCCTGGCTGATCTGGGTACCCGAGCCGGTCTTGGTGGCGCTGAACACTTCCGAGCCACCGGCCACGGCGACCGCGTTGACGGTCTCCAGCGTGGTCAGGTCGCCGGTCAGCGCGGCGTTGACGCTCGCGGTCTGGTTGACGCCCAGGTAGATGCCGTCTTCGGTCTTGGTGCCCTCACCCGGCTTGGTGATGGTGATGCTGTACGGACCACCGACGCGCAGGCCGCGCGCGGTGTAACGACCCGCTTCGTCCGTGGTGGCGCGGCTGACCGTGCCCGACTCGACGTGGGTGATGGTCACTTCGGCGCCGGTGACCGGCTGGCCGCTGGTGGTGGTGACCACGCCGCCGACGCCGGCGGAGGTGCTCTGCGCGAAGACGGGCGCGGCGGCAAGGGCGGCCACGAGGCCAAGCGTGAGCTTGGACATGCGGAACTGACGGGGGTGAGTCATGGGCGGTAGCCTCGATACGTGGACGGATGCGGAGAAAGCGGCTCAGCCATCACCGTCGCCGGCAATGCGCTGATTTGATCTGGGGTTCCCTACCGGGCGGCCTGGTTTCGACCGAAACGGTTAACAACAGGTTAACACGTTAATAGCGGAATGTGACCGGCTCATGACCAGGAATGCGTTGGTCGCCACATGTGGAAACGCTTGCAGCACAAACACTTGCGCCGAAACAGACACTTATGTGCGCTTGCAGCATGGCGCGCATTGCAAGGACACGGTCAACGCATCCTCACGCGGCTTGAACGCTACCCGTGGAGGGCGGATCAGATCGTGGTCGGCAGCTTCAGATAGGTGCCGATGCCGTCCAGGAACATCTGCACCGAGATCGCCACCAGCAGCATGCCCATCAGCCGCTCCAGCGCCGACAGCGCGCGGTGGCCGAGCAGCTTGTAGAGCAGCGTGGCGGAGAACAGGATCGCCGAGGTCGCGCCCCAGGCGATCAGCAGGGCCAGGCTGAAGTCCGGCAGCCGGTGCGGCTCGCCGCTGCCCATCAGCATCACCGCAGCCATGCCGGAGGGGCCGGCGACCAGCGGGATCGCCAGCGGCACGATGAAGGGCTCGCCGTCCGGAATCTCGCCCATCAGCCCTTCCGGGCGCGGGAAGATCATGCGGATGCCGATCAGGAACAGCACGATGCCGCCGGCGATGGACACCGACTCCTGGCGCAGGTGCATCAGCTCCAGCGCGTACTTGCCGCCCCACAGGAATCCCATCAGCACGAACAGCGCGATCAGCAGTTCGCGCGCCAGCACGATGCGCTGCCGCCGCGACGGCAGTGGCTTGAGCACGCTGAGGAAGACCGGAATATTGCCCAGCGGATCCAGGATCAGGAACAGCAGCAGCGCGGCGGACAGGATGGTCATGGGAGAGCCTGGGGCAACAAGAGGTGCCGGCCACATCGCGGCAGGCACGGACGCGGCGCCAGGGACGGCGCGGCATCAGCAGGGAGGGCGCCGGCACGGCGCATCGGGCGCGTATTGTCCCGTGCCGGACGGGATTCGGCTAGGCCGGCGTGGGCGTCGCCGCCCACACCGTGCCCCGGTGCACCGCGCCGGCAGGTGCCAGCAGGGTCACGCAGGCGGCGGCATAGCGCTTGGCGTCGACCGCCTCAAGGTCTTCCTGGTGCGTATAGGCGCGTGCGCGCAGCGCGGTACGCATCGGGCCCGGCTGCAGCGCCGCCACGCGCACCGGCCCGGCGGCGGTTTCGCCATGCAGGCTGGCAAGCAGGCCGTGCTGCGCGTGCTGGGCAGCGCCATAGCCGCCCCAGTACGCGTGGCCGACCCGCGCCGGATCATCGAGCACGAACACCAGTGCCGCGTCGTTGCGCTGCCGCAGCAGCGGCAGGCACGCCTGCGACAACCAGGCGCGCGCGGTGAGGTTCACGTGCAGCACCCGCGCCAGCACCGCCGGATCGGCGAGTTCGAACGGCGTCAGGCCGGGAAAGTCCGCCGCGCAGTGCAGCACGCCATCGAGCCGGCCGAGTTCGTCCTGTACGCGCTGCGCCAGGGTGGCGTAGTCGTCCGGCGTGGCGCCGACCAGGTCCAGCGGATAGATCAGCGGTTCCGGGCCAAGTGTGGCCAGGCGGTCGTAGAGGCGTTCGAGCTTCGCCGGCTTGCGGCCCAGCAGGATCACCGTGGCACCGGCGGCGGCGGCGGCTTCCGCGGCGACGGCACCCAGGCCGCCCGCGGCGCCACTGACCAGCACCACCCGGCCTTCGAGCGCGCCGGCGGCGGCCGCCACCTCGCCCGCGCTCACGAAGCGTAGGCCTCGGCGACGATGCGCTTGAGCTCGCCGGATTCGAACAGCTCCAGGGTGATGTCGCAGCCGCCGATCAGCTCGCCATGGATGAACAACTGCGGGAAGGTCGGCCAGTTCGAATAACGCGGCAGGTTGGCGCGGATCTCCGGCTCTTCGAGCACGTTGACCGTATGCAGGTGCTCGGCACCGGCGGCGAGCAGGGCCTGCACGGCACGGCTGGAGAAACCGCACATGGGGAATTGCGGCGTTCCTTTCATGAACAACACGATCGGATGCCCTTCGACTTCCGCCTGGATGCGTTCCATCACCGGCATGGCAATTCTCCTGTAGGGGCGGCAGCGTCGACCTCCGGGTCGGATAGACTGCCACCTGGTCCGTCATTGTAAGCACAGGCCGCGACCCTCGTGGCCCTCTCCCTCGCCCATGCCGATCGAACTCACGCCCCTGCCCTACGACCGTGCCGCGCTCGCGCCGCACCTGTCGGCGGAAACCCTGGATTACCACCACGGCAAGCACCAGCGCGCCTATGTCGACAAGCTCAACGAACTGATCGCCGGCACCGAACTGGCCGAGCTGACGCTGGAGAAGATCGTGCGCCGCGCGCAGGGCCAGCTGTTCAACCAGGCCGCGCAGGTGTGGAACCACGAGTTCTACTGGCAATGCCTGCGCCCGCGCGGCGGCGGCGAGCCTGGCGGCAAACTGGGCGAGAAGATCGTGCAGGCATTCGGCGACTTCGGCCATTTCCGTGGCGAGTTCGACCGCCTGGCACTGGCCACGTTCGGATCGGGCTGGGTGTGGCTGGTGCAGCGCGCCGACGGGCACCTGGCGGTGGTGAGCACGGCCAACGCCTCCACGCCGCTGACCGGCGACGACACGCCGCTGCTGGCGTGCGATGTCTGGGAACATGCGTACTACATCGACTACCGGAATGGCCGCGCGCAGTATCTGGAGGCGTTCTGGAAGCTGGTGAACTGGGACTTCGTGGCGTCGCGGCTGCGGTGAGTCTGTAGCGCGGGGGGGCCTGGTCCTGCTCCTGCTCCTGCCCCTGCCCCTGCCCCTGCCCTTGTAGGAGCGGCTTCAGCCGCG
>DJAN01000022.1 GCA_002429615.1 Lysobacteraceae bacterium UBA6001
GCAGGGTCAGCAGCGAGAGCAGGATGCTGTAGCCGACCATCGCCGCGGCCAGCCGCGGCGCCAGCCGGTGCGAGATCGCCAGCGCGGCGGCGGTGATCATCGTCGGCATCGCGGTTTCCAGCACATTGGCCTGCAGGCGCTCGCCCTGCAGCCCGAACGCCAGCGACAGCGGCCACGCCAGCAACGGCAGCACCAGCAGCTTGAGCAGCAGGCCGGCGCCGAGCGGGCGCAGTTCGGCGGCGGGCAGGCGCAGCTGCAGCGAGAAGCCCACCGCCAGCATCACCAGCGGCAGCATCGCGTCGGACAGGCTCTTCAGCGCGGCGCCGATCCAGGCCGGCGGCTGCTCGGGCATCACCGTCAGCGCGACCAGCAGCGCCCATAACGGTGGGAAACGCGCGATGCGCATCAGGATCTGCTTCGTGGTCGGCGGCGTGTCGCCGCTGTAGCGCGCCAGCACGTACAGGCCGAAGGTCGAGAGCAGCACGAAGGTACCGAACTGGTCGTAGACCACCGCATAGGGCAGCGCGTGATCGCCGAGCAGCGCGCGGATCATCGGGTAGCCGATGAAGCTGGAATTGCTCAGGCCCACGCACATCAGCAGCACCGCATGCTCGTCGCGGCGCAGCTTCAGGACGCGGGTACACAGCGTCACCAGCAGCACCGTGGCCAGGGCCAGCAGCCAGGGCGTGGCGATCAGCCCGGCCAGCGAACGGTCCAGGTGCAGGCGCGGCACATAGGTGAGCACCGCCGCCGGCAGGCACAGGTAGAGCACGACGCGGTTGAGCACGTCGGCGCTGTTTTCCGGCAATACGCGCAGGCGCGCGAACAGCAGGCCCAGGCCGAGGGTCAGCAGGATCAGCGCGAAGGCGTCCAGGGCCATGGGCGGCTCGCCGGCCTCAGCAGGCGGCGCTGGCGCGGCGCCGGCCGCGCCGTTCCATCCACACGCTGAGCAGGGTCAGGCCGATGCCGCCGGCGGTCACCGCCGCGGCGGCGTAGCTCAGCTGCGGATAGATCGCGCCGTGCGCCAGCATCGAGGCGCCCAGCCAGGCACCGCCGGCATTGCCGAGGTTGAAGGCGCTCTGGTTGAGCGTCGAGGCCAGCAGCGGCGCGTCGTGCGCCTGCTGCATGGAGCGCGCCTGCAGGCCCGGGTTGGCGGCAAAGCCGAGCACGCCGATCAGGAACACGCCGATCACCGCGCCCACCGGCGAATCCATCAGCGAAGCGAAGAACAGGAAGAACACGCACAGCGCGCCGAGCAGCAGGGTGATGCTGCGCATCAACCGGTGGTCCGCGAGCTTGCCGCCGACCAGGGTACCGATCGTGGCGCCGACGCCGAACAGCACCAGCACGCGGCTGATCGCCTGTTCGTCCATGCCGGCGCGATGGGTGAGGATCGGGTCGATATAGGTGAACACCGCGAACACGCCACCGAAGCCGAACACGGTCATGCCCAGCGCGACCCACACCTGCGGCTTGAGCACGCGGCGCAGCTCTTCACCCAGCCGCGGCGCCGGCATGGCCTCCAGGCGCGGCACATAGCGCGCCATCACCACCAGGGCGAGGATGCCGAGCACGGTCACCGCCCAGAACGTGGAGCGCCAGCCCAGCGCCTGGCCCAGCACGGTGCCGGCCGGCACGCCGAAGATGTTGGCGATGGTCAGGCCGGCGAACATCATGGCGATCGCCTGGGTCCGCCGACCCGGCGCAGCGATGTGCCCCGCAACCACGGCACCGGCGCCGAAGAAGGAGCCGTGCGCCAGCGAGGCGATCACGCGCGCGGCCATCAGGGTCTCGTAGTTCGGCGCCAACGCGCACAGCAGGTTGCCGACGATGAAGATGCCCATCAGCACCAGCAGGACCGTCTTGCGGGGAAGCCGCGCGGTGGCCATGGCCAGCAGCGGCCCGCCGATCACCACGCCCATGGCATAGCCGGACACCAGCAGGCCAGCGGCGGGAATCGAGACGCCGAGATCGGCCGCCATCTGCTGCAGCAGGCCCATCACCACGAATTCGGTGGTGCCAATGGCAAAAGCGCTCACGGCGAGCGCGATCAGGGGAAGACGCGAGGACATGGCGGTGGACGCCCCTAGGCGGGGCTGGGCGGCGGGATAGGCCGCTCATTGTGCGTTGCAGCAAAACCCCCGGCAAGGCACCGGGCGGAAAGCTGCGGGCCATCGGCGGCCGGAACGTACCGGGCGGGCGACCAGAGGCGCCCGCCCGACCCGGTTCAGGGCCACGCGGGCGGATTGGCCTGCCAGGCCGCCTGCACGGCGCCCAGATCGTTGCGCTCGGCGTCGCTCCAGCCCGGTAGCAGCTCCGCGATGCTGGCCTGATCGGTCCACTTGTCCGGCCAGGTCCGGGCGGCGGCCGCGAACCAGGCGATCGCCTCGTCCTTGCGGTCGAGCTTCCACAGGGTCAGCGCCAGCGTGGGCGGCAACCAGTCCGGCGTGGCCGGCCGGCCACTGCTCAGGGTGACCCACTGGTGCAGCGCCTGCTCGGCATCACCGGCACGCAGCAGCGCCCAACCGTAGTTCCAGGTGGCCTGGCGATACTGCTGGCTGCTGGTCGCCATCGTGCCGAGCGCGGCCTTGTAGAGCTGGTCACCGAGTTCGCGACGGCCACCGGCCAGCGCCAGCGTGCCGAGCTGCACCCGCGCTTCGACGGCGCGCGGATCGCGCTGCACGATGGCGGCAAGCTTGTCGACAACCTCATCGCCGTTCCCCGGCACCACGACGACAGGACGCGTGGTGCTGCGGTCCTCGTCGAAATAGAACTCCTTGGGCTTGGGAACGGTCTGTGCCCAGACACTTCCACAAACCATCGACACGGCCAAGCCAAAGGCCATGCGCCTTGCGTGCATCGTCTTCACGTCCATTTCCCCCTAAAACGAAAACGCCACATCCTCCCAACCTGCATCCTAACCGCACCAGCGCACAAGAGACGAGTGCGCGAGGTCACAGAAGACGCCACTGTTACAATCGCCGGCCGCGCGGCCTCCTCGCGGACGCCGACCTGCCAACCCCGCCGGGCCAGCCATGACCAGCACCGCCGAACTTACCTCGCCGTCTTCCGCCAATACACCGGCGATCGGCTCCCTGGACCGCGACTACACGCTGGAGCACAAGTACACGCGCACGGACGGACGCATCTATCTGTCCGGCGTGCAGGCACTCGTGCGCCTGCCGTTGATGCAGCAGCTGCGCGACCAGGCCGCCGGCTTGGACACCGCCGGCTTCATCAGCGGCTACCGCGGCAGCCCACTGGGCGGCTTCGATCTGGAGCTGTGGCGCGCGCGCAAGCACCTGGAAGCGGCGAAGGTGAAATTCACCCCGGGTCTGAACGAAGACCTGGCGGCGACGATGGTGTGGGGCACGCAGCAGACCCACCTGTTCCCCGGCGCCACCGTCGATGGCGTGTATGGCATGTGGTACGGCAAGGGCCCGGGCGTGGACCGCACCGGCGACGTGTTCAAGCACGGCAACGCCGCCGGCACCTGGCGCCACGGCGGCGTGCTGGCGCTGGCCGCCGACGACCACGCCTGCCGCAGCTCCACCCTCCCGCATGGCAGCGAGGACGAATTCGTCAGCGCGATGATGCCGATCCTCAACCCGGCCGGCGTGCAGGACATCCTCGACCTGGGCCTGGTGGGCTGGGCGATGAGCCGCTATACCGGCCGCTGGATCGGCTTCAAGACCATCGCCGAGACCGTGGAGTCCTCCGCCTCGGTGCAGGTCGATCCGTTCGCGCGCCGCATCGTGCTGCCGGAGGACTTCGAGATGCCGCCCGGCGGCCTGGGCATCCGCTGGCCGGATCCGCCGCTGGACCAGGAGATGCGCCTGCACCGTTATGCGGTGAAGGCCGCGCAGGCCTTCGCCCGCGCCAACGGCATCGACCGCACGGTGATGGACGCGCCGAACGCACGGCTGGGCATCGTCACCACCGGCAAGAGCTACCTGGACGTGCTGCAGGCGCTGGAATACCTGGGCCTGGACGAAGCCGCCTGCGCGGCGATCGGCATCCGCGTCTACAAGGTCGGCATGACCTGGCCGCTGGAGCCGGTGGGCATCACCCGCTTCGCCATGGGGCTGGAAGACATCGTCGTGGTGGAGGAGAAGCGTGCCTTCATCGAGCGGCAGATGAAGGAACTGTTCTACAACTGGCCGGCCGCGCAGGGCCCGCGCCCCAGCATCGTCGGCAAGTACGACGAGGCGGGCGAGTGGATCCTGCCGTCCACCGGCGAGCTGACCCCGGCCACCATCGCCGCGGTGATCGGCAAGCGCATCCAGCGCTTCTTCAACACCGAATCCATCGAGCAGCGGCTGCGCTGGATGGACGCCAAGGAAGCGGAGATGGCCCTGCCGCGCGCGCAGTTCCCGCGCGTGCCGCACTACTGCTCCGGCTGCCCGCACAACACCTCCACCGTGGTGCCGGACGGCTCGCGCGCCATGGGCGGCATCGGCTGTCACTACATGGTGACGTGGATGGACCGCTCGACCGACACCTTCACCCACATGGGCGGCGAGGGCGTGACCTGGTCCGGGCAGGCGCCGTTCACCGAGACGCCGCACGTATTCCAGAACCTCGGCGACGGTACCTATTTCCACAGCGGCACGCTGGCGATCCGCCAGTCGGTCGCGACCGGCGTCAACATCACCTACAAGATCCTCTACAACGACGCGGTAGCCATGACCGGTGGCCAGCCGGTGGACGGCACCCTCACGGTACCGGACATCGCCCGGCAGATGCATGCCGAGGGCATCCACACCATCGTGGTGCTCAGCGACGACATCACCAAGTGGTCACGCCGGCGCGACCTGTTCCCGCACGACACCGAGTTCTACGACCGCGGCGAACTGGACGAGGTGCAGAAGCGCCTGCGCACGGTGAAGGGCGTCAGCATCCTGATCTACGACCAGACCTGCGCGACCGAGAAGCGCCGCCGCCGCAAGCGCGGCAAGCTGGTGGATCCGCCGAAGCGGGTGATGGTCAATTCGCTGGTCTGCGAAGGCTGCGGCGACTGCGGCGAGAAGAGCTTCTGCGTGTCGGTGCTGCCGAAGGAAACCGAGTTCGGGCGCAAGCGCGAGATCGACCAGTCCAACTGCAACAAGGATTATTCCTGCGTCTCGGGCTTCTGTCCGAGCTTCGTCACCGTGCACGGCGGCGCGCCGCGCAAGGGACGCCGCAGCGACGCCACCCACCTGCTCGACCACCTGCCGGCGCCGGTGCTGCGCACCGACCTGGCCGAGCCCTGGAACATCCTCATCACCGGCGTCGGCGGCACCGGCGTGGTGACCATCGGCGCGCTGCTGGGCATGGCCGGCCACCTGGAGGGCAAGGGCGCCACCGTGCTGGACCAGACCGGCCTGGCGCAGAAGGGTGGCGCGGTGACCACGCACATCCGCATCGCCCGCACGCCGGAAGACATCCACGCAGTGCGCATCGCGGCCGGCGAAGCCGATCTGGTGCTGGGCTGCGACATGGTGGTGGTGAACGACTACTGGGCGCTGTCCAAGGTGCGTCCTGAACGCTCCGAAGTGGTGCTCAACACCTATGAGGCGATGCCGGGCAGCTTCACCACGCGGCCGGACCTGCAATTCCCCGCGGCCGAGATCATCGCCGGTGTGCGCGTGGCGCTCGGCGGCCGCGAGCCGCAGAAGCTCGATGCCACGCAACTCGCCACCGCATTGCTTGGCGACGCCATCGCCGCCAATCTGTTCATGCTCGGCTATGCCTGGCAGCAGGGGCTGGTGCCGGTCTCGTTCGATGCGCTGATGCGCGCGATCGAACTCAATGGCGCCGCCGTGCAGATGAACCAGCAGGCGTTTGCCTGGGGCCGGCTGGCGGCGATCGACCCGGAAGCCGTGCAGCAGGCGGCCGGGCTGGTGCACAACCGCGAGACCGCGCAGGAGCGCAAGCCGCAGCACCTGCAGTCGCTGCCGCCGCTGGGCTGGGAAGGCAACGAAGCCGGCGCCACCGCCGCGCCGCGCGATACCGGGGATGGCCCGACGGTGCGCGGCCTGCCGTCCGGCGACGGCGATGCCCTGGCGTTCGGGCCGATGGACGATGCACGTCTTTCGCGCTCGCTCGATGAGCTGGTGGCCCGGCGCGGCGCGTTCCTCGCCGAGTACCAGGATGCCGCTTACGCCGAGCGCTACCGCGCGCTGGTGGCGCGCGTGCGCGCGGCCGAGCAGGCACGCGCGCCGGGCTCGACCGCGCTGACCGAAGCGGTGGCGCGTTATTACTTCAAGCTGATGGCGTACAAGGATGAGTACGAGGTGGCGCGCCTGTACACCAGCGGCGATTTCCAGCGCCGCCTGGCGCAGCAGTTCGAAGGCGACTTCCAGGTGCGCTTCCACCTCGCGCCGCCGCTGCTGGCGAAGAAGGATGCGGAAGGACGGCTGATCAAGCGTGAGTACGGGCCTTGGATGTTCAAGGCATTCGGCCTGCTGGCGAAGCTGCGGTTCCTGCGTGGTGGCGCGTTCGACGTATTCGGCTATACGGCCGAGCGACGTGGCGAACGGCAGCTGATCGCGGACTATGCGCAGACGATGGACGCGCTGCTGGAGACGCTGGACGCGGACAATGTCGGCCTGGCCGCGCAGATCGCCGCGATCCCGGAGCACATCCGTGGCTACGGGCACGTCAAGGAAGCGCACCTGCATGAAGCCAAGGCGCGCGAGGCGGCATTGCTGGCGCAGTGGCGCAATCCGAAGGCGCTGCATATCGTGCAGGCGGCCTGATGGGCGGGCTGTCGGGAGGTTTCCCGGCGGCCACGGGTTCCGGTCGGGGCTGAAGCCCCTCCTACACGTGGGTCGCCGTCAATTGGATGGCCATTTTGTAGGAGCGGCTTCAGCCGCGACAGCATCCGCTCGCGCTGCAGCACGCCCGCGCGCAGCTACCGCGGCGGCGCCAGCAGTTCCTTCGCGCTCAGATACCCGTCGCCGTTCGCGTCCTGCTTCCTGAAACGCGCCGTCAACGTAGCCACATGCTCCGCCCGCGTTACCGGCTTGCCGCGCCCGCCCGGCAGTTCATCGGCGGTCAGCACGCCATCGCCGTTGCGATCGCGCTGGTCGAACGCATAGCTCATCCACGCCAGGTACTCCTCCAGGCTGACGCGGCCATCGCCGTCGGTGTCCATCCGCTTGAGGTACTCACTGCTCTCGGTGACCTGCGCCGCGGCAGCGCCGGCGACCAGCATCAGCAGCACGACCCAGCACGACGAACGCCGCACAAGGCGGCGTTCGCGGGCAACACTTGGTACGAAACGTTCGATCATGCGCCGCTCAGTGCATAGCCCTTCAGCCGCGCCGCGTAGGCCTGCAACGCGGCGATGCCGCTGGCCTCCGCATCGTGGCACCAGGCCTGCAGCTGGCGCAGGCGCTCGGCCGCATCATGGCTGCGTGCCTCCAGCAACGCGGCCAGGCGAGCGCGATGTTCCACCAGCGTACTGATGCGCGGACGCTGCGCCACCCAGTCGTGCAACTGCTGGCGCGCATCGGGCTTGAGCCAACGGCCGTCGTCGACGAGACCACGGCGCAGGCGCTTGGGCAGCAGCTCGCGCATGCGCGCACCCGCCGCAATGGCCTCTTCCCGCAGCGCCGGCTTGAACACGCTGCGCTGGTAGTCGGTCATGGCCTGGAAGCGGTGCGACAGCAGCGCGCGCAACGTGTCCGCATCGGGCACACTGATGTTCGGGCGGATGTCCAGCTTCGGCGCCACGCGCAGCACCTTGGCCAGGCGCACGCGCTCCAGCAGGCGGATCACCTGCCAGCCGATATCGAACTCCCAGCGGCGCATCGAGAAACGCGCCGAACTCGGGAATGCATGATGGTTGTTGTGCAGCTCCTCGCCGCCAATCCAGAACGCCCACGGCGTCAGGTTGGTCGAGGTATCGGCCGATTCAAAGTTGCGGTAGCCCCACCAGTGGCCAAGACCATTGACCACGCCGGCAGCCCAGAACGGGATCCAGGCCATCTGGATCGCCCACAGCGCCACGCCCGGCAGGCCGAACAGGACCGCATTGACGAAGAACAGCACCACCGGGCCCAGGTTGGCGTGCGGCGTGTAGACATGGCGCTCGACCCAGTCGTCCGGCGCGCCCTTGCCGTACTGCTCCATGTCGGCCCGCTGCGCGCGTGCCTCGCGATATAGCTCCACGCCGCGCCAGAACACCTTGCCGATGCCCTTCACCTGCGGGCTGTGCGGGTCTTCCTCGGTCTCGACCTTGGCGTGGTGCTTGCGATGGATGGCCACCCACTCGCGGGTGATCATCGAGGTGGTCAACCACGTCCAGAAGCGGAAGAAGTGCGCCAGCGCCGGATGGAAGTCCACGCCGCGGTGGGCCTGGCTGCGATGCAGGTAGAGCGTCACCGAGAAGATCGTGAGCTGGGTGAAGACCAGCAGCACCGCCAGCATCTCCCACCAACCCAGCCCGGCCACGCCACCGGTCAGGAAGTCCACGAGCGATTGGGCAAGCATGGGAAAGCTCCGGCCGAGAGGTCGGCGATGTGCATTGAGTGGAAGACATGATGGGGCCGTTGGCGGCAAACTGCACCCGTCGCCAGCGTATGTTGTTCAGTCGCTCACCTTTCACTTTTCCGACCGCCCATTCATGTCCGCCGTGCCGCAAGCGATCCCCTCCGACGTCCCCTTGATCGAACTGGACCGCGCCAGCGTCACCCGCGGCCAGGTCCGCGTCCTCCACGAGTTGAGCCTGTCCATCGCGATGGGCCAGCACACCGCGATCCTCGGCCCCAACGGCTGCGGCAAGTCGTCCTTCATCAAGCTCATCACGCGCGAGCTGTATCCGCTGGCGCGCGCCGGCGGCGACGCACCGGTGAAGGTGCTGGGCCAGACCCGCTGGCAGGTTGACCGCCTGCGGTCCCAGCTGGGGATCGTGACCGGCGACCTGAGCGGCAATCTCGCCGACATGCCCGGCCTGAGTGTGGAAAGCGCGGTGCTGTCGGGCTTCTTCGCCAGCTACGTGGTACCGCCCCATCGCGAGGTGACCGACGCGATGCGTGATCGCGCGCGCGAAGCCCTGACCCTCGCCCGCGCGCTGCCGCTGCTGGAGCGCCCCTACGCCGAGCTGTCCGCCGGCGAGACGCGCCGCGTGCTGATCGCACGCGCACTGGTGAACCGTCCCCAGGCACTGCTGCTGGACGAACCGTCCACCGGACTGGACCTGATCGCCCGCCAGCATCTGGTCGATACGATGCGCGACCTTGCCCGCCAGGGCATCACGCTGGTCCTGGTGACGCATCACATCGAGGAGATCGTGCCGGAGATCGAACGCGTGGTGCTGCTGCGCGCCGGGCGCATCTTCGCCGATGGCCCGCGCGAGGTGCTGCTGCGTGACGAGCCGCTGTCGTCGGTGTTCGACGGGCCCGTGCGCGTCGAGCACGACGGCGAGCGCTACTCGGCGCGGGTGGGCGGCTGATCGCGGCACGCGCCCGCCGAGCCGCCAGCGATTAGACTCTGGCGCCCGATGTATCGATGGAAGAGGTAGGCATGTCCTTGGGCAACACCGCATCGCGCCGCGCCGGCGTCGCCGTCCTTCTTACCCTGGCGCTGGGCGCCTGCACCGCGCCGGGCACCCCGCGCGATGGCGCGATGCCCGCACCGGCCAAGGCCAGCGGCTATCTGGACAAGGCCGATGCGCCAGACAGCCTGCGCCTGGTGCCACCGCCGCCCGCGGCAGGCTCGGCTGGCATGGCGCTGGATGAAGCGGTGTCGAAGCAGGCCCTGGCGCTGCGCGGCACGCCGCGTTTCGCGCAGGCCACCCGTGATGCCGACCTGTCGTTCCCCGCTGGCGCCCGCCAGTTCGCCTGCGCGCTGGACGTGCCGATCGATACCCAGCACACCCCGCACCTGTATGCCCTGCTGGAACGCAGCCGCATCGATGCCAGTGCGGCAACCAAGGCCGCCAAGAATCACTACCAGCGCCCGCGTCCCTTCATGCTCAACGGCGAGCCCACCTGCACGCCCGACGACGAGGAGGGCCTGCGTCACAACGGATCGTACCCCTCCGGCCACAGCGCGATTGGCTGGGCCTGGGCGCTGATCCTTACCGAGGTTGCCCCGGACCGCACCGACGCGCTGCTGGATCGTGGCCGCAATTACGCGGAAAGCCGCCTCGTGTGCAACGTGCATTGGCAGAGCGACATCCTCGAAGGCCGCCACATGGGGGCCGCGGCAGTGGCACGGCTGCACGATGAAGCTGCGTTCCGTGCCGACCTGCAGGCCGCGCGCAAGGAAGTCGCCGCGGCACGTGCAGCTGGCCTCAAGCCCGCGGAAGATTGTGACGCGCAGGCGAGGGTCCTGCAGACCCGACCGGATAGCGCGCTGTGACGGGCCGCGCGGTCGCACGCTGGATCCTCGCGGCCGCGCTGCTGGTAGCGGTCCCGGCGGCGCAGGCGGCCGCGCCGTATCGCATCGTCGGTTATGTGGTCGGCGGCCCGCAGATGCCGGCGATCACGCCGGGCAAGCTCGATGTGGTCAATTTCGCCTTCGCGCAGGTGGACGAAACCCATCGCGTGTTCCTTCCGGCCGACACCTCGCCTGACAACCTTCGCGCGCTGGTGGCGCTGCGCAAGCGCCAGCCTTCGCTGCGCATCGTGCTGTCGATCGGTGGCTGGGGCGCCGGCCATTTCTCCGAGGCCGCTGCCGATCCTGCCGCTCGTGCGGTATTCATCGACAGCGCCATGTCCCTGCTACGTCAGTACGACCTGGATGGCCTGGATATCGACTGGGAATATCCAACCTTGGCAGGTCCAGGGATCAGCCATCAGCCGGCCGATCGGCACAACTTCTCCCTGCTGCTGGAGGCGCTGCGCGCCAAACTCGACGCCGAGACAAGCGTGCGCAATGGCCGTCAGTACCTGCTCACCATCGCGGCCGCCGAAGGTGAGTTCGCGCAGGGCCTGGAGCTGCCGCGCATCGCGGCCTCGCTCGACTGGATCAACCTGATGACCTATGACTTCTACGGCAGCCTGACGCCGACGACGGGTCATCACGCGGGTCTGGCGCCGACACCGGGCGCACCGGCCGGCGCACGCAACGCACAGGCGGCAGTGCAGGAATTCCTCGACGCCGGCGTGCCCGCGGAGAAGATTCACCTTGGCGTGGCGTTCTATGGTCGCCGCTTCGGCGACGTCGCCCCTGCGCATGACGGCCTGCTGCAGAGATTCGGCAGCGATGGTGGCTTCATCTCATGGGCCGGGATCGCTGAAGGGCCACTCGTACAGCCCGGCTGGAAGCGCCACTGGGATGTGCAGGCACAGGCGCCCTGGCTGTGGAATGCGACGACCCACCAGTTCATCAGCTACGACGACCCGCAGTCGCTGCGTGCAAAGATCGCCTACGTGAAGCGCATGCAGCTGGGCGGCATCATGTACTGGGAATATCGCCAGGATCGCGATGAGGCGTTGCTCGACGTGCTGGTGCAGGGCCGCGACGCGCGGCCCTGACACTCAACGAGACGGCATGGCGTCATCCAGCAGCGCCGAAGCCATCGCATCGGCGATCCAGCCACTGCCGTTGCGGACCTCCAACGAAAGCTCCTTGCCGGACAGCTCCAGACGGCCCGCGATGTAGCTCCGATCCGACGACAGCGTCATGCTGAAGCGCTCGCCGAGTCGATCTTCACCGCCAAGCAGCCTGCCCCGCACGCGGCGCATTCCCTCGTATTCCTGAACGGACTCGACGAATGCCTGGCGTGGTTCCAGACCGGCCAGTTGGATTGGGAATGTACTGCCCGCTTCCAGCCTGCCGACGGCATCATCGTCCAGCGATACCAGCAGGCGCCCGTCCTCGAGTTGCGCGGCTGGCAAGAACGGAAACTGCTTGCTCACTGCCGCCAGCGTGGCAGGGCCGAGCACCAGGTCGGTCCCGGCCACGGCGGCCGTCGTGCCCTCTGCGCGCGCCACGCTGCGCGCGGATTTTTCTGCCATGCGCACCGTGCCAACGTCCGCGGCCGGCGGCTGGACGCGGTCACGCTCGCAGCCAGCCAGGGCGATGACCAGCACCAGCAGCGCGCCGGCACGCCCGGGCCGCGAAGAACGCGCCAGAAGCCTCAGCATATTCATCGGAACGCCGCGACGTTGGCGGACCGTTCGTTCAACGCGCGCACGGCGTCGTACTTGTCGGCCAGGCCGGCACGGAGGCCCAGGTCGGAAGTGAAACGCAGCGGCGTGCTGTACAGGGCGATGCCATTGCCGTTCATCACGGTCTTGGCCAGCGCATAGCCCTGCCAATAACCCTCAGGATTGGTGTGATGCAACGCGATCACATGCCCGAGTTCATGGCGCATGATGTTCGCACCACAACCAAACGACTCCGCTGCGTAGCCCACTTCGTTGATCGCGCGGGTATAGGCCAAGCCACACCCGCCCTCGGTACCCATGTAGTAGACGACGTCCGCACGTGCGTCGTCGCGCCACTTCTGTACGCGCGTGTCCTTGGGCAGCGTCGCCAAGGCATCATTGAGGTATGTCCAGGTAACCGGGGTCGCGAGGTTATTGAAGCCCACCAGGCGGAAGCGGAAATTGCCTCCCGAGTTCTCGAGCGTATCGTTGGTGATATTCAATGACTCGAATGCCCGCGCGCGAACGGCCGGTTCGCCGATCTGACCCGCCAGGTTGTCGCTGTACACCACGAGCAGGTCGATGGTGCGGGTCATCCGGTGCCACTTGCCGTCCGTGCCCGCAGTGAACGTCACACGCTCACCGGTTTCGAGCTTTTCCTGAGCCTCGGGACCGAGCACGACCTCCACCGGATACGTGGCAGAGGTATCGACAACTACTTCCGCGCCGGCGACCGGTTCGGGCAGCGTCAGCTGACGCTGCCAGTTGCCATCCCCAAAGAGAATGCGCGCGCGCGGAGCAGTCAATGCCGGCAACCGGCCATCGACGATGTCCCGCGCCTGGTAAGCGCGCTCCGGATGGTCCATGATGACCCAGCGCGCGTCGTCCGCCACGTACATGAATTCATAACGATCGCCGGCCTTCAGCACCAGCGGACCCATCGCCTGGCCACCCGGCACCACAATGCGGGAATCCCAGGTGGCGATGGACTCGACGATGATGCGGTCACGATCACCTGCGCTGGTCGGCAGCGTCACTTCACGCAGCCACTGGCCATCGAGCAGACTCAGGCGCGCGCGCGCGCCGGTCGGCACTGGCAACTGCGCCTGCAGCGGCAGCTTCCGCTCCGGCACATACTGCGGTATCCACTTGCCCTGTTCGGCGCTGAAGATGAACACGTAGCGATCACCGGCTTCCACCCGCAGCGTGGAATCGAACAGCACTTCGCCACGGATGAGGCTCGGCCAGGTCGCGCTGGAGTGCACCACGAACAGGTCGCCGTCCCGCGCACCCGCGGGCAGTTCGATCTTCGGTGCCCATTCGCCATCGCGCAGCTGCACTTTTCGGATGCGGGCTGTCGGCATCTGGCCGAGCATGTTCACGGGAATTTCGGCGACGTCGACTTCGACAACGTTCCAGCGCTGCGCGGCGGCGTCGTAAACAAAGCGGCGCACATCGCCGGCTTCGATCTTCAGCTTGCCAGGCCCCAACTCGGTCCCCGCCAGATCCAGACTGGAGAAGAACCCAGCCGTGCTTCTGATCTCCACCATCTGCCCGTCGCTGGGCCGGGTCGGCAGGCTGATGTCCTTCAGCCAGTCGTAGTTGCGTACCAGGAAGCTGAGCGAGGGGACGCCGGAAGGCAACTGACCGGACTGCTGGTTGCTTGCGGGGGTAAGGGAGAGCGTACCGGCCGCCTGTCCCTGACTGGTCAGGGGCATCGCCAGAAGGCCGGCAAGAGCTAGGGATAGGTAGGTGCGCATATGCAGGACAAGAGAATTCGAATGGCCGACGATTCTGGTCAGCCACGTCCCGCAGGCATATTCGAATAATCTAATTTGCCGACGGGTCAGTACCGGAACTTTCCGGGCCTGACCCGCCGCAAACTGCAAACTCGATCAGAATTTTGCAGTGAACTCGACACCCCACGTGCGCGGCTCATTCAGGAAGCCGGTCAAGTTATTGAAATCGATCGCACCGACCACGCGCGTCTCGTCGGTGATGTTGCGACCAAACACCGCCACGTCGTACAAGCCGTAGTTCCAGTTGTAACCGATCCGCAGGCCGCCTTCCAGCGAACTGCGGCTGCGGAATTCCGGCGACTCGTACAGGAAGAAGTTCACCGGGCTGCGGTAGGCCCAGTCGGTGTAGACGTAGATCTCGTCGCCATTGACCATGGGGAAGCCAAGTCGCGCGGTGACGTTGTGGATCCACTTCGGCGCCTGCGGCAGCGGGTTGCCGTTGACCAGGGCGTAGGTGCCACCATTGATGACAGTGGTCGGGTCGGTGATGGTGCAGCCACCGCCACAAATCGCCACCGCCAGGTTGGGATCCTTGATCTCGGTATCGTTGTAGCTGCTACCTAGCGTGACCAGCAGGTTGTCGGTGATATAGGCCTCGAAGTCCAGCTCCGCGCCCTGACCGATGGTCTTGTCGGCGTTGAGCAGCGTGGCGGTGTTGGCCGCGCCACCCACGGCGATCAACTGCTGGCCGTCCACGTCATAGCGGAAGATGTCGAAGCCCAGGCGCGCGCGCTTGTCGAACAGATCCGCCTTCAGGCCGATCTCATAGGAGATGACCTTCTCCGAGTCGGCGGTGGAAACACCACCATTCGGGGCGGTGGCGGCCGCGAACAGCAGGCGGCCCTGGACCGATGGTGCACGGAAGCCCTTGGCGACACGGCCGTACAGGTTCACGTCCGGGGTCAGCGCGTAGGTGCCGCTCAGATCCCAGCTGACGTCGTCGACATCGGTATGGACCACGTAGGGCCCGCCGACCGGCGCACCGAACGGTGCCGCTTCCAGCACGCTGGCACTGAAGTCCTTCTTGTCCTGGGTATAGCGCAGGCCGCCGCGCAGCTTGAAGCGGTCGGTCACGTCGAAGTCACCGGACACGAACGCCGCCCACGCCTTGTTGCGCTGCTGCTGCACCGCATGCCCGGCCTGCGGGTTGCCCGGGGTCAGCGAGTCGTAGTTGAAGCTGTCGATGGTGACGTCTTCGTCGAAGTAGAACAGGCCAGCCTGCCAATCGAAGCGGCCCCATTCGTTGGACTCCACGCGGAATTCCTGCGTCCACTGGCGGTGGTCCGGCAGGCCATCGGCGGATTCGGAGGCGAACGGAATCTCACCCGGGCCATAGTTGCCCGCGCCCAGGAAACTGGCGCCGTAGCCGCCATCGATATCACCACGGTTGAGCGACTCGGCGGTTTCGTAGCCGGTGATCGAATACAGCGTGACCTGCCCCAGGTTCCACTTCAGGCGGGCACTGCCGCCCCAGGTCTCCAGATCGGAGAAGTTGACGCCATCGTTGCTGACTTCATCGCGATCGAAGCCGGGCACCAGCGCATTGCTGCCCTTCTGGATGATGTTGGCGCGGAACAGGCGGGCGGTACCGTTGAGCTTGCGCTTGTGCAGGTTGAACAGCGCCTCGAAGTCATCGCCTTCGTAGAGGAACTGCACGCGACCGGCGGCTTCGTCATAGCCCTCGAAACCATCATTCGGGCCATCGTGCGTGTTGGTGACCCAGTCGTCGCGGCGCTGGTACAGGGCCGAGACGCGGGCCGACCAGCGATCCGTCAGCGGGCCGCCATAAGCGCCCTGGAAGTTCCAGCTGTCGAAGCTGCCATAGGACAGCTTCACGTAGCCATCGGCGTCCTGCGACGGTCGCGCCGAATCGAACTTGACCACGCCGGCCGGCGTATTGCGGCCAAACAAAGTGCCCTGGGGACCACGCAGCAGTTCGATGCCGGCCAGATCGAAGACCGGGAAGCCCTTGAGCAGCGGGCTTTCCTGCACGACATCGTCGTATACCAGCGACACCGGCTGGGACGCATTGAGGTCGAAGTCGGTATTGCCCAGGCCACGGATGTAGAAGCGCGGGAAGGCACGACCGTAGGAGGATTCGATGTTGAGGCTGGGCAGGCGCGAGGACAGGAAACGGATGTCATCGCCGGCCGAGCCGAGCACGTCGAGCTTCTCGCCGCTGACCGTGGTGATCGATACCGGAACGTCCTTGGCATTCTCGACGCGGCGCTGCGCGGTGACCTGCAGCGTGTCGAGCACGGCGGGCGCCTTGGCGCCTTCGGTCTGGGCCGGCTCCTGGGCAAAGGCCTGTGTGGCGGGCAGCAGGGCGGCAAGGGCGATGACAAGCGGATGCACGGCCGGCAATCGGCCGCGGGCACGGGTCAGGGACATGGCGAAGGCTCTCTCGGGTGGTGGACTAGCGGCGACAGGCCGCCTAGCACGGAAATGTTGCAATACAGCACACGGCATCGCAAAGGGTGACACCGCGTGCCGCGACCGGCAAATCTGAACGAGGCCCGCCGTGGCCCCCGGCGCATGACCTGCGGCAGGTGACTGCCGCGGCGGTCACCGACATAGACTCGGCCATCAATCAGGAGGATTTCCCATGGCGCAGTGGTATTTCCATATTCCGGGCCGTTCGGACCGGGTCGGCCCGATGGACGACGCGGCGGCCCAGTCGTTTGCCCGTAGCACGCCTTCGGCGATGGCTTGGCGGGAAGGACTGGATGGCTGGAAGCCGGTCGGCGCGGTCGCCGAACTTTTCGCCGGCGCGCCCGGCGCCGCGCCGCCACCGCCGCTGCCCG
>DJAN01000024.1:0-11392 GCA_002429615.1 Lysobacteraceae bacterium UBA6001
CTTCCGATCTCGCGGTGGCGGACGCGGGCCGCGCGGGTTCGCGCGAATCCGGGCCGGCATTGCCAGTGGGCGTCACTTCGCCGGCGGGCGGCGGCGCCACGCGCCACGGACGGGTCTTCAACAGCAGCACGTCGCGGCCGCGGTCGAGCTGCGCTGCCGGCTTGAGCTGGCCCACCAGGAAGGCGTGGCTGTCGTCCGGATGCAGCTCGGCCACCGTGCCGACCGGGAAGCCGGCGGGGAAACGCCCGCCCAGGCCGGAGGTGACGATCTCGTCGCCGACCACCAGGCCGGCGCTCAACGGCACGTCGCGCAGCTCCAGGCGGTCGCCACGCCCGTAGGCGATCAGGCGCACGCCGTTGCGCGCCACGTTCACCGGCACCGCGTGGTCCGGATCGGTGAGCAGCAGCACGGTGGAATGCGCCGAGGTGGTCGAGATGACCTGGCCCATCAGGCCACCGGCATCGATCACCGCCTGCCCCACATGCACGTCGTCCTCGCTGCCGGCATCGAGCACCACGCGCTGGCGGGTCGGGTCGAGGTCGATGTCGAGGATCGGTGCCAGCTGCACATCCAGGCCATTGCGCTCGGCGGCATTGAGCAGCTCTCGCAGCTGCGCGTTGTCGAGCGCGGCGGTCTGCAGCCGGGTCAGGCGCGCGTTGGCGATCAGCAGGTCATTGCGCAGCTGGCGGTTCTCGGCGACCAGTTGCGCGTGCGTGGCGGCGTTGTCCTTGACCTGCAGGCCGATCCGGCCCGGCAATCCGGCCAGCGCCCACACCGGCTGCACCACCAGGTTGGCGCGCTCGCGCACCTGCGACAGCCAGCCGCCACGGCTGTCGAGCACGATCAGCAGCGCCGCCAGCGCGAGATACGCCAGCAACCGCACGGTGCTGGCGGCATCACCAGGACGGGAAGCAATGGGAGGTCCGGCGTAGGGCGGCACGAGGGGTCAGCCGGGATTCGGAAGATGAAGGTTCGGAAGGACCGCGGGCGCGGCGGCGCCGCACCCGCGGGATCGGTGGATCATCGGGCGGGCGCACGCACCGCCGATCCACGCGCGCCTCATTCCGGCGCGAAGAACTCGTTGCCGTGCATGTCGACCAGCTCCAGCGCACGGCCGCCACCGCGGGCCACGCAGGTCAGCGGGTCGTCGGCCACCTGCACGTGCAGGCCGGTTTCCTCGGAGATCAGGCGGTCCAGGTCGCGCAGCAGCGCGCCACCGCCGGTCAGCACGATGCCGCGCTCGGCGACGTCGGCGCACAGTTCCGGCGGGGTCTGCTCCAGCGCCAGCTTGACCGCCGAGACGATGCCCGACAGCGGCTCGTGCAGCGCTTCGAGCACTTCGTTGGAGTTGATCTTGATCATCTTCGGCACGCCCTCGGCGAGGTTGCGGCCGGAGATTTCCATCTCCTGCACCTCGGCCTGCGGATAGGCGCAGCCGATTTCCAGCTTGATGCGCTCGGCGGTGGCCTCGCCGATCAGCATGCCGTGGTTGCGGCGGACGTAGTTGGTGATCGACTCGTCGAAGCGGTCGCCGCCCACGCGCACGGACTGCGAGTAGACGATGCCATTCAGCGAGATCACCGCGACTTCGGTGGTGCCGCCGCCGATGTCGATGACCATCGAGCCGCGCGCCTCGGTCACCGGCATGCCGGCACCGATCGCCGCGGCCATCGGCTCTTCGATCAGGTAGACGTCACGCGCACCGGCCTCCTCGGCCGACTCCTTGATCGCGCGGCGCTCGACCTGGGTCGAACCGGCCGGCACGCAGACCAGCACGCGCGGGCTCGGGCGCAGCACGCGCGACTTGTGCACCTTCTTGATGAAGTGCTTCAGCATCGCCTCGGTGTAGGTGAAGTCGGCGATGACGCCGTCCTTCATCGGGCGGATGGTGGTGATGTGGCCCGGGGTACGGCCGAGCATCTGCTTGGCCTCGGCGCCGACCGCGGCGACCGAGCGGGTGCCGCCGATGGCGCGATCCTGGCGCACGGCGACGACGGACGGCTCGTTGAGCACGATGCCCTGACCGCGAACGTAGATCAGCGTGTTGGCCGTGCCCAGGTCGATGGACAGGTCGTTGGAGAACATGCCGCGGAGTTTCTTGAACATCGGGGGAGTCGTTCCTGAGAGGGTCGTGCCCGGGGGCGCCGCGCTGGCGAAAAAATGGGCAAAAAACGAAGTCGGCTAGCCTAGCAATCCCCCCGGGTGCGGGCAAGGAGAAAAGCCAGCCTGGCGGCGCTTTTTTCGCCGTCGAACAACCGCCCGGCGCGCGGGGTTCTGGCCCTGAACGGCCGCAGCCGTTAACCTTTGCGCCGCGGCGCGCCTGCCGCCCCCCAGGCCCGTCCGGCGGCTGGCGGGTTTTTCCCCATGCAAAGGCCTCTATCCCGATGTCCGCCCTGATCTGTGGTTCCCTTGCCTACGACACCATCATGGTGTTCCCGGACCAGTTCAAGAACCACATCCTGCCGGACAAGGTGCACATCCTGAACGTCTCGTTCCTGGTGCCGCGCATGCGCCGCGAGTTCGGCGGCTGCGCCGGCAACATCGCGTACAACCTGCACCTGCTCGGCGGCAAGCCGATTCCGATGGGCACGGTCGGCCAGGACTTCGGCCCGTACCGGGAATATTTCGACGGGCTGGGCATCGATCTGTCGCGGATCAAGGTGATCGACGAGCTGTTCACCCCGCAGGCGTTCATCACCACCGACCACGACAACAACCAGATCACCGCTTTCCATCCGGGCGCGATGATGCGCAGCTACGAGAACCACGTGAAAGACGTGCCGGGCGTGACCCTGGGCCTGGTCGGCCCGGACGGCCGCGAAGGCATGATCCAGAACGCCAACGAATTCCAGGAGATGGGCGTGCCGTTCATCTTCGACCCGGGCCAGGCGATGCCGCTGTTCAACGGCCCGGAACTGCGCACCTTCATCGAGCAGGCCGACTACGTGGTGGTCAACGACTACGAGTCGAACCTGCTGCAGGAGCGCACCGGCTGGGACGAGAAGCAGATCGTGTCCAAGGTGAAGGCCTATATCACCACCCGCGGCCCGAAGGGCGCGGTGATCCACACCCCGGAACAGAGCTACGACATCCCGCCGGCGCATGAGCGCCGCGTGGTCGACCCGACCGGCTGCGGCGACGCCTTCCGCGCCGGCCTGATCTACGGCATCCAGGGCGGCTACGACTGGCTGACCATCGGCCGCATGGGCAACCTGATGGGCGCGCTGAAGGTCGAGCACCCGGGCACGCAGAACCAGCGCTTCGATTTCTCCGAGTTCAACGACCAGTTCAAGCAGCAGTTCGGCTACTCGCTGTGAACCCGGCCCGCGGCGGGTAACCCGTCGCGACGGCGGCGCCGGCAGGACCGGCGCCACGCCTATAGTCCCTTGCGAAATTCCCTGACCAGCAGGCGCGCGATTGCGCGGCGGCCTGTCGGTCATCGACGTGTTACATTGCACGCACACCGAAATACGGAGTCCATCATGACCGACAGCACCCTGACCATCCGGGTCGACGAGGAACTGAAGGCCGCCTTTGCCGAGGCCGCCCGGGCGCAGGATCGCAACGCCGCCCAGCTGCTGCGCGAGTACATGCGCACCGTGGTCAGGGAAGCCCGCGAGAAGCAGTTGCACGACACCTGGTTCCGCGAACAGGTGGCAGTGGGACGTCGCGCCGCCGAAAACGGCGACGTACGCTCCAGCGAGGACGTGGAACGCCAGTTCGCGCAGCGCAGGGAAGCCGCCCGCAAGTCATGACCGGCGCTCCCCGCTGCGCGTATCGCAACGGGGATGTGGGACATGCTGCAACTGCTATGGACGGCACCGGCGATCGAGGATCGCCAGTGGATTTTCGACTTCACCGGCATCCGCGGCGCCGCCGCGGCGATCGCCCTGGACGCCAGGATCACCGAGCGCGCCGCGCAGCTCACGGGCCATCCGCGCCTGGGGCGGCGGGGGCGCGTCCGCGGCACGCGCGAGCTGGTCGTGGATGCGCAGTACCTGCTGGTATACGAAGTACACCGGGACGCCATCGTGATCCTGCGCCTGCTGCACGCGCGGCAGCAGTGGCCGCTGGCCTGACCGGCGCCACGCCGGTCTCAAGCGCCGGCCAAAGCCTCCAGCAACGCACGGCAATGCAGGTGCGTGTGATCGCTCAGCTCGGGCCACGCATTGTCCGCGCCCACGAACACCGTCGTCGCCCCGGCTGCCCGGCCCGCTTCCAGGTCATAGCCATGGTCGCCGACCATCACCAGTGCGGTGGGGGGCACGCCCCAGCGCGCGGCATGCAGCAGCAGCCCGGCCGGGTGCGGCTTGGGGGCGGCTTCGTCGCGGCCGACGATGGCGGCGGCCGGGAACAGGTCATCCACGCCGATCTCGGCCAGCGTCAACTGCGCCAGCGCATGATCATTGCGGGTCAGGATGCCGAGGGCGCAGCCGCGCGCCTGCAGCGCGCGCAGCAGGGCCACCGCGCCAGGCGCGGCGACGGAAGCGACGGCCAGCTCCCGCTCGTGCGCCATCAGCCAGGCGCGCTTGGCCGCCGCGTCGGCGCTCGGCAGCGCGGCCAGGTGACCGAGGATGTCCTGCTCGGCCGGGATCGCCAGCTCACGACGGATCAACGCGAAGTCATGCACCGCCAGGGTCAGCGTGCCATCAAGGTCGAACACCCAGTGGCGGCGCTCGGACAACCCGCGCGATGCCATGCCACTCATTCCCAGCCCGGCATCTGCGTCGCGTCCAAGCCACCGGTCTCGAACACCGCGGTGCGGGTGCCGCCAGCCTTCACCGGAAACTCGATGGCCAGCGTGGTCTTGGCCTGCTTGGCCAGCTTCCACAGGGCGCTCTGGTCGTCGATGAACATCGCGATCGCCTCGTCGGTGTCCGGCCGGTGCGCCGCCATCGCCTTCGGCTTGCCGCCGTCCACGGTTACCTGCACTTTGCAGCCGCTGTAGCACTTGAAGTCGCCCGCACGCAGGACGAGGTAGGCGTGGCGCTTCCACTGCGGATGGTCACGGAACACCAGCTGCACGTTCTTCGCGCCGCTGCCATCCACGTCGACGCGGTCCTTGGCATCGATCATCGCCGAGCGCTGCGTGCCGCCCTTCACCGCGATCTGGTTGTACTGCCACAACGCCTGCAGGCGGCGCTGGTTGCGCGCTTCATCGCCCTTGGCCTTGGTCGCGGCGTAGCCGGGCTCGATACGCTGGGCGGCCTCGCTCTGCGGATAGGTCTGCAGCAGATCCGCGCCATAGGCACGCGCCATGTCCCAGTTGCTGGACTGCACGGCCTGGTCGTAACGCTTCTCCAGCTCGGCGGCCTTCTGCTCGTTGGCCTGCGCCAGCGCGGCGGCCTGTGCCTGGCGTTCGGCTTCGCGGTCGGTACAGCCGGACAGCACGAGCGCGCACACGGCGATCCAGGGCAGGTATTTCATCGATGCAGCTCCGCGGATGACAGGACGCCTAAAGATAACAGCGCAAAAGAAAACGGCGGGCCCTCAGGCCCGCCGTTTGGGTCGCATCAGGCGACGCCCGTCTTCAACGGGGTCGCGGCTGAAGCCGCTCCTACATGCCGGCTTCGGCCTTGCGCAGCATCTCCTCGACCGACACCGTGGTGATCGGGTGGTAGCCCGGCTTGGCCTTGGCGAAGGCTTCCTTGGCGAACGCCAGGCCTTCCGGCGTCTTCACCAGCTCGGCGTAGATCGGCAGGATCAGCTTGCGACGACCCACGCGCTCGATGAACTCACCCGCCGCCGGCCACGCTTCCTTGTAGCCGCTGCGGATCGCCAGCGGATACCAGCGCATGGCGATCTCGCCATTCGCGGTGCCGGTGAAGTGGTAGGCCTCGTCCAGCTGCTTGAGCTGCTCCGGCTTCAGGGTGGCGCCCATGCCGGCCAGGAAATGCGTCCACGCCTGGGTGTTCCACTCCGAGGTCACCTGGTTGCTCGGCAGCTTGGCACTGCCCAGCCAGCCGATGCGCGCGGTGTCGACGATGCTGAAGCTGCGCGAGCGCGCCTTCTGCGCGAAGGCGGGAATGCCGGGCTGGTTCAGCCACGCATCCAGCTCCGCCGCGGTCACCGCGTTCGGGTTCTTCGGCAGCAGGTTCTTCTTCAGGTAGTCGACGAACTGGTCGGTGGTGGCGCTCTGGAAGGCGTGGTCGTCGAACCAGCCGCGCAGGAACGGATCGAAGGTCTCGCGGCCGAAGCGCTGTTCCAGGAACTGCAGGAACCACGAGCCCTTGACGTAGGCGACCTGGCTCAGCGCATCGTCCGGATCACGCTCGGTCAGCGGCGGCAGCGCCAGCGCCTGGTCGGCCGGGCTCATGTCCTTGATCTCGGCCAGCAGGTCGGTCTGGTCGATCTCGCGCTCTTCCTCCGCCAGCTCCTGGCCGTACAGCGCCTCGGTGATGCGGCCCTGCACGTAGGTGGTGAAACCTTCGTTGAGCCAGATGTCCTTCCACGAGGCATTGGTCACCAGGTTGCCCGACCAGCTGTGCGCCAGCTCATGGGCGACCAGCGACACCAGCGACTTGTCGCCGACGATCACGGTCGGGGTGGCGAAGGTCAGGCGCGGGTTCTCCATGCCGCCGAACGGGAACGACGGCGGCAGCACCAGCATGTCGTAGCGACCCCAGCGGTACGGGCCGTAGAGGTTCTCGGCGGCACCGATCATCTTCTCGGTGTCCTCGAACTCCTTGGCGGCCTTGTCGACCATGGCCGGCTCGGCCCACACGCCGGAGCGCTCGGAGATCGGCTTGAACACCAGGTCGCCCGCGGCGATGGCCAGCAGGTAGGACGGGATCGGCTCGGGCATCTTGAAGCTGTAGTCGCCGTCACGCGCCGCCTTCGGGTCGTTGTCGGCGCTCATCAGCACCATCACGTCCGGGCGCGAGGTCACATGCGCGCTATAGGTGAAGCGCACGCTCGGCGTGTCCTGCAGCGGCACCCAAGAACGTGCGTGGATCGCCTGCGACTGGCTGAACATGAAGGGCAGCTGCTTGCCTTCGGTCATCGACGGCTCCAGCCACTGCAGGCCCGAGGCGGTCGGCGCGGTGTGGTAGTCGATGCGGATCTTCGCCGGCTGCTCCGGAGTCTGGATGGTCAGCTTGCTGCCGAAGGTCTTGTCGTTGGCCGCCAGCTCGAACTGCAGCGGCGACAGCGCACCGTCGGCGCCGACGGCCTGCACCTTCTCGATGGTCAGCTCGCGGGTATCCAGCACCAGCTGCTGGGCGGCCTTGTCCTTCCAGTCCAGGGTATAGACCGCGTTGCCGCCAATCTGCTTGGCGTCGAAATCGACCTTCAGGTCGAGCGCCAGGTCCTTGATGACGACCTTTTCCGGCTCGGCGTAGGAGCTTTCATCGTGGCTGCGGGCGGCGGGCTTCACGGCGGCTGCGGCGGCCTTGTCTACGGGCGCCTGCGGCGCGGGGGTGGATTGCTGCGAGCAGCCGGCGGCCAGGACCGCGGCCAGGGACAGGGTCAGGAGCGAGGAACGCATGTACGGAAACCGGATCGGGGAAACCCCCGATTCTAGCGCCGCCCGACCACGCAGGCAGCCGGGGGCGTTCAGGCCGGCAGCGGCGAGGTGTCCGGATCCTCGAAACCATCGCGCACCAGGCGCCGGCCGCCGGAGAACTTGGCCCGGTACATGGCCGCGTCGGCCCGCCGGTACAGGCTGGCGGCCGCCTCGCCGGGCTGGTGGGCGGCGCTGCCGGCACTGGCGTAGACCGGGGCCTGCACGCCGTCCTGGCTTTCCAGCATCGACAGCCACTGGTTGAGCTTGAGCGTGGCCTCGTCCTCCGGCGCGTGCACGCCGATCAGGAACTCGTCACCGCCCCAGCGCCCGATCCAGTCCTGCGGCCCCAACCAGCCATAGGCGGTCTCGACCAGCCGCACCAGCACCGCGTCGCCGGCGGCATGCCCATGGCGGTCGTTGATCGGCTTGAGGTTGTCCATGTCGATGACGAACAGCACGAACGGCCAGCCCTCGTTACCGGCGGCGATCACCGAATTGCCCAGCGCCTGTTCGCAGCCGCGACGGTTCAGCGATTCGGTCAGCGGATCGAGCAGGGCATGCCGGCGCGCGTCGCGCAGGCCGGCGTCGATGCCGCGCAGGCTGCGGTTGATGCCGCGCAGCAGCCGGCCCAGCTCGTCCTCGCCCTGCTCCGGCAGCAGCGGCAGGCGTTGTTCGGCGTAATAGACATCCAGCGCATCGGCCGCGGCACGCAGCGGGCCGAGCATGCGATAGAGCACGGCCAGGGTGGCGGCGGTGCCGAGCAGGGTGGCGCACAGCACGACGGCGAACACCGTCCAGCGCTCATGGGGATCGAGCTCGGCCAGTCCCACCAGCCAGAGGATCAGCAGCAGCAACGGGACGTGGATGCCGACGAAGGCGACCGCCAGCAGCTTGGCGCTGAAGGAACGCGGGAACAGGCGGGACAGGACGGATTGCAGGCGCATGCGGTACGGGAGTGGGCAACTGGTCGCAGTTTCGCCCAAGCCCGGTGACGGCCGCCCTGACGGCCGTCTCAAAAAGCAGCCGGGCTCAAACCTCGGCGCCGGACGGCCCGCTAGATCTTGTAGCCGGAGTGGATCGCCACGATGCCGCCGGTCAGGTTCTTGTAATGGCAGCGCGCGAAACCGGCCTCGGTCATCATCGCCTTCAGCTCGTCCTGCGGCGGATGCTTGCGGATGCTCTCGGCCAGGTACTGGTAGCTGTCCGAATCGCGGGCGAACAGCTGGCCCAGCTTCGGCAGCACCTTGAACGAGTGGAAGTCGTAGATCGGCTTGAACCAGTCCGCGGTGACCTCGGAGAACTCCAGCACCCGGGCCTGCCCGCCGACCTTCAGCACGCGGTACATCTCGCGCAGCGCGGCATCCTTGTCGGTGACGTTGCGCAGGCCGAAGGCAATGGTCACCAGCTCGAAGCTCTGGTCCGGGAACGGCAGCGCCTCGGCGTTGCACTGCACGTAGTCCAGCCCGGCCACCAGGCCGCGATCGGTCAGGCGGTCACGCCCCACCGACAGCATGCCGGCGTTGATATCACCCAGCACGATGGTGCCTTCATCGCCGACCCGCTCGCGCAGCAGCGCGGCGATGTCACCGGTGCCGCCCGCCAGGTCGAGCACGCGGTCGCCCGGCTTCACCTGCGCGGTGGCGGTGAAATAGCGCTTCCAGACCCGGTGGATGCCCAGGCTCATCAGGTCGTTCATCAGGTCGTAGCTGCGCGCGACCGAGGTGAAGACTTCGCCGACCAGCTTCTGCTTGTCCTTGGCGGCGACGTCGCGGAAGCCGAAATGGGTGGTGCCGGTCTTGTAGGGGGATTCGCTCATGCGGGCGATTATCGCACCGCCGACGCCATCGTGACGGCCCCGTGCCACAATCGGCCGCAGTCCATCCCGGGCCTGTCTGCCGATCCGTGAGCGACAAGTACGTCCCGCGCCAATGGCAACCGCACGAGCGCCCGAGCCTGCCCGGCTCGGCCTCCACCCCGCTGCATTCTCCTGGCCGCCGCGTCGCCTTTGCCGCGGTGGGCATCGTGGTGGCCCTCACCGGCGGGCTGAGCAACGCGCTGGTCACCGCCAACCTGGTGTACCTGCAGGGCACGCTGGGCGCCTATGCCGCCGAAATGGCGTGGCTGCCAGCAGCCTATGTGATGACCAACATGTCGGCCAACCTGGTGCTGGTGAAGTTCCGCCAGCAGTTCGGCCTGCGCTTGTTCACCGAGATCTTCCTGGCCCTGTACGCGTTGATCGCCTTCGCCCACCTGTTCGTGCACAGCCTGGGTTCGGCGATCAGCGTGCGTGCCGCGCATGGCCTGGTCGGCGCGGCGCTGAGCTCGCTGGGGCTGTACTACATGATCCAGGCCTTCCCGGCCAAGCACCGGCTCAAGGCGGTGGTGACCGGCCTGGGCCTGACCCAGCTGGCGCTGCCGCTGGCCCGGGTGTTTTCCACCGAACTGCTGCAGTTCGGCGAATGGCGCGGCCTGTACCTGTTCGAGCTGGGCCTGGCGCTGTTCGCGCTGGCCTGCGTGTTGATGCTCAAGCTGCCACCGGGTGACCGCTACCGCGTGTTCGAGAAGCTCGACGCGGCCACCTTCGTGCTGTTCGCCGGGGGCAGCGCCGGGCTGGCGGCCGTGCTGTCGCTGGGGCGGGTGCTGTGGTGGACCAGCACGCCGTGGCTCGGCGTGGTGCTGGCGCTGTCGATCGCCATGCTGTGCGCGGCGGTGGCCATCGAGCACAACCGCCGGCGCCCCATGCTCAACACACGCTGGCTGGCCAGCGGCGACATCCTGCGCCTGGTGCTGGCGGTGCTGCTGATCCGCCTGGTGCTGTCCGAACAGGCCACCGGCGCGGTCGGCTTCTTCCAGAACATCGGCCTGGACAATACGCAGATGCACACGCTGTTCTGGCTGATGCTGCTCGGCGCGACCTGCGGCGTGGTGGCCAGCGCGCTGCTGATCGATCCGCAGCACATCACCGAACACCTGATCACCGCGGTGGCGGCGATCGCGATTGGCTGCTTCCTTGATGCCCGCGCCACCAGCCTCACCCGCCCCGAGCAGATGTACGCCAGCCAGTTCCTGCTCGCGTTCGGCAGCACGTTCTTCGTGGCCCCGGCGATGGTGGCAGGCATTGGCCGCGTCGCTACCCAGCCCGGCAATCTCATCAGCTTCGTGGTGATGTTCGGCATGGCGCAGAACATGGGCGGCCTGCTTGGCAGCGCGTTCCTGGGCACGCTGCAGGTCGTGCGCGAGAAATTCCATGCCAGCCAGCTGATGGACCACCTGGTGCTGACCGACCCGCAGGTCGCCGCGCGCGTGCAGGCATATGCCGCGGCCTACTCGCGGGCCTTGCCCGATGCGGCCGCGCGGCAGACCCAGGCGATGCGCACGCTCTCGGGCATCGTCACGCGGGAAGCCAACGTGCTGGCCTACAACGATGTCTTCCTGACCATCGGCCTGATCGCCATCGCCATCCTGCTGTGGTTCCTGTTCTTCCTGGTCCAGCGCAATCGCCAGCGCCAGCGCGATGGCGTCCCCACCACCCTGCCCGCCAGCGCCCGCGCATGAGCACACCCGCCCCACCGACCGCCACTTCACCCGCCGATGCCGCCGCCCTGGCCATGCGCCGTCGGCGGCGAGCCTGGAGCATCGCCGGCTTCACCCTGCTCGCGCTCGCGGGCGTGCTGGTGGTGCTGTATGCCTGGCGCCTGTGGCCGTTCACCAGCAGCGTGCAGAACACCGAGAACGCGATGGTGCGTGGCCAGGTCACGGTGATCTCGCCGCAGGTCAGCGGCTATGTCACCGCCGTGCCCGTGCAGGATTTCCAGCATGTCGAGGCAGGCGCGCTGCTGGTGCAGATCGACGGCCGCATCTACCACCAGCAGCTGGCGCAGGCGCAGG
>DJAN01000024.1:11638-11801 GCA_002429615.1 Lysobacteraceae bacterium UBA6001
AGCAGCTGGCGCAGGCGCAGGCACAGCTGCAGAGCGCGCAGGCCAACCTCGCCAACTGGGAACAGAGCCGGCGCAGCGCGCAGGCGGTGATCGCCGAGAACCAGGCCGGCGTGGCTTCCAGCGTCGCCCAGCGCGACCGCGCCGGCGCCGCGCTGCAGCGCGC
>DJAN01000023.1 GCA_002429615.1 Lysobacteraceae bacterium UBA6001
TGTCGCCTACGGTCCCGAAAGGGGCCTGCCCCCGACGACCCGATGGATCTGGATGGACGGGAACCGAGAAGCGCGACGGTCTGGGTGGCGTGGGGCGTCAGGGGGCGTTGCGGATCAGGTCCGCGGCACGCTCGGCCAGCATGATCACCGGGGCGTTGGTGTTGCCGCCCGGCAACGTCGGCATCGCCGAGGCGTCGATCACCCGCAGGCCTTCGATGCCTCTCACCCGCAACTGCGGGTCGAGTACCGCGTGCTCGTCGTCCGCGGCACCCATCCGGCAGGTGCCCACCGGGTGGTAGATGGTCTCGGCCTTGGCCCGGATGAAGTCGATCAGGCCAGCGTCATCGAGATCGTCGCGCGCGGGGAAGATCGGAGCGCCGCGCCAGGCGTCGAAGGCCGGTTGCGCCAGGATGTCTCGCGAGAGCCGTGCGCATTCCACCATCATCCGCAGGTCGAAGCCCTCTGCGTCGCTCAGGTACGCCGGGTCGATCAACGGGGCGCTCAGCGGGTTGGCATCGCGCAGGCGCAGCGCGCCGCGGCTGCGCGGGCGCAGGAAGCAGGCGTGCAGGGTGTAGCCATCTCCCGGCAGGCGATGGCGGCCGTGGTCGTCGAGCATCGCCGGGACGAAGTGCAGCTGGATGTCGGGGCGTTCGTCCTGCGCCAGGGCGGAGCGGTGGAACCCGCCGGCTTCGGCGATGTTGCTGGTGCCGGCGCCCTGGTGCCCGCGCAGGAAATACTGGAAGGCGATCGCTAGCTCGTTGCTGCGGTCGTAGCTGACGCCGGGCACGGTATGGAACAGGGTGCAGATGTCCAGGTGGTCCTGCAGGTTGCCGCCGACACCGGGCAGGTCGGCGTGCACGTCGATGCCGTGCGCGCGCAGGTGGTCGGCCGGGCCAAGCCCGGAAAGCATCAGCAGCTGTGGCGAGTTCACCGCGCCGGCGCACAGCAGCACGTCGCGCGCGGCACGGGCGGTGGTGGCGATGCCGCGGCGGCCGTAACAGACGCCGGTGGCGCGGCCGCCTTCGATCAGTAGGCGGTGCACCTGCACGCCGGTGATCACGCGCAGGTTGCGGCGTGCGCGGATCGGTTGCAGGTAGGCAGCGGCGGACGAGCAGCGGGCGCCGTCCTTCTGGGTCACCTGGTAGAAGCCCACGCCTGCCTGTTCGGGGCCGTTGAAATCATGGTTGGCCTGCAGGCCCGCCTGCACGCCGGCGGTGACGAAGGCTTCGCTGAGCGGGTTGCGGTGACGCAGGTCGCTGACGTGCAGTGGGCCCTCGCCACCATGCAGGGCGTCGGCGCCGTGTTCGTTGTGTTCGCTGCGGCGGAAGTAGGGCAGCACGCTGGGCCAGTCCCAGCCCTCGGCGCCGTCGCGTGCCCAGTCGTCGTAGTCGCCGGGCACGCCGCGCGTGTAGCACATGGCGTTGATCGAGCTGGAGCCGCCCAGCACCTTGCCGCGCGGCCACCACAGGCGGCGGCCGTCGAGCGCGGGCTGCGGCTCGGTGTCGTAGTTCCAGTTGATCGCGCGCTGGTTGACCAGCCGCGCCAGGCCGGCGGGCATGTGGATGAAAGGGTTGCGGTCGCGCGGGCCGGCTTCGATCAGCAGCACACGGCAGTGCGGATCGGCACTGAGGCGATTGGCCAGCACGCAGCCGGCCGAGCCGGCACCCACGATGACGTAGTCGTACACGCATTCCCTCCCCGGAACTCGCGTCCGCCGAGCATAGGCAGATGGCGGCGCGCCGGCAACGCGCTGTCATGCCAACGGAACTGGCGGCGCGGCGGGGCATGGGCTAACTTGCGCGCTTTCTCCCCCCCGGAGCCAGACCATGTTCCTCCGCCACCCGGGCACGTCTTCGTGCCGGTGCCCATGAGCGCGGCTTCACCCGGGTCACCCGGCGCCGTGGGCCGCTTCCGCGAGGCGTTGCGGGGTTCGCCGGCGCTGTGGTGGTCGTTCGTGTACTTCTTCTGCCTGCTCAGCGGCTATTACGTGCTGCGCCCGGTACGCGAGGCGATGAGCGCCTCGGCCGACGTGGAGGCGGTGTTCCCACGCGCGATGATCGATTTCTTTGGCGCCCACGGCATGCCGCTGAAGGATTTCACCCTGCAGGTGCTGTTCACCTGCACCTTCCTGATCATGCTGGTGCTGCAGCCGCTCTACGGCGCGCTGGTCAGCCGCTACCCGCGGCGGGTGTTCCTGCCGGTGGTGTACGGCTTCTTCATCGTGACCCTGCTGGTGTTCTACGTGCTCTTCGACACCGGCGTGCCGGGGCGCGGGATGGCTTTCTTCCTCTGGATCACCGTGTTCAACCTGTTCGCGGTGGCGGTGTTCTGGAGCTTCATGGCCGATGTCTTCAGCAATGCCGAGGCCAAGGCGTATTACGGGTACATCGGCGCGGCCGGCACGCTGGGCGCGTTCCTGGGGCCGATCCTGACCCGTACCCTGGTCGAGCGCATCGGCATCGCGCACCTGATGCTGATCTCGGCCGGCTTCCTGTGCGTGTGCATGGTCTGCCTGCTGCGCCTGCGCCTGTGGGCGGTGCAGCGCGAGCGGGCGCAGCGGCTGGCCAGCGGCGAGGTGCCGATGGGCGGCAGCGTGCTGGCCGGCCTGCAGCTCATCGTGCGCGAGCCGCTGCTGCGCTGGCTGGCGATCATGGTGCTGTTCGGCGTGGGCATCGGCACGCTGCTGTACAACGAGCAGGCGGCGATCGTGCGCCGGCTGTTCACCGATCCGGCATCGAGCACGGCGTACTACGCCACCATCGACCTGGCGGTGAATGCCCTCACGCTGCTGGTGCAGCTGTTCCTCACCCGCCTGCTGCTGTCGCGTTACGGCATCGCGCCGGCGCTGCTGATCCCGGGCGTGGCGGTCATCATCGGCTATTCGATCCTGGCCGCCTCGCCGTTGCCGATGATGGTGGCGGTGGTGCAGGTGGTGACCCGCGCCAGCGAGTTCTCGCTGGCCAAGCCGGCGCGCGAGACGATCTACACACGAGTGGACCGCGAGTGGCGCTACAAGGCCGGCGCGGCGATCGACACGGTGATCTATCGCGGTGGCGACCTGACCTTTGCCTGGGTGCACAAGCTGCTCTCGGCCTTCGGTCCGCACGTGCTGTTCGGCGGCGGCCTGCTGGCCGCCTGCGGCATGACCTTCGGTGCGTGGCGCCTGCTGCGCGAGGCGGACAAACTGCCGGTCGAGCGCGCTGACGGCGTGTCTGCCGATGGCAGGGCCGCTGCTTCCTGATCTGCTTGCCCCGCGCCCTCCGGCGCGGGGATGATGCCGGCATCGCGCCCGGCGAACCGACGAAGGACCGTAATGATGATGCTTGCCCAGATTCTCGCCGCCGTGGTGGCGCTCCTGCACGTGTACTTCCTGGTGCTGGAGATGTTCCTGTGGACCCGCCCGCTGGGCTTGAAGGTCTTTCGCAATACGCCGGAGAAGGCGGAGATCACCCGCGTGCTGGCGGCCAACCAGGGGCTCTACAACGGCTTTCTGGCGGCAGGGCTGGTGTGGGGCGTGGTCGCCGCGCGTGCCGACGTGCTGGCGTTCTTCCTCGGCTGCGTGGTCGTGGCCGGGCTGTATGGGGCGTGGAGCGTGAGCCGGCGGATTCTGTGGATCCAGGCCGCGCCGGCGGCGGTGGCGCTGGTGCTGCTGTGGCTGGGGCTTTGAGCGGGGCGAGTTGATCGCCCGCCTGCACGCCCGTCGTGCGTGTGCCCTCTTGTATGTAGGAGCGGCTTCAGCCGCGACGCGACCAACCTTCCGCGGTCGCGGCTGAAGCCGCTCCTACAACGGTGGGTTTCAGCGCGAGCGCCAAGGGAACCTCACCCCTTCCGCGGCGACACCCACATCTCGATGCGGGCCTGGAACACCTGCTCGCCCGCATCGTTGCGCACCACCACGTCCACCGGCAGTTCATAGCCTTCGGCGGCTTCGCGCAGCGCGGTGGCCGGCGTGGCCACCGCATGCATCGTCCCGGTCGCTTTGCGCTGGTACTGCACCGTCATGCCCTTGGGAATCCAGCGCATCGACGCCGGCAGGCTGGCATCGACCATCACCCCGCCCACCAGCTCGGCCAGGTTGCACAGCGCGATCGCGTGCACGGTGCCGATATGGTTGTGCACGCGCCGGCGGTCGGCGATGCGGGCTTCGCACACGCCCGGTTCCAGCCGGGTGATGCGCGGGGCGATCGTGCCGAAATACGGCGCCTTGAAGCAGATCGCGCGCGAGAACAGCCAGTGGCCGCACGGCCAGCGGGTGATGCGCTGGTACAGGCGCAGCAGGGATGTCATGGGATGCTTCCTCCGGATACGAAGACGGCGGGCCAGGCCCGCCGTCTGTCGCTGCAACTGATCAGGCTCAGGCCGCTTCGCGCGACTGGCCGCCCTTGGGCTGTTCGTAGTACGTCGCCGCACGCAGCTCGTGGGTGTCGAAGTCGTCCACGGTGATGGTGTCCATGGTGATCTCACGCAGCTCTTCCAGCAGCTTGCGCTCCTCGGCATTGAGCACGCCCTCGGCCACGGCCTCGTCGAGCTGCGCGCTGAACTCCAGTGCCTCGATGCCCTTGGTCTTGAGCGCCTTGAGGAACTTGCGCTCCACCGGCTCGGCCATCACCGCCTTGGCCAGGTAGCTGGCGATGCGGCCGCCCGGGTTGTTCTCGCACGGGGTCAGGAACACGCCCTTGCCGAGGCGGTCGCGGGCCTCGTTCGGCGCCATCAGCAGCGCGGCGACGCGACGCGACAGGCGATCGCCCGGGGCCTCGGCGCGACGGCCGAGCGGGAAGATCAGCGCCCACATCAGCCAGCCGACCGGACGGATCGGGAAGTTGCGCAGCGCGGCCGACAGCGAGGTCTCGATCTTGTGCACGCTGTCATGGAAGGCCCAGGCCAGCAGCGGCTGGTCGGCCTGCGGCGCGCCTTCGTCGTGGTAGCGCTTGAGCATCGCGCTGGTCATGTAGATGTGGCTCAGCACGTCGCCCAGGCGGCCGGACAGCGATTCCTTGAACTTCAGCTTGCCGCCCAACATCATCATCGACACGTCGGCCATCAGCGCCAGGTTGGCCGAGTAGCGGTCCAGCTTGCGGAAGAAGCGGCGGGTGTAGTCATCGCCCGGGGCGGCACCAAAGCGCGCGCCGGTCAGGCCGAACCAGAACGAGCGCACCGCGTTGGAGATGCCGAAGCGGATGTGGCCGAACAGGCTCTGGTCGAACTCCTCCAGGCCGCGCGCGCTGTCGCTGTCCTGGGCGGCCTTCATTTCCTTCATCACCCACGGATGGCACAGGATCGCGCCCTGGCCGAAGATCAGCAGGCTGCGGGTCATGATGTTGGCGCCTTCGACGGTGATGCCGATCGGCGCGGCCTGCCAGGCACGGCCGGCGAAGTTGCGCGGCCCCAGGATGATGCCCTTGCCACCGACCACGTCCATCACGTCGCTGATGACCTCACGGCCCATCGTGGTGCAGTGGTACTTGGCGATCGCCGACGGCACCGACGGCACGTCGCCACGGTCCACCGCCGCGGCGGTGGCCTGCGACAGCGCGCTGATCGCATAGGCCTTGCCGCCGATGCGCGCCAGCGCCTCTTCCACGCCCTCGAAGCGGCCGACCGACAGGCCGAACTGCTTGCGGATGCGCGCATACGAACCGGTGACCACCGCGCCGAACTTGGCACCACCCGAAGCGGTGGAGGGCAGGGTGATCGAGCGGCCCACGGCCAGGCACTCGTTGAGCATGTTCCAGCCCTTGCCGACCATGTCCACACCACCGATCAGCTGGCTGAGCGGGATGAACACCTCGTGGCCGTGGATCGGGCCGTTCTGGAACGGCGAGTTGAGCGGGAAGTGGCGGCGGCCGATCTCCACGCCGGGCGTTTCGCGCGGCAGCAGCGCCAGGGTGATGCCGATGTCCTTGGTGTCGCCGATCAGGCCTTCCGGGTCGTACATGCGGAAGGCCAGGCCGATGATCGTGGCGACCGGGGCCAGGGTGATGTAGCGCTTGTCGAAGGTCAGCTTGACGCCGAGCACATTGGCGCCGTTCCACTCGCCCTTGCAGACGATGCCGTAGTCCGGGATGGAGGTGGCGTCGGAGCCGGCGAACGGACCGGTCAGGCCGAAGCACGGCACTTCCTGGCCGGCGGCCAGGCGCGGCAGGTAATGGTCCTTCTGTTCCTGGGTGCCGTAATGCACCAGCAGCTCACCCGGGCCGAGCGAGTTCGGCACGCCGACGGTGGAGCTGACCACGCTGGAGACCGAGGCCAGCTTCTGGATCACCTTGTGGTGCGCCAGCGCGCTGAAGCCCAGGCCGCCGAACTGCTTGGGAATGATCATGCCGAAGAAGCGGTTCTTCTTGATGAAGTCCCACATTTCCGGCGGCAGGTCGGCGTGGACGTGGGTGATTTCCCAGTCGTTGATCATCTTGCACAGATCTTCCACCGGGCCGTCGAGGAAGGCCTGCTCCTCGGCGCTGAGTTCCGGCTTGGGGTAGTTGAGCAGCTTCTGCCAGTCCGGATCACCGGTGAACAGCTCGCCTTCGAAACCGACCGAGCCGGTTTCCAGCGCGATGCGCTCGGTCTGCGACAGCGGCGGCAGCACCTTGCGGAATACCTTCAGCAGCGGCGCGGTCAGCAGCGGCTTGCGGACGAACGGCAGCAGCACCGGCACGGCGACCAGGGCGACCAGCACCGCGGCCACGATCGTGGCGGTGGGGTTGGCGTTGAGCAGCCAGCCGGCGACCAGCAGCGTGGCGCTGATCGCCACCCAGGCGGCCAGGCGCATGCGGTGGTAGGCGGCGAAGCCCGCCGCCAGCAATACAAGAAGGAAGGGCGCGACGATGCTCATGGTCTTGCTCCAGTAACGTATTCGGTAGCGTGCTTGAAGTCGGCGGACGCCGGGGCGGCGGAAGCCGGCGGCAAAGCGTCCAGATAGTGCAACACAGCGGCGGTAAATGCGCTGTTTTCATCGCCGGCGACCATGTGCGTGGCCTCCGGCAGCCGCACGTGTTCGGCGTGCGGCACAAGGGTCAGGAATTCGGCCACGGTCTGCGGGCTGACCAGGTCGCTGCGCCCGCCGCTGACCAGCAGCACGGGGCAGCGGATCTGCGCGGCCGCATGCAGCAGCACCTGCTGCTGTTCGCTGGCGTCGCCACCGGCGAGCTCGTCGATCAGGCGCGGATCCCAATGCCAGTACCAGCGGCCGTCGGCATCCTCGCGCAGCAGTTTACGCAGGCCGTCGCCGGACTTGCGCGGGCGGTGCGGCAGATAGGCCGAGATGGCGTCGGCCGCGGCGTGCAGCGAATCGAAGCCGTCCGGATGCGCGCTCATGAAGCGCAGGATGCGCTCGACGCCGGCGGTTTCCCAGCGCGGGGTGATGTCGACCAGCACCATGGCGCGGAACAGGCCGGGCCAGCGCGATTCGGCGAGCAGCCCGAACAGGCCGCCCATCGATGCGGCGACCAGCACCGGTGGCGGCGACATCTCGCCGGCGATGACGATCAGGTCGTCGGTGAACTGGGTGCCGTCGTAGCGCAGCTCAGGCGGATTGCGCGTGGATTCGCCGTGGCCGCGCGCGTCGTAGGACAGCGTGGCGTAACCGGCGTCGGCGAGCACGCGGGCGGTATCGTCCCAGGCCTTGCGGGTCTGCCCGAAACCGTGCGCGAGCACCACGCTGCCGCGGACGCCGTCGCCCTGGCGGGAAGCCGCCAGCCGCGTCTGCCCGGCACCGGCGAGCAGTGCGTCGGGGGCGTGCGTCAAGGGAGGGGCATGGCTAACCATACCTAATGGTATGGAGCGAGCGGCAGGTGTGTCAATACTGGCTCGTATGGAGCCGTGGAGGCAGGCGGGGCGGGCCTTTCGGCGGTTTGGGCATCTGCCGCATACTGCAACCGACTGCGGCGTATGGTTAAATCGCCAGATGACCGAAGACAACGCATCGCAGAACGACGTACCCGGCCGTGCGACGGCTGGCCGCAACAATCGCCTGAGCGCCGAGGACTGGGCACAGGCCGCGCTGGACCTGATCGCCGAGCAGGGTGTCGGCGCGGTGGCGGTGGAGCCGCTGGCCCGCCGGCTTGGGGTGACGAAAGGCAGCTTCTACTGGCATTTCCCCTCGCGCGATGCGTTGCTGCAGGCGGCACTGGAGCGATGGGAACTGTTCGAGCAGGAGCAGGTGTTCGGCAGCCTGGAGGACGTGACCGATCCGAGCGCGCGGCTGCGGGCGCTGTTCCAGCTGGTGGCGCATGAGGTCAAGCCGCACGTGATCTACAGCGAGCTGCTCAAGGCGCTGGACCACCCGGCGGTGCGCCCGGTGATCGACCGGGTCTCGCAGCGACGCATGGAATATCTGGTGGCTTCGTTCCGCCAGGCGGGCCTGAGCCGGACCGATGCGCAGCATCGCGCGCGGCTGGCGTATGCGGCGTATGTCGGCTTCCTGCAGCTGTCGCTGCAGCTGCAGCAGCCCAAGCAGGCGCGCGAGGATTTCGAGGCGTATGTCGAGCACGTGATCGCGACGCTGATCCCGGTCTGACGCATCTGCCGGGTGACAGGAAGAAGGCGCCGAAAGGCGCCTTTTTTCATGTGCGACGGGCAAAAAGAAAGCGGCCCCCTTTCGGGGGCCGCTCCTATCGACATCCTGTCGAAGACGATCAGAAGCGCTGCACGTACTTGGCGTAGATGAAGCGACCGATGTCGAAACCACCGTAGTACGGGAAGTTGCTGTTCGGCTGCGAGAACATGATCGGACCTTCGTGGCCGAACACGTTGTTGGCGCCGACGGCAATCGTCGCGTTCCACGGCGACTTCCAGCTCAGCTGGACGTCGTGGAAGGTGTTCGAACCCGTCCAGCGCACCGGATCCGGCTCGCCGTTCGCGTAGTGGTCAGGATCCGTGCAAGGACGGTTCGTGACGCACGACTCCTTCATGCCCGAGTAGTAGCGAGCGGTGTAGTTGACGCTGAAGTCACCCAGCGACCAGTCGATACCCACGTTCGAACGCACGCGGAAGTAACCCGCATCGCCGACACGGCCGATCATGATGTCGTTGCCGTCCGAGTCCTGGCCGGCTTCGTCGTACTTGCTGACGTAGCTGGTCTGCCAGTCGATGGAGAACTGACCGATGCCGAACTCCGGCAGACGGTACTTCACGCCGAAGTCGTAGCCTTCGGTCTCCAGCTCACCGAGGTTGGCCAGGCCGTAGAACATGGCGCTGATGTGGCCGTCGGTCGGGTCACGCACGATGCCGTCGCAACGCGAAGCGTTGCCCAGCACGTAGCAGTCACGCAGGATGCGGTCGACGCTGTCGGAGATGATCGCGTCGGTGATCTTGTAGCTGTACCAGTCCAGCGACAGGTCCAGGCCCTCAACCCACTGCGGGCTCCACACGATACCGGCGGTCTTGCTCTTCGACTTCTCCGGCAGCAGGTTCGGGTTCGAACCGCTGATGAACTGGTCCGGGGTCTGGCACGGATACGCCGTGCAAGGCACCAGGCCCTGGCCCAGCTGCACGTAACCAGCCGGCACGCCGGCGGCATTACAGGCAGCGTTGCCGTTCACGCTGTTCGGAGCGCCGATACCGCACGGGTCGACGTACGACTCGAACGAGGAACCGATGCCGCCGTACAGGTTGTCGATGGTCGGCGCGCGGAAGCCCTCGGCGTAGGTGCCGCGGATCAGCAGGCCGTCGATCGGACGCCACACCAGGCCGAACTTCGAGTTGGTGGTGTCGCCGAAGTTGTCGTAATCCGAGTAACGGGTCGCGACATTCAGGGTCAGTTCCTTGGCGAACGCCATGTCGGCCAGGATCGGCACGTTCAGTTCGAGATAGATTTCATCCAGCTCGTACTTGCCTTCGGTCGTGGTCGCGGCCAGGCCGGTGCTCGAGCCCGACTGGTTGAACGCGTCCGGCACGAAGCGGCCCGATTCCTCGCGGTGTTCGACACCGACCGCCAGGCCCAGGTCACCCGCCGGCAGCGTCACGATCGAACCGGACAGGTTCGCGGTGTAGCTGGTGGTCTTGGTGCGGCCGGTATCGGTGTAGTACGGGAACAGGAACTTCTGCAGGTCCGGATCCGACAGCGAACCCTGGCCAGCCACGCCGTACGGCAGCAGCGGGTTCCACGGGCGGCAGGCGTCCAGGCCGATCGGGTTGGCAGCGGTACCGCACTGCGCGACGCCGTCACCGTTGATGAACGACGGGCCCAGGGCCTGCTCGGTGGCGATCAGGCTGGCGTCGCCGTGGCCGGTCTTGGTGATGTCGTTGCGGTTCCACAGCACGCCGACGTCCCAATCCCACGCGTGGTCGGCGATCTGGAACGCGCCGCTGATGGTCGGGGCGAAGCGCAGGGTCTTCAGGTCGCTGGTGGTGGTGCGCGGCACTTCCCACAGACGACGACGGAAGGCCACATCGGTGCCGACCGGGTTGAACGCGCTGTCGGCGTCCAGCGGGGTGCCGAACGAACCCGACTGGTACGGGTAGCCGGCGATCTGCTGGTCGGTGATGCGCTGGTTGTACAGCAGGTCGGCGTTGAACACGATCGAATCGGTCAGATCGTAGTTCGCGTTGACGTAGATCGACTTGCGCTTGATGCCGGTCTGAACGTACATCTCTTCGTTCGAGTTGGCGTACTCGGCAGCCGTGATCGGGTGGTAGTCAGCGACGTTGGTCGGATCACCGCCCTGGTTCAGGGTGCACCAGGTGGTCGCGCCGCCGGCGCCGCAGGGGCCCGACCACGAACCGTTCTGGCTGACCGGGCTCCAGCCCGAGCCCGGATAGTTCGGGCCGGCGTTGCCGTAAGCGGAGAAGTCACGATCCTTGGCGAACACCGGATCCTGGCTGTAGTACTCGGCCGACAGGGTCACGCCACCGCGCTCACCCTGCGAACCGATGGTCAGCCAATACTGTTCGGTATCGCTGTCGCCTTCGCTGTACTGGCCGAAGTAGGCACCGGCTTCAGCGCCGTCGAAGCGCTTGCGGGTGATGATGTTGACCACGCCGGCGATGGCGTCCGAACCGTAGATCGACGAGGCGCCATCCTTCAGGATGTCGATGCGCTCGATCGAGGAGAACGGAATCTGGCCCAGATCCTGGTAGCCGCCGGTGGTGGCACCAGCGCGCTTGCCGTTGATCAGCACCAGGGTGCGCGGCGCGCCCAGGTTGCGGATGTCGACGTAGTAGCCACCGACGTTTTCGCCGGAAGCCAGCGCGTCAGCGCGCGAGATCGCCGGAGAGCCGGCCGAGGTCAGGTTCTGCAGCACGTCGGCGACCGAGGTGAAACCCTGCTTTTCCAGGGTCTGACGGTCGAGCGAGATGATCGGCTGCTGCGTCTCCATCTCCGAGCCGCGAATACGCGAGCCGGTGACTTCGATGCGATCCAGGTTGGTCGGGCTGCTCGAATCCTGTGCGTAAGCGGCAGTGGCAGTGCCACCGGCGCCGACGACAAGCGCGAGCACAACTGCATCACGCAGTTTGTTGGACTTGCAATTCATTAGCTCTCTCTCCAAGTGAGATCTTGGTCTTGCCAAGGGTTTGGCCAGCGGAGGTTTCGAAAAAGCGAACCCAAAACCGACAGGCTTGACCCGATGGTAGCCGCGTTCTTTCGAGAATTAAAGTCCCGTTAACGGACGGGGAGAAATACGTGAAATCCCCTTGCACCGATACGTGACTTATGCACCTGACGGGTGCGCCCGCCACAACGCAAAACGCCCGCGCGAGGCGGGCGTTTCTGGGGGAAAACGTAGTGCAATCAGCGCTTTACAGGTCCTGCTCGTAGCGGACATACGGCACCGTGCCGTCGCTGTTGCTCTCGTTGTTGGGGGCGAAAGGATTTTTCCCACGTGTGACGATGTTCTCAGCGCCGACCGTCAACTGACCGCTCCACGGCGTGCGCCAGGTGATGCCCAGGCCGAGGCCCTGCCACTTCTCCGGCTGGCCCGGCACGTCCACGACGCGGCCGATGATGTTCGCGCTGAAGGCGCCGTAGCCACCGCCCACGCTGAGTGTCTTGCTGTCCCATTCGTCGGCCAGCGCCGGCGCGGCGTCGGCCAGCGGCACCAGGCGGGCCTTGGCGAACGTGCCGCCGATGGAAACGAAACCTTCGCGGCCGATGTTCTTCTGCCCGAACACGGTCAGGTCGTTCTGCTCCACGCGCGAGGCGGGCGAACGCACATTGCCGGTCAGCCAGGCGGGCATCGCGTCGCGTCCGGTGCCGGCGGTCAGGCCGAGCCGGGTGGTGCCCCGGTTGAAGCCCAAGGTGCCCGAAATATGTCGGCTGGCGACGTCGTCTTCGTCATCGCCCAGCGTGGCCAGCATGCAGTGGCTGGCCAGCCCGCTGATGCTGGTGCCGCGGCTGCTGTTGCACAGCAGGCCGAGCGAGTCGCCGGAAGACAGCCCGAAGGCGGCATCCAGCGAATTGCGGCCGAAGTGCCAGCGCGCACCGGCCTTCTGTTCGCCGGTCGGCTCCAGGTAGAGCAGGGCTTCGACCTTGCCGCTGCCCTGGTTCCATACCGGGATCACCGCCCCGCTGTCCTTGCCCGGCAAGGCCTGCGCATGCGCGCCCGTGGCCGCGGCGAACGCGGTCAGCAGGGCAAGCGAGAGGCGGGCAGGGGTATGCATGTCGAACCGTCAGACCAAAAGGCAGGCGTCTAGTTCCCGTGGAACCAGTCCGGCGATGCTAGGCGGTTTATGATTCTTTAACAAGTCTCCGTCCTCCCCAGAACGTAGTCCCGTCAATGCGTGACGGCTGTCACTGCAGCCGCTCAGGTGCCGGCGCAGTGGCCGTCAGCTCGGCGAACAATACGCCGAATTCGGTCAAAGGGAAGTGATATTCACGGCCGCAGAACTCGCAGCGGATCTCGACCGCGCCGGTCGGCTCAGCGGCGGCGCGGGCTTCTTCCTCGCCCAGCGCGCGGAGCATGGCCTCGACCCGTTCCCGCGAGCAGGAGCAGGCGAACGCCAGCGGCTTGCCGCCCAGCAGCTCGGGTTGCTCTTCGTGGAACAGGCGATGCAGCAGGGTCTGGCCGTCGACCTCCAGCAGCTCCGGGGCCGCCAGGGTGTCGAACAGGGCGCTGACCCGGTTCCAGCCGTCCTCGTCGCCGCTGTCGCCCGGCAGCTTCTGTAGCAGCACGCCGGCGGCCTGCTCGCCATCGGCGGCCAGCAGCAGCCGCGTCGGCAGCTGCTCGGACTGGCGGAAATAGTCCTCGAAGGCTTCGTCCAGCGTGCCTGCGTCGAGGGCCACCAGGCTCTGGTAGCGCTGCGGCTCGCGCGGGTCCAGGCCGGGATTTTCGATGGTGATGGCCAGCAGCGCGGACTCGCCGAGCGTGCGCAGGTCGGTCGGAGCGTCGCCGCCGGCCTCGTCCATCTGCACGATGCCGCGCAGCGTGCCGGCCGCGGTGCATTCCGCGAACAGGGTGCGCAGCGCGCCTTCACCGCCGTTGCGCAGTTGCACCGAGAGGCGCCCGTCCACCTTGGTGTGGCCGGTGAACAGCGCCGCGGCGACGCTGGCTTCGCCGAGCAGGCGCGCGGCCGCCGGCGGGTATTCCGCCCGTCCGCGGATCTCCTGCCAGGTGGCGCCCAGCTGGACATGGACGCCGCGGACACCAGCGGTCGGGAGCAGGAAACGGGTCAGTCGGTCTTGTGCGTTCATCGATGGGGAGCGTAAGCGTGGGCGGCGCCTGTTGCCGGATAATGCAGCAGGCGACCGGATCAGGGGGAATGCAGTGACGATGGGGGCGGAAGTGGAGATCCACAAGGCGACGACACGGCCGCGCTGGCGGCGCTGGCGCAACTGGCTGCTGGCCGCGCCCTTGCTGTTCGCGGCGGCCAGCGTGCTGCAGGTGCTGGTGCTGCGCTTCGTGGATCCGCCGTTCACCACCACCATGGCGCTGCGCTACGTGGAAGCGTGGAGCGAGGGAGATTGGGGTTTCCGCCTGCGTTACCAGTGGCGCGACCTGGACCAGATGGCGTCGAGCGTGCCGATCTCGCTGATTGCCGCCGAAGACCAGCGCTTCCCGCTCCACAGCGGCTTCGACCTGCAGGCCATCGAAAAGGCGCGCGACCACAATGCGCGCGGTGGGCGCCTGCGTGGCGCCAGCACGATCAGCCAGCAGGTCTCCAAGAACCTGTTCCTGTGGCAGGGCCGCAGCTGGGTGCGCAAGGGCCTGGAGGCCTGGTACACCGTGCTGATCGAGCTGTTCTGGTCCAAGCAGCGGATCATCGAGGTCTACGCCAACATCGCCGAATTCGGCGACGGCGTGTATGGGGTGCAGGCCGCATCGCGCCAGTTCTGGGGCAAGGATGCCGCGCGCCTGGCGCCCGGCGAGGCGGCGCGGCTGGCCGCGGTGCTGCCGGCGCCGCGCCGCTACGACGCGCGCAACCCCGGGCCGTTCGTGCAGCGTCGGGCCAGCTGGATCCAGCGCCAGACGCGGCAGCTCGGCGGCCCCGGCTACCTCGCGCCGTAGCAGGCGCGGCTGGTCGCGGCGCGGCCGGCTCCGTACCATCGGGCGCATGTCCGACCTGCTGACTGTTGTCGTCGCCGCCTGCAACGAGGCCGAGAGCCTGCCGCGGCTGCATCCGCGCATCCTCGCCGCGCTGGCGCAGGTGCCTGGCCTGCATGGCCGTGTGCTGTACGTGGACGATGGGAGCAGCGATGGCACCTGGGAGGTGCTGCAGGCGCTGGTCGCCCACGACGCCCGCGTCGGGGCGATTCGTCTGTCGCGCAACTTCGGCAAGGAGCTGGCGCTCACCGCCGGCCTGGACCAGGTGACCACCGGCGCGGCGCTGCTGCTGGATGCCGATGGCCAGGATCCGCCGGAGCTGATTCCGCAGTTCGTGGCGCTGTGGCGGGACGGGTACGACAACGTCTTCGGCACCCGCCGCCTGCGTGCCGGCGAAGGCTGGATCAAGCGCGCGGCGGCTGCGAGCTTCTATCGGGTGATCGGGCGCCTGTCGCGCACGCCGATCCCGGCCGATACCGGTGATTTCCGCCTGCTGTCGCCGCGCGCGCTGGCGGCACTGCAGCAGCTGCGCGAACGCCATCGTTTCATGAAGGGATTGTTCGGCTGGGTCGGCTTCCGCCAGGTGGCGCTGCCTTACGACCGCGCGCCGCGCCTGGCCGGGCGCAGCAAGTTCACGTTCTGGAAACTGTGGAACTTCGCCCTGGAGGGCATCACCAGCTTTTCCACCGCCCCGTTGCGCGTGGCGACCTACCTGGGCCTGTTCACCGCGGTGTTCGCGCTCGCCTTCAGCGTCTGGGTGGTGGTGAAGGCCGCGCTGTGGGGCGATCCGGTGGCCGGCTGGCCCACGATGATGGCGGTGATCCTGTTCCTGGGCGGGGTGCAGCTGATCGCGCTCGGCATGATCGGCGAATACCTGGGCCGCCTGTATGACGAGGCCAAGCTGCGCCCCCTGTATTTCGTCGACACGCGCATCGGCGGGACAGGCGTATCCTCCGGCCATCCTTCCAGGCAGGGAGCGGCAAGCCATGTCGACGGTGCGGCAACTGTTGGGGATGAAGAAGGCTGAGGTCTTCGCGGTCGGCAGCGATGCCGCGGTGATCGACGCGATCCGGCTGATGGCCGACAAGAGCATCGGCGCGGTGCTGGTGATGCAGGGCCAGCGGCTGGTCGGGATCGTGTCCGAGCGCGACTACGCGCGCAAGGTGGTGCTGCGTGATCGCGCATCCTCCAGCACGCGCGTGGCCGAGATCATGACCACCGAGGTGGTCACCGTCGATCCGGGCGACAGCCTCGAGCACTGCATGCAGCTGATGACCGAGCGCCGCTTCCGCCACCTGCCGGTGGTGGAGGCGGGCGCGGTCAAGGGTGTGATCTCGATCGGCGACCTGGTCAAGGCGGTGATCGCCGACCAGCGCAAGGACATCGACCAGCTGCAGCGCTATATCGCCGGCTGAGCCTCAGCGGGCGTATTCGCCGCCGCAGTCGGCATCCTTGCCCGGCCCGGTTTCGATGGTCGCCAGCAGGGCGGCCGGCGGCGTGATCGTGGCCAGCGCCACCGCGATCGCGCCACGCAGGCCCAGGGCTTTCAGGTCGGGGAAGAACGACGGATCGGCGAAGGTTCCGCCGATGCGCAGCGGCGAGCGGAAGGTGAGGATGCTGCGATCCTTCGGGCGCGGCTTGAGCAGCAGGTCGAGCTTCTCGTCCTTCAGGTTGATCGTGCCTTCGCCGACGATGAGCGTATCGGTGGTGTCCACCGCCAGCGCCCGGCTGGTCATCAGGCCGTCGCGCACGCCGAAGTCGGCAAACGCGCAGCGCAGCGGAATCTGCTTGTCCTTGGTAATGAGGAACTTCAACGACTCGCTGACATCCAGGCCGGCCAGTTCCATGATCAGGTTGCCGATATGGCCACGGCCCATCGCCACGCCGAGCGTGCCGTCGCTGCTGCCGAGCATCTGCGCGATGGAGTTGCCGCTGCCGCTCAGCTCGACATCGCCGCCGATGGCGCCTTCGGCCTGCTGCGCGAGTTTGACGTCCGGGAACAGCTGGCCCAGGTGCAGGCCGCGAATCTGCGCCTGCAGCCGGGTGGCGATCTGCGGCTTGCGCGCGTCCATGCGGATGTTGGAGCGGATATCGCCGCCGGCCACGCCGAAGTTGAGCGGATGCAGCTCCAGCAGACCATCGTGCAGGCTCAGCGTGGCATCCATGTCATCCAGCGGCAGTGACGGTGCATTGATGCGCTGCGCGCGCCAGTGCACTTCCGCGTCCATCGAACGCAGCTTGGAGAGGTCGTAAGGCTTGCTCGGCAGCACCTTGCCGCTGGCCTTGATCTTCGCGGCCTCGGCCTTCTGCTCGGCGTTGGCGGTTTCGCCGGCATCGGTCTTCGGCGGCGCGCCGACGAAGCCGGCGAGGTCATCGAAATCCAGCCGCTTGGACACCAGCTCGGCGTGCAGCAGCGGGCGCTCCGGCGCGGTGTCGACCTCGACATCGCCGGCAAGGTCGCTGTCGCCGGCGCGGCCCTTGAAGTCCAGGTAGCGCCAGACGTCGTTCTCGCGCTGCAGGCGGCCATCGAGCTGGTAGGGCGGGGTGGAAGGAATGGCCAGGCCCAGCAGCGGGTAGAGGTCTTCCATGTCCTGGCCGGACAGCGCCATCTGCAGGTCGAACACGCGGAACTGGAACGGATTGGTCAACGTGCCGCGGACATGTGCCTTGGTCGCGCCGGCGCTGCCACGCAGGTCGATGCGGAATGGATGCTCGGTCTGGCTCAGTTCCAGCGGCGAGGCGGTGCTGCCTTTGAGGGTGAACGGATTGCCCTGCCAGCGGCCCTTGCCTTCGATGGCGATCGGCGCCGCCTCGTCGGCCTGCTTCACCGGCAGGCTGTTCACGCTCACGTCGATATTGGTCTTGCCGGCGGCATCGACGAACTTCAGCTGGCCGTCGGTGATGCGAAGCCGGCCCAGCGCCGGCAGGGTGCCGTCGCCGCTGCTCTGCTTGAACACCCAGTTGCCGGGATGTTCCTTGGTGCCGGCCTCCAGCAGCAGGTCGGGCTTGGCCAGGCGGATTTCCGGAATCTGCACGTTGCCGACCAGCAGCGGCCAGAAGCGCACGTCGATTTCGGCCCGGTCCATCGCCGCCATGCGCGGCGTCCTGGACCACTCGGCGTTGGCCAGCGTGATGTCATCGCCGCGGATCGTGGTCACCCGACCCAGGTCCACATCCAGATGCCCAAGGTGGAATTCCCTGCCGGTGCGCGCTTCCACCGCGCGTTCGACCGGGCCGCGGAACCAGTTCCAGTCCCACAGCGCGATCAGCAGCAGGATCAGCGCGACCACCACGCCCAGCGCGGCAAGCCAGCGCTGTTGGCGGGGAGTGAAGCGGCGTTTCGGTGCGGGGGCGGTGCGGGATGCATCGTTCATGCACCCATGGTTCGCATCAGCGCGTGCAAACCGCGCGAACGCGGTTTGAAGATGGCGTCACAACACCTGTGCGGTGACCGCCACGAAATGACACACGCTGCCGGCCAGCACGAACAGATGCCAGATGGCATGGAAGTAGCGCACCGAGTCGCGCTGGTAGAACCAGGTGCCCAGCGTATAGAACAGGCCGCCGGCCAGCAGCCAGCCGAGCGTGAAGCCATCCAGCGAGCTCAGCAGCGGCTTGATCGCCACGATCACCAGCCAGCCCATCGCGATATAGATGATGGTCGACAGCAGCCGGAAGCGGCCGGTGAAGAACAGCTTGAACACCACACCGGCCACGGCCAGCGACCAGATCGCGGCGAACAGGCTCCAGCCCCATGGTCCGCGCAGGCCGATCAGGGTGAACGGCGTATAAGTGCCGGCGATCAGCAGATAGATCGCGCAGTGGTCGAATATCTGCAGGCGCGCCTTGGCACCCGGGTGCGGGATCGCGTGGTACAGCGTGGAGGCGACATACAGCAGCAGCAGCGTGGCGCTGAATACGATCGTCGTCGCCAGCTGCCAGCCGTCGCCGTAGATGGCGGTGAGGGTGATCAGCACCGAGCCGCCCGCCAGCGCGGCGATCGCACCCAGGCCATGGGTGAGCGCACTGGCGATTTCGTCGCGCAGATCGGTGGAGGGCGATGCGTCGGCGTTCATGCCCATCACGTTACCTCAGTCGAGAAGGATTCGCATCGCCGGCAACGCCATGTTCGGCGCGCCGGCGATGACGCGGCGATCAGTCGATCGCCACGCTGTGGGCGTGCTCGCGGGTGGCGGTGAAGCGCACGTCCGGCGCGCGCTCCTGCGCCAGCTGCAGGTTGACCCGGGTCGGGGCCAGGTAGACCAGCTGGCCGGCGGCATCCACGCCGAGGTTCATCGCGTTCTTCTCACGGAACTCCTCCAGCTTCTTCGGGTTGTCGCAATGCACCCAGCGCGCGGTGGTCACGGCAACCGGCTCGAAGATGGCATCCACGCCATATTCGTCCTTGAGGCGGTAGGCGACCACGTCGAACTGCAGCACGCCGACCGCGCCGAGGATCAGGTCGTTGCTCATCAGCGGGCGGAAGAACTGCGTGGCGCCTTCCTCCGACAGCTGCGCCAGGCCCTTCTGCAGCTGCTTGAGCTTGAGCGGGTCGCGCAGGCGCGCGCGGCGGAACAGTTCCGGGGCGAAGTTCGGGATGCCGGTGAACGACAGCGATTCGCCCTCGGTGAAGGTGTCGCCGATGGAGATGGTGCCGTGGTTGTGGATGCCGATCACATCGCCCGGCCAGGCTTCGGCGGCGATCTCGCGGTCGGAGGCCATGAAGGTCAGCGCATTGGCCAGCTTCACTTCCTTGCCGCTGCGCACGTGGAATGCCTTCATGCCGGCGCTGAAGCGGCCCGAGCACACGCGCATGAACGCCACGCGGTCACGGTGCTGCGGATCCATGTTGGCCTGGATCTTGAACACGAAGCCGGTCAGCTTGGGTTCTTCCGGTTGTACCGGGCGGCCGGTGGTGGCGCGCGGCTGCGGCGGCGGGGCGTGTTCGATGAAGAAGTCGAGCAGCGGCTGCACGCCGAAGTTGTTCACGCCCGAGCCGAAGAACACCGGCGTCTGCTTGCCGGCCAGATAGGCCTCGACGTCGAACGGATGGCTGGCACCCTGCACCAGTTCCAGCTCGTCGCGCACCTGCTGCAGCAGCTCGGCGCCGATGCGCTCGGCCACGCCGGGCGCGTCGATGGACGGGAAGATTGTCGAATCCTGGCGGGTGAAATTGCGGCCCGGCTCGTACAGGTGCACCTCGCCGCTGATCAGGTGGATCACGCCCTTCAGGCGCTGGCCCATGCCGATCGGCCAGGTCACCGGCGCGCACTGGATGCCGAGCACGGTCTCCACTTCGTCGAGCAGCTCGATCGGGTCCTTGCCCTCGCGGTCGAGCTTGTTGATGAAGGTCATGATCGGGGTGTCGCGCAGGCGGCACACCTCCATCAGCTTGATGGTGCGCTCCTCCACGCCCTTGGCCACGTCGATCACCATCAGCGCCGAGTCCACCGCGGTGAGCACGCGGTAGGTGTCCTCGCCGAAGTCGGCGTGGCCGGGGGTGTCGAGCAGGTTGACGATCTTGCCTTCGTAGGGGAACTGCATCACCGACGAGGTCACCGAGATGCCGCGCTCCTTTTCCAGCGCCATCCAGTCGGACGTCGCATGGCGCGCGGCCTTGCGGCCCTTGACCGAACCGGCCATCTGGATCGCGCCGCCGAACAGCAGCAGCTTTTCGGTCAGCGTGGTCTTGCCGGCGTCGGGGTGGGAAATGATGGCGAAGGTGCGGCGGTGCGCGGCTTCGGTGGAAACTTCGGACATGAGCGAGCGCGCCGGGCGGCGCAGCGGAAGCGATCGGAGCCGCGCAGTATAGCCGCCCGCGCCGGGGGCTTCAGGGGGCCGCCGCGGCTGCCTCGGCCCGGGGTAGCCGCAGTTCACCCAGCGGGCCGGCCATGCGGAAGGGAATCGCGGCCAGCCGCATCCCGGCGTTCACCTGCACCGCGAAGTGCAGGTGCGGGCCGGTGCTGTAGCCGGTCTGGCCGGACAGCGCGATGCGCTCGCCGGCTTTCACCCATTGTCCCGGGCGCACCACGATGCCTTCCGGGGCGAGGTGGGCATAGACCGCCATGCTGCCGTCGCGGTGCAGGATGCGGACCAGGTTGGCCGGGCGCACGCGGTCATCGCCGCCCTCCCGGTAGCCCGACTCGACCTGCAGCACCGTGCCCTCGCGCGCGGCCAGCACCGGCGTGCCCTCAGGCAACGCGAAGTCCAGCGCATAGCGGTTGGCGGCATCGTGGTGACTGAAGGCGCCGTCATAGCCCTGGTCGATACGCACCGGCACCCCCTCGAACGGCAGGCGCAGCACCTGGCCGTCTGGCAGGGCGCGCGGATCGCCCGGAATCGCGTCCACGGCCAGCCCGAGCCGGGCCGCCTCGCCGCCCACCCGATACAGATGGGCCAGGGCGCGATGCTCGCCCGCCGCCAGGACCGCGCTGGCGGGCAGGGCGGGGACGCTGTCGAACCCGTCGGCGCTGCCGGCGCGCAGGCGCACCTGCGCCGGCCCCGGCCAGGGGTTGTCGACCCAGGCGACATAACCACCGCCGGCCGGCTGCAGCCGCAGCCAGTTGGCGTCGACCGGCGCGGTGGGCGCCGCCGGCGGGGCGTTCCACTGCAGCAGCCGCTGCGCCGCCGCCGGCAAAGGCGCCAGCAACAGGACAAGCAGCAGGGGCGGGAGGCGGCGCGACATGGCCCGCGATGATAAGGCGGCCGTGCGGCAATGGTTGCGGATGTATCCATCCCTTCATCCGCATGAAGCGATTGACATGGCCGGAAAGGGCTGGCATCGTGCACGCACCATCGAGACCGGCGGAGGGACAGGCCCTTTGATGCCGGGGCAGCCCGCGGAAGCGCAAGCATCCGCGTAGGTGCCAAATCCTGCGGGGACCACCGCGTCCGCCGAAAGATGGTTCGAACCTTGCCCACCGCTAGGTCGAACGCGAGCTCCGCGAAGCTCGATGGCTGTTTTTCCAGGACTGTCTTTCCGGAAACCGCCATGAGTCTCGTGAACGCCGCCAACCGATTCCTCCCCAGTGACACCGCCGCCGCGTTCGTGGCCGACGCGCGCCGTCTCGCCGTGCGCGGCGAGCGCATCATCACCCTGCCGATGCGCCATGCCGGTGCCCGCCAGGTCGCGCTGCGCTACGAGCTGGTTGGTGCCGCCGACGCCCCGGTGGTTTTCGTGGCCGGTGGCATCTCGGCGCACCGCCATCTCGCGGCCAACCCCGATTTCCCGGAGAAGGGCTGGGCCGAGGGCCTGGTCGGCGCCGGCCGCGCGCTGGACCCGGACAGCCGCCGCCTGCTTTCTTTCGATTTCCTCGGTGCCGACGGCAAGCTCGACGCGCCGATCGATACCGCCGACCAGGCCGACGCCGTCGCCGCGCTGCTCGACGTGCTCGGCATCGAACGCCTGCACGGCTTCGTCGGCTATTCGTATGGCGCGCTGGTCGGCCTGCAGTTCGCGATCCGCCACGCCGCACGCCTGCATCGCCTGGTCGCGGTCAGTGGTGCGCATCGCGCCCATCCGTATGCCGCCGCCTGGCGCGCGCTGCAGCGCCGGGCGGTCGCGCTGGGCCAGCTGCAGTGCGCCGAAGACCACGGCCTGGCGCTGGCCCGTCAGTTCGCCATGCTCAGCTACCGCACGCCGGAAGAATTCGGCGAGCGCTTCGACGCCGCCCCGGAGGTCGTCAACGGCCGCGTGCGCGTCGCCGCCGAGGACTATCTGGATGCCGCCGGCGCGCAGTACGTCTCGCGCACGCCGGTGGACGCCTACCTGCGACTGTCCGAATCCATCGACCTGCATCGCGTCGAGCCTGCCGCCGTCAACGTGCCGACCGTCGTGGTCGCCGTCGAGGGCGACCGCCTGGTGCCGCTGTCCGACCTGGTCTCGCTGGTCGAGGGCCTGGGCCAGCGCGGCAGCCTGCGCGTGCTGCGCTCGCCCTATGGCCATGACGCCTTCCTGAAAGAAACCGATCGCATCGACGCGATCCTCGCTACCGCCCTGCGCACCACCGGAGAAACCGCATGAGCCTGCACGATTCCGCCGACGTCCCCTGTAGCGCCGCCACTGCCGCGGTGCGTGCCGGCATCGATCGCGACACCGCTTTCGGCGCGGTGACCCCGCCGCTGGTGCTGTCGTCGAACTTTTCCTTCGATGGCTTCGGCAACAAGCGCCAGTACGACTACACCCGCAGCGGCAACCCGACCCGCGACCTGCTCGGGGAGGCCCTGGCCGAACTGGAAGGCGGCGCCGGCGGCGTCATCACCGCGACCGGCATGGGCGCGATCACGCTGGTGCTGCACGCGCTGCTGCAGCCGGGCGACAAGCTGGTGGTGCCGCACGATGCCTACGGCGGCAGCTGGCGCCTGTTCAACGCGCTGGCCAAGAAGGGCCACTTCGAGCTGATCACCGCCGACCTCACCGACCCGCGCTCGCTGGCCGATGCATTGGCACAGTCGCCGCGGCTGGTGCTGGTGGAAACCCCGTCCAACCCGCTGCTGCGGATCACCGACCTGCGCTTCGTCATCGACGCCGCGCACAAGGCCGGCGCACTGGCGGTGGTCGACAACACCTTCCTGTCGCCGGCACTGCAGCGCCCGATCGAGTTCGGCGCCGACGTCGTGCTGCATTCCACCACCAAGTACGTCAACGGCCATAGCGATGTGGTCGGTGGCGCGGTGATCGCGCGCGATGCGGAAGTGCACCAGCAGCTGGTGTGGTGGGCGAACGCGCTGGGCCTGACCGGCTCGCCGTTCGATGCCTTCCTCACCCTGCGTGGCCTGCGCACGCTGGATGCGCGCCTGCGCGTGCACCAGGAGAACGCGCAGGCGGTGGCCGCGCTGCTGCAGCGTCACGAGGCCGTGGCCAAGGTCTATTACCCGGGCCTGGCCTCACATCCGGGCCATGCCGTGGCCGCGCGCCAGCAGAAGGGTTTCGGCGCGATGATCAGCTTCGAGCTCGGCGGCGCCACCGCGGCCACCCAGGAGGCGGCGGTGCGTGCCTTCGTCGATGGGCTGCGCTATTTCACCCTGGCCGAATCGCTGGGCGGCGTCGAAAGCCTGGTCGCGCATCCGGCCTCGATGACGCATGCGGCGATGACGCCGGAAGCGCGCGCCAAGGCTGGCATCAGCGACGGCCTGCTGCGCCTGTCGATCGGCATCGAGGCGACCGACGACCTGATCGCCGATCTGGCCGCGGGCCTGGAGCGCGCCGATCGCGCGCTGGCCGACGCAGAACGCAAACAGGCCGACGCATGAGCCAGGGCGCTCCGCTCGCATCGCGTCGCATCGTGCCGGCTACCCGCACGCCGCGCCTGGCCCTGCTGGGCACCGGCGTGGTCGGTAGCGCGTTCGTGGCGCGCTATGAATCGCTGCAGCAGCGCCAGCTGCGCCTGCCGCGTTTCGAATGGCTGGCGAACTCGCGGGTCGCGCGCGATTGCGGCGCCGGCATCGCCCAGGCCCTGGACGAAGCGCGGCTGGCGCCGCGGGGGCAGGAAGTCGAGCTGCAGCCGTGGGCGGAGACCGCCGCGCTGCAGGCCGGCGACGTGCTGGTCGACGCGACGGCCAGTGACGCGGTGGCCAGCTGGCACGCCGACTGGCTGGCGCGCGGCGTGCACGTCGTCACCGCCAACAAGCTGGGGCAGGGCGCCCACTGGGAACGTGCGCAGGCCATCGGCGATGCGCGGCATGCCGGTGAGGCGCATTACGGCGACAGCGCCACGGTCGGCGCCGGGCTGCCGTTGCTGAGCAGCGTACGCGCCCTGGTGGCCGGTGGCGACCACATCCACGCGATCGAGGGCGTGCTGTCCGGTTCGCTGGCGTGGCTGTTCCATCGTTTCGACGGGCGCACGCCGTTCTCCGAATGCGTGCGTGCCGCGGCCGAGGCCGGTTACACCGAGCCGGATCCGCGGATCGACCTGTCCGGCGAGGACGTGCGGCGCAAGCTGCTGATCCTGGCGCGCGCCGCCGGGATCGCGCTGCGCGCGGAGCAGGTGGTGGTTGATTCGCTGGTGCCGGAGCGCTTGGCCGGCGTATCGGCGACGGAATTCGCCGCGCGCCTTCCGGAACTGGACGAGGCGCTGGCCACGCGCTGGCGGCATGCCCAGGATGCCGGCCGGGTGCTGCGTTTCGTCGGTCGCTTCGACGCCCACGGCGCCACGGTGGGGCTGCGCGAGCTGCCGGCCTCGCACCCGCTGGCGGGCGGTGGTGGCACCGATAACCGCGTGGCCATCCATAGCGATCGCTATCGCGAACAGCCGCTGCTGATCCAGGGGCCGGGTGCGGGCGCCGAGGTCACCGCGGCCGCGCTGCTCGACGACGTGCTGCGCATCGCGGTCTGACCCGGAAGCAAAAACGCATGCAGTGCGGAGAGAACACTGCATGCGGAGAGGGCGGGCCGTAGCCCGCCCTCCAACACCTCATGGCGCCTGGCTTACTTCAAGCCTTCGCCCATCGTGCGCAGCAGTTCGCCCTGGTAGTCGCCGCTGAACTCCCAGAAGAACGCGCCGCCCAGGCCCTGCACCTTCACGTAGTTCATCTTCTCGGTGACGATGGCCGGGTTGTCGTAGCTCCAGAACGTGTTGCCGTCGTACTTCCAGTGCGCACGCGCCTGCGAGTCGATGTAGCTGGTGCCGGCGCGGCCACGCAGGACCTTGTAGTCCTCGTTGCCCGCCTCGTAGGTGCCGGGCGCTGCGCTGCCGTTCTGGTACAGGCCGTTGTTGGCGCTGGACACGCCGGTCCAGCCGCGACCGTAGAAGCCGATGCCCATGTTGAGCTTGGAGGCCGGCACGCCGCGGTCTAGGAACGCCTGCATGGCGTCATTGCTGTTGTAGTAGCGCTGGTCGCCGGTGGAAGGATCGGCGGTGGAGCTGAACAGCGCCGAGTGGTGGTTGGTCTGGCTGTCCCAGGTGCCGTGGAAGTCATAGGTCATGACGTTGATGTAGTCCACGGACGCCGCGTACAGGTTGGGATCAGTGACGCGCACCTTGTCCACGCCGGCGCCGACCGCCACGGTCAGCAGCAGGCCCGAACGCACCGCATCGAGCTGGCGGCGGAACTCGGCCAGCAGCGCGGTGTAGTTCTGGCGTTCCTCGGCGGTGCCGCAGGCCAGGCCGCAGGCGGCCGGGTATTCCCAGTCGATGTCGATGCCGTCGAACACGCCGGCTGCTGCCGCCGTGCCGCCCGCGCCATCGGTCACCGGCAGGTTGCCGCGGATGTAGGCGTCGATGCACGAGGCCACGAACGCCTGGCGGTTCTCCGGGCGGGCAGCGCTGGCGAAGCCGCGCGACCAGGTCCAGCCGCCGAGCGAGATCAGCACCTTCAAGCCGGGGTGCTTGGCCTTGAGCTTCTTGAGCTGGTTCCAGTTGCCACGCAGCGGCTGGTCCCAGGTGTCGCCGACGCCGTCCACGCTCTGCCCGGCCGCGAACGACTTGGTGTAGTCGGCGAATGCATCGCCACCTTCACCCGTCGACTCGTTGGAGGCGATCGTCTTGCCGACCTCGCAGACGTTGTTGCGCACGTTGCCGAACGCGTAGTTGATGTGGGTCAGGTAGCCGGCCGCGCCGCTGCTTTCGATGTCCTTCACCTGGTAGTTGCGGCCGTAGATGCCCCACTGGGTGAAGTAGCCGATCACGCGCTTGTTGCCGCCGCCGCCGGTGGCCACGCTGGTGCGCGCGCTGATCTGCGTGCTGTTGGCCGAGACGTTGCCGGCGTTGTCGCGCGCCCGCACGGTGTAGGTATAGGCGGTGTCGGCCTGCAGCGCGGAGTCGGTATAGGACGTGGTGGTGGGTGAGCCGACCAGGGTGCCGTTGCGATACACGTTGTAGCCGGCCAGGCCGCTGCCGCCGGTATCGGTGGAGGCGCTCCACGACAGCGTGATGCTGGCGCTGGTCTGCGACGTGGACGCCAGCCCGGTGGGCACGCTCGGCGCGGTGGTGTCGGTGCTTGCCGCGTTGACGGTGATGCTCACCGCACCGGACGTGGTGCTGGCGCCGGCGTTGTCGGTGGCCTTGGCGGTGAGCGAATAGGTGCCGGCGCTGGCGCCGCTCCAGGTCACGCTGTAGGGCGCGCTGGTATCGGTGCCGAGCGAGGTGCTGCCGCGGAAGAACTCCACGCCGCTGATGGTGCCGTCACTGTCGCTCGCGGTGGCGGTGAGCGTGATGGTGGCGCCCGCGGTGTAGGTGGTGCCGGCGGTGGGCGCGGTCAACGCGACGGTCGGCGGGGTGTTGGTGCCGGTAGTGCCACAGGTGCCCAGTTCCTGGTACCAGCCGCAGCTGGTGCAGTAGGTCGGGGCCACATTCCAGATCTGGGTGGTGGTCTGGTAGAGCTTGCCTTGGTAGGTCAGCTTCGCGCCGGCCTGGTAGATCGTCGCGGCGTTCCATTCGGAGACGCCACTACAGGAAACGGACTGTGCCTGGGCCTGGAAAGCCAGGGCCAGGCTGGTGCAACCGCACAACAGCCAAGCTAAGGCGTGTTTCACGTTCACGATAGATCTCCTGTCCGGTAGATGGATGTCCTTTCCCCGGCGTTGCGCCGGGACTTCCCCCTGTGGCAGCGAATAGCGGTGATCGCGAAGCGGGCCAGGCCTGTCAGCGGCCGGCCGGTAGACCTTCCGGCAGTGGTGATAACGTTGTCAACAAAGCGTCATCGTGAAGACATCGGAACTGTGACGTCCTTCCGATGACAACGTTTACAGGAAGCTCGGCGTGCCGCGCCGACGCCGCGGCGCAGCACGGGTTTCGGCGTCAGTCGGCCAGGGCGTCGAGCAGCGCCGCGTTGAAGCGGGCCGGGGCCTGCACCTGCGGCGAGTGGCCAAGGTCGGCGAATTCCACCAGCGTCGCGCCGGGAATTGCCGCGGCGGCGCGCTTGCCCAGCGCCGGATAGTCGCCGATGCGGGCGCGTACGTCGGGCGGGGCGGCGTCGCGGCCGATCGCGGTGCGGTCCTTGAGGCCGATGAACAGCGTGGTCGGCACCGTCAGCTTCGGCAGTTCGTAGACCACCGGCTGGTTGAACACCATGTCCGAGGTGAGCGCCTGGCTCCAGGCGACCGCCTGCTTGCCGGGGCCAGCATACATGCCCGCCTGCATGCGCGCCCAGTGTTCGTACTCCGGCTTCCAGTCGCCGCCGTAGTAGACCTCGCGCTGGTAGCGCTGGATGCTGGAGAAGTCGGTCTTCAGCTCGCCCGCGTACCACGCATCGACACTGCGCCACGGCACGCCTTCGGCCTTCCAGTCCTCCAGCCCGATCGGATCGACCAGCGCCAGCCGTTCCACCGCCTGCGGGAACAGCAGTGCATAGCGGATCGCCAGCATCCCGCCCATCGAATGGCCGACCACGTTGGCGCGCGCGATGCCCAGGTGCTGCAGCAGGGTATGCGTGTTGGCGGCCAGCTGCGCCAGCGAATACTGATAGCCGACGGGCTTGCTCGACTTGCAGAAGCCGATCTGGTCCGGCGCGATCACCCGGTAGCCGGCCTGGGTCAGTGCCTCGATGGCATCGCGCCACGTCGCCGCGCAGAAATTCTTGCCGTGCAGCAGCACGGCGATGCGGCCGTTCGGCGTGCCCGCCGGCGGCACGTCGAGATAGGCCATCTCCAGCGTTTGCTGCTGCGATGCCAGTGCGAAGGTGTGCACCGGGTAGGGATATTCGAAACCTTCCAGGCGCGGGCCATAGGTCTCGGCGCCGAGCGCGGGGGCCGCGCCCAACGCGAGGGAAAGCGTGAGCAGGCGGAAGACAGGACGCATCGGCGACCTCCTGGTGGGGGAGGTCGCAGGGTACCGCAGCGGCATGCTGCCGCCGCTCAGCACTCGATGACGTTCACCGCCAGGCCGCCGCGGCTGGTTTCCTTGTACTTGTCCTGCATGTCGCGGCCGGTATCGCGCATGGTCTTGATGACCTTGTCCAGCGAGACCTTGTGCTTGCCGTCGCCGCGCATCGCCATGCGCGAGGCGTTGATCGCCTTCACCGCGCCCATCGCGTTGCGTTCGATGCACGGGATCTGCACCAGGCCACCGATGGGGTCGCAGGTCAGGCCGAGGTTGTGTTCCATGCCGATCTCGGCGGCGTTCTCGATCTGCCCCGGGTTGCCTCCCAGCGCGGCGACCAGTCCGCCAGCGGCCATCGAGCAGGCCACGCCCACTTCACCCTGGCAGCCGACTTCGGCGCCGGAGATCGAGGCGTTTTCCTTGTAGAGGATGCCGATGGCGGCGGCGGTGAGCAGGAAGTCGAAGATGCGCTGCTCGTTGCTGCCGGGGCAGAAGCGGTCGAAGTAATGCAGCACGGCCGGGATGATGCCGGCCGCGCCGTTGGTCGGCGCGGTGACGACGCGGCCACCGGCGGCGTTCTCCTCGTTGACCGCCAGCGCGTAGAGGTTGACCCAGTCCAGCGTGGTGAGCGGGTCGCGCATGTTGGCCTCCGGCTTGGAGGACAGTTCGCGGTACAGCGTGGGCGCGCGGCGCGAGACGTGCAGGCCGCCGGGGAGGGTGCCTTCCTCGCGGATGCCACGCTGCATGCAGCTCTGCATGGCGTTCCAGATTTCGCGCAGGTTGTGGCGGATCTCGTCTTCGCTGCGCCAGCTCTTTTCGTTCTCGAACATCAGTTCGGCGATGCTCAGGCCGCTGCGGGTGCACTGGGCCAGCAGTTCGTCGCCACTGTTGAACGGATAGGGCAGCGGGGTTTCGTCGGCGACGATGCGATCGTCGGCGGCGTCGTCCTGGTTGACGACGAAGCCGCCACCGACGGAGTAGTAGTCGCGGGTGGCGATGACTTCATCGTGGGCGTCGTAGGCGGTGAAGCGCATGCCGTTGGTGTGGAACGGCAGCTTCTGGCGCTTGTTCATCGGCAGGTCGCGCTTCTCTTCGAAGGCGATTTCATGCTGGCCCATCAGGTTGATGCGCCTGCTGCTGCGGATGCGCTCCAGGGTGTCCGGGATGATGTCCGGGTCGATCAGGTTGGGGCGATGGCCTTCCAGGCCGAGCAGCACGGCCTTGTCGGTGCCATGGCCGCGGCCGGTGAGGGCGAGCGAACCGAACACTTCGGCACGCAGGCGCACGACGTCGGGCAGGCGGCCGGTATCGAGCAGCCAGCGGTGGACGAAGCGTTCGGCGGCGCGCATCGGGCCCACGGTGTGCGAGGAGCTCGGGCCGATGCCGATCTTGAAGAGGTCGAACGTGCTGACAGCCATGGTGCGGGGATGCTGGAAAGGTCGAATATTCTAATGCGCGGGTCGTGTCAGGCCTGAACGCAGTGCAGCAATCCGCCGGAGCATGTATGTCCCTGACGCTTTACCAACGTGACGATTGCCACCTTTGCGACCTGGCGGTGACCGTGCTCGCGGCGGCGCGGGCCGGGGATTTCGCCAGCGTGTTCATCGACGACGATCCGGCACTGGAGGCGCGCTACGGAATTCGGGTGCCGGTGCTGCGGGATGCGGCCGGGCGCGAGCTGGACTGGCCTTTCGATGCGGCTGGGGTGGTGGGGTGGTTGGGCGGGGGCTGAGACCTCGAAGCCTCGAAGCCCAGAGCCAAAGCCAGAGCGCGCGGCTGATGGGCTATCGCGTGGCGCACGGGGGCGCTGCCCTTCCGGGACACGCCGTGAATCCTTCCATGGAGGCTCGGTGGCGCCATCCATGGCGCCACACGGTCCCGGAAGGGCAGCGCCCCCGCCCGCCCGACCCTCCAGCGCCGGCTGACCGGAAATCAACAGCAGGCATCGCGTCGTCCCGCTCGCCCCCGCGGTGCCCCCGCGATGCCCCCGTTGTAGGAGCGGCTTCAGCCGCGACCGTGCGGTATCCGGTCGCCTCGCCAAAAGGTTCAACCCGAACGGCCGCACCCAGGCACAAAAAAAGGCGGAGCCGGATGCGGCTCCGCCCGCAGAAGGGCGCGACGACGGGCGCGCCCCGCTTACTTCGCCTTGAGAACCACCTTGGTGCTGATCGCGGTCTCGTTCGGAATGGTCTTGGTATCCGCCCAGTCGCCACCGCCCACGCCGAAGTCTAGGCGCTTGACCGTGGCCTTGCCCGCCAGCACCGGCTGCGCACCCGGGGTCCAGGTGAAGGTCAGGGTCACCGGCTTGCTCACGCCACGCAGTTCCAGCGTGCCGTCGGCGGCGTATTGATTGCCGCCAAGCGAACGGAATGTCGTGGCGCGGTAATGCGCGGTGGCGAACTTGGCGACGTTGAAGAAGTCGGCCCCCTGCAGGGTCGAGTCGCGGTCCGGGTTGCCGCTCTTGGCGCCGGCCAGCGGGATGGCGACGTCGAGCTTGGCCGCGGCCAGGTTGGCCGGGTCGAAGCTCAGCTGGGTGTTGAAGCCGGGGAACGTGCCGGTGAAGGTCTCGCCGTCGTATTTGCTGGCGAAGACCAGCGTGGAGCCGGGGGCCTGCACGTAGTCGGCGGCCAGGGCCGGGGTACCGGCGAGCAGGGCCACCAGCGAGGCGGCCACGACGGCAGGGGAAGCGAACTTGGAGGACATCGGGGGTTTCCTCAGGACTTGGGAGAGAGCCAGCCACGCGGCAGCATGCGGGCCAGGGTGGCGTCGCGCTGGAACAGGTGGTGGTAGAAGGCGGCGCCGGCATGCGCCAGCACCACGGCGATCAGCAGCCAGAAGCCCCATTCGTGGAAGAAGTGGGCGAGCGCGCGGATGCTTTCGTCCGGGCCGCTGAGCTTGGGGACTTCGACCAGCCCGAACCAGCGGAACGGCCGCAGGCCGCTGGCCGAGTCATACAGCCAGCCGGAGAGCGGGACGATGAAGATCAGGGCATACAGCAGCCAGTGCGTGGCCGAGGCGATGCGTTCCTGCCAGCCCGGGGTGCCGGGCACCGGCTTCGGGGCGCCGGCGTACAGGCGCCAGCCCAGGCGCGCGATCACCAGCGCCAGCACGGTGAGGCCCAGCGATTTGTGCGCGGTGTAGACCCAGAAGTACTTCGGGGTCTTCGGCAGCTCGCCCATGGTCAGGCCGACCACGCCGAGCAGCAGGATCAGCACGGCGATCAGCCAGTGCAGGGTCTGGCTGACGCCGCCCCAGCGGTCGGCGGTGTTGCGGAGGGTCATGGCGTGTCTTCCTTGGCAGGAGCGGCGGAGGAGGCGGGAGGCGGGGTGTCGTTGTCGTCGTCGGCCTTGCCCTGGCGGATGGCTTCGGCCTCGATGCGCAGCTGTACTTCATCGCCGATCACCGATTTCCAGGCGTCGATGCCGAAGGCGGCGCGGCTGATCGTGGTGGTCGCGGAGAAACCCGCGGTGCGATGGAACGGCGGCAGCGGGTGGCGCTTGAGCTGGTTGAGCACCACGTCCAGCACGACTTCCTGCGCGACGCCGTGCAGCGTCAGGGTGCCGAAGACCTTCGCGTGCTGCGCGTCGATGGCTTCGATGCGGGTGGAGACGAAGTGCGCCTGCGGGAAGCGTTCGCCATCGAGCAGGTTGCGGGCGAGCACGGCCTGGTTCCACTTGGCGTCGCCCAGGTCCAGTCGGGTCAGCGGGACGGTGACGTCCAGGCGCGCGGCCTGCCAGTCATCCGGGTCGAAACGCAGGCTGCCTTCGCTGCCGGACACCGTGCCCAAGGCCTTGGAGAAGCCGGCGTGATCGATGGCGAACAGCACCCGGGTATGCACCGGATCGAGCGCATACTGCGCGGGCGCGGCCAAGGCGACCGGGGGGGCGGCCAGGGCCAGGGACAGCAGCAGGAGGCGGGCGCGTGGGTTCATGTCGGCGATTCTAGGCACAGTGCGGGTATCCCGCTCGCGGTTGCGCCCGCAACGATCCGTTGCGAGCATGCGCGGCAGGACGCAAAAGGAACGACAGGGATGACGGGCATGCGGCTGCGCGCATGGCTGAAGGGCTGGATGGCCTGGGCATGGCTGGGCGTGGGCATCGCCGCCCACGCAGCGGTGCCGGAACAGCCGCGCTTCGGCCTGGTGGAAGGCGGCGATGGCCTGCCTTCCACGGAAATATCAGGCATCGCCCAGGACCGCGAGGGCTACCTGTGGCTGGCCACCGGCGATGGCCTGGCCCGCTACGACGGCGCCGGGTTCAAGGTCTGGCGCCATGATCCGCGCGACCCGGCATCGCTGCCCGGCAATTCGGTGCAGGCGCTGTATATCGATGCGGACGATCGCATCTGGGTCTCGGCCGAAGGGCGCGGCGTGAGCGTGCTGGACTCGGCCCGCCAGCGGTTCCGTCACTACCGCGCCGGCCAGCCCGCGCAGCTGCGCGATGAGGATGTGTTCGCGCTGGCCGGCCGCGATGGCGAGCTGTGGTTCGGCACGCAGGGCGGGCAGTTGTACCGGATCAGTGGCGCGGGCGTGCTGTCACGCGTGGACACCGGCAACCTGCTGGCGGCCGATGCGCATGTGATGGCGATGGTCGCCGCGCCCGACGGCCAGATGTGGGTCGGCACCACCGCCGGCCTGCTGCGCTACGACGGCCAGGTCATGCGACGCGAACCGATGCCGGTCGAGGATGGCGTGTTCGCGCTGGCCTGGCTCGATGGCCGGCTGTGGGTCAGCAGCGCGGCGGGAATGATGTGGCGCGAGGCGGACGGGACCTGGCGCCTGCCGCCCTGGTCGCAGCGCTTCGGTACCGATGCGGGCAACATCGTGTGGGCGATCGCCGCGGCCGGTGACGGCGAGTACTGGTTGGGCAGCGAGCGCGGCCTGTGGCGCACGCATGGCGACGCGGCACCGCTGCCGATGCTCGGCGAGCAGGTGCCATTGAGCCGGCGGCGCAACGTGATGACGCTGCTGCGCGGCAACGACGGTGGGTTGTGGGTGCCGCTGCACGGGCGCGGCCTGGCCTATCTGCGCGAGGACTGGAAACGCACGGCGGTGGTGCCGCTGCCGGTGGAACTAGGCGACGGTGTGTACTGCCCGCTGGTGCAGGCGGCGAACGGTGGCCTGTGGCAGGTCGAGCCGGAAGGGCGCTTGTCGCGGCTGGATACGCGCACCGGCGAGCGCCAGACCCTGCCACGCAGCTGGCCCGCATTGCAGGGCATGCCGGTGACCGCCGGCGTGGAAGATCATCGCGGGCGCTTGTGGCTGGGCAACTACCTGACCGGCATCGCGCGTATCGACCTGCGCAGTGGCGAGCACTGGACCTGGCAAGACCGCGCCGATGCCACGCCGCAATACGGTGCACCCGGCTGGATCGTGGAGGACGCGCACGGCGATATCTGGCTCAGTGTGCTCAACACGCTGCAACGGCGCGACGGCGACAGCGGCCGCGTGCTCGATGCATTCGTGTTCGGCCACGATCCGCAGCTGCCGGGTGAACAGCCCGGCCAGTTGGGAAACGGGCCGGCAGGCACGGTGTGGGTGTCCGGCAACCGCGGCGTGCACGTCTGGGATCCGCGGCAGCGACGCTTCACGCCGGTGCCTGGCATGCCGGCGGACGAGGTGGAAGCGTTCGCGCTGGCGCCGGACCAGAGCGTGTGGACATATCGACGCGGCGTACTCACGCAGTGGCGGCAGCAGGGCGACCAATGGCGCGCGGGGCGGCGGCTGGCCGCCGCGGAGGGCGTGCCGGCGATCGAGCCGATGGACATGCGCGTGGATGCGCGCGGGCGCATCTGGCTGGCGACGCGGCGCGGTTTGTGGCGCATGGATCCCGCCGCCGCGGGTGCGCCGGCGGCGCGCGCGTATGGCCTGCGCGATGGGTTGAGCAGCCGGGAGTTCATCCGCGGCTGCCTGCGCATGGATCGCGACGGCGTGCTGGCCGGGGCCACGGTAGACGGCAACCTGCTGCTGGTCGATACGCAAATGGCGGACCCGCCGCCGGCCACGCCGCCGCTGCGCATCGAGGAGATCAGCGTGCTGCGCGATGGCCAGCGCATCGCCTTGCCGGTGCAGGGCACGCTGGCGCTGCGGGCGACCGACCGGCAGCTGCGGGTGGGCGCGCGCCTGTTGTCGTTCGGCGATGGCCAGGGCATCCGCTACCGCTGGCGCATGCAGGGGCTGGACGATGCCTGGAGCGATCTCAACGGACAGGCGCTGCGCGAGTTCGCGGTACTGCCGCCGGGGCAGTACACGCTGCAGATCCAGGGCGTGGACGCGCAGGGCAATGCCTCCAACGTCCATCACCTGCGCCTGCAGATGCCGCCGCCCTGGTGGCGCAGCCATATCGGCCTGGCGCTGTTCGGGCTGCTGGTGATGCTGGTGGTGTGGGCGGGCGCGGCGCTGTACCGGCAACGCCTGCGCGCACGCCATGCCTGGCAGCTGGCGCAGCACAAACGGGAAGTGGCCGAGCAGGCGTCGCTGGCCAAGAGCCACTTCCTGGCCACGCTCGGCCACGAAGTGCGCACGCCGATGACCGGCGTGCTCGGCATGACCGAGCTGCTGCTGCAGACGCCACTGGATACGCGCCAGCACGGCTACGCCAGCGCGATCGATACCGCCGGCCGGCACCTGCTGCGGCTGGTCAACGACGCGCTCGACCTGGCCCGCATCGAGGCCGGCAAGCTGTCGCTGGAACGGCGCAACTTCCCGCTGCACGCGCTGCTGGAACAGGCGATGGCGCTGGCGAGGCCGCTGGCCACGCGCAAGGGCCTGGCCTTCATCTGCGAGATCGACCCGACATTGCCGCCGGCGCTGCGCGGTGATCCGAGCCGGGTGCGGCAGATCCTGCTCAACCTGCTCAGCAACGCGATCAAGTTCACCGAGCGCGGCGCGGTGACGCTGCGCGCCATGCCGGCCGCGCCGGGGCGCGGGGTGGTGTTCGAGATCCACGACACCGGGCCGGGCCTGAGCGCCGAGCAGCAGGCCGGCCTGTTCCGCCGTTTCGAACAGGGCGGCGCGCATGGCCGCGCGCGCCAGGGCGGCAGCGGGCTGGGCCTGGCGATCTGCCGCGAACTGGCCACGGCGATGGGCGGGCATGTCGGGGTGGAAAGCCTGCCCGGCCAAGGCGCGTGCTTCCGGGTCGAACTGCCGCTGCCGTGGGCCGCGCATGCCGACATCGACCTGGACGCCGGCATCGCCGCGCCGCCGGCCGCCACGCTGCCGCCGCTGCGCCTGCTGCTGGTGGAGGACGACGACACCGTCGCCGAGGTGGTCCGCGGCCTGCTGCATGCGCGCGGGCATCACGTCACCCGGGTGGCGCACGGCCTGGCCGCATTGGCGGAACTGCAGCTGCAGGCGTTCGATGTCGGCCTGTTCGACCTCGACCTGCCCGGCATCGACGGCCTGGCGCTGGTCCGCCAGCTGCGCGCGATGGGGGTCGCCTTGCCGGTGATCGCGTTGACCGCGCGTTCGGACCCGGAGGCCGAGCCGCAGGCGCGCGCCGCCGGCTGCGCCGGTTTCCTGCGCAAGCCGGTGACCGGTGAAATCCTCACCGACGCCATTGCCCAGGTACTGCGGGAAACCTCGCTGTCTGGGACGACGCCAGAGGGAGACGCCGAATGAATCGAATCCTGCGCTGGTGCGCGTGGTGCGCGTGGGTGGTCGCGGTTCCCGCGTGGGCCGCGCCGCAGAAGGTCGAACTGCTAGGCCAGTACATCCGCAGCAGCCAGGCGGTGTATCCGCTGGTGGTGGGGGACTGGCTGGCCGGTGACGAACACCGTTTCGACAACGCCGCGCTGGGCGCCTCGATCCGCTACCGCCGCGAGGGCGCGGGCTGGAGCGATGTCTACCTCTATCCGGCCGGCCCATTGACGCCCGAGGCCCTGGAGCAGGCGGCGCGCGCCGAGTTGGCGCAGATCGAAGCCGCCGCCGGGAAAAGCGGCAGCTGGGAAACGGTGAACGTGGCGCCGCTGCAGCGCATCGAGATGGCCGGCGAGCCCGACGCGAAGGGCAAGCGCACCACCGAGGTGGCGTGGGGCTCGGTGATGCAGTTGCAGGTCAAGGGGCGCGAATTGCATTCGGTGATGCTGCTGGCGCTGCGCAACATGTATTTCGTGAAGCTGCGCTACAGCGTGCCCGCCGAGCAGGATCCCGGCCAGACCCTGGCCACCGCGCGCGGCCTGTTCGAGCCATTGATGCAGCGCCTGCGGATCAGCAACCGCGGCGACTGCTACGACCCGATCCCGCTGGTCGCCGTCGACGCGCCGCTGGACGCGAAGATGCCCGGCGCGGTGGCCGCGGTGGAGAACGATGGCAAGGTGCTTGCGGTGGCCACCGCCGAGCGGGTGCTGGCGCGCGACGTCAAGGCGCCGGAAGCGGCGGTGCTGCAGTTCGTGGCGTCCTCCCACACCGGGCGCATCGGCCCTGGCTGCGAGGCGCCGGACATGGAGCCGCGCGTACCGGAAGGCATGCGCGAGCTGCGCTTTGAATATCCCGATGCTTCCGTCGTGCCCAGCGTCGCGCCGAGCAGCGGCGACGGCGTCGTCGTTTCGCAGGGCTAGCCCGCTACTCGGCGACCTGCTCCACCTGCTGCGGCTCGGGCCGCGTGTCGCTCAGCTGCCAGAAGATCAGCGTCGAGGTCAGGGTGATCGCGCCGACGCAGACGAACGTGGCATGCAGCGCTTCCGTCGCATCGCCATGGTCGATGCCCAGGTGATGGCTGAAGGCCGCCAGCAGGCTGCCCGCCGCCGCCGCGCCGAAGCCGGTGGCCAGCATCATCACCATCGACAGCAAGGAGTTGCCGGAACTGGCCATCTCGCGGTCGAGGTCGCGCAGGGTGACGGTGTTCATGACGGTGAACTGCAGGGAATTCACCGCGCCGAACACCGCCAGCTGCAGCAGTCGCCAGGCGATGTGCTGGCCGGGCTCGACCAGCATGAAGCTGGCCATCATCAGCCCGACCAGTACGGTGTTGATCATCAGCACGCGGCGATAGCCGAAGCGCGTGACCAGCCGCACCGCCGCGCGCTTGGAGGCCATGCCGGCCAGCGCCACCGGCACCATCATCAGGCCCGCGTTCATCGGGCTCATGCCCAGGCCTACCTGCAGCAGTAGCGGGATCAGCAGCGGCATGCTGCCGCTGCCGATGCGCGAAAACAGGTTGCCGAGGATGCCGATGCGATAGCTGGCGACCTTGAACAGCGCCAGCGGGAACAGCGGTGCCTTGGCATTGGCCGCGTGCAGCCAGTAGCCGATCAGCGCCGCCAGCCCGCCGATGGTCAGCAGCATCACGAACGCGCTGCGCAGGCCGAGTTCGGAGATGCCGTCCAGCGCGAGGGACAGCGCCACCATGCCGAACGCCAGCATCACGTAGCCGGGCAGGTCGAAGCGCTGGCGTTGCGCGCCATAGTGGTCGGGCATGATCTTCAGCGCCGCCACGAAGCCGATCACGCCGATCGGCAGGTTGATCAGGAACACCCAGTGCCATGAGGCGACCTCGACCAGCCAGCCGCCCAGCGTCGGGCCGATCAGCGGGCCGATCAGCGCCGGAATGGCGATGAAGCTCATCGCGCGCAGGAACTCGTCGCGCGGCACCGAACGCAGCACCGCCAGCCGGCCGACCGGCAGCAGCATCGCACCGCCCACGCCCTGCACCACGCGCGCCGCCACCAGCTGCCCCAGCTGCTGCGCGCCGGCGCACAGCAACGAGCCCAGGGTGAAGACAATGATCGCGGCGAGGAAGGTGCGCCGCGTGCCGTAGCGGTCCGCGACCCAGCCGGAGGCCGGAATGAACATCGCCACCGCCAGCGCGTAGCTGAAGACCACCGACTGCATCTGCAGCGGGCTCTCGCCCAGGCTGGCCGCCATCGCCGGCAGCGCGGTGTTGACGATGGTCGAGTCCAGCATCTGCATGAAGATCGCCAACGACACCAGCCACAGCAAGGGGCGCAGGGAGGCGTAGGTCGCTGGGGTGTTCATGGGGACTCGCGCGGGGGATGCACCTGCATTATCCGGCAGCGCGTGTGTAGGCGGCGCGGGCGGAAAGGTATCCACGTGCTTTTCGCCCGATGCGGGCAGGCCAGCGATGGAATTCGGCAAGCCTGCCGAGGCAGGGCGTCAGTCCGCCCTGCCTTGGGAACGGCGAAGGTCAGCGGCGGCTGAGCGTGTGCACCGCATCGACCAGCACGCCGACATGCTCGGGGTTCATGTCCGGCGACATGCCGTGGCCAAGATTGAAGACGTGGCCCTCGCGCGAGCCACCGTTGCCTTGCGCATAGCCGTCCAGCACGCGCGCCGCTTCGCGCGTGATCGCCTCGGGCGACCCGTACAGCGTGGCCGGATCGAGGTTGCCCTGCAGCGCGACGCGCCCGCCGGTGCGGCGCGCGGCCTCGGCCAGCTCAACCGTCCAGTCCACGCCCACCGCCTCGGCGCCGGAAGCGGCCAGGGCTTCCAGGTGCACGCCGTTGCCCTTGCCGAACAGGATCAGCGGGGTGCGCGTGGCGCCTTCGCCGCGTTCCAGCTCGCGGGCGATGCGGGTCAGGTAGGGCAGCGAGAACTCGCGGTACATCGCCGGCGACAGCACCCCGCCCCAGGTGTCGAACACCTGCAGCGCCTGCGCGCCGGCCTCGCGCTGTGCGCCGAGGTAGGCGATCACCGCGTCGGTCACCACACTCAGCACGCGATGCAGCAGCGCCGGCTCGTTGAGCGCCATCGCCTTGATCCGCGCATATTCCTTGCTGCCGCCGCCCTCGACCATGTAGCAGGCCAGCGTCCACGGGCTGCCGGAAAAACCGATCAGCGGCACCGCGCCATCCAGCTCGCGGCGGATCAGCCGCACCGCGTCGGTGACGTAGCCTAGCTCGCTGGCCATGTCCGGCACCGCCAGCTTGGCCACATCGCTGGCGCTGCGCAGCGGACGCTCGAACTTCGGGCCTTCGCCGTCGGCGAAGTACAGGCCCAGGCCCATCGCGTCGGGCACGGTGAGAATGTCGGAGAACAGGATCGCCGCATCCAGCGGGAAACGGCGCAGCGGCTGCAGCGTGACCTCGCAGGCGATCTCCGGGTTCTTGGCCATCGCCAGGAAGCTGCCGGCCTTGGCGCGGGTGGCGCGGTATTCCGGCAGGTAGCGGCCGGCCTGGCGCATCAGCCACACGGGCGTGCAGTCCACCGGTTCGCGGCGCAGGGCGCGCAGCAGACGATCATTCTTCAGCATCGGGGTTCCTTCAGGGGCCGTCATCGCCACCCGGCGATGCGGTGATCTGGTAGCCGCGCTTGAGCTGCGAGTCGCGGGCCTTGTCGAAGGCGCGTTGGGCCTCTTCCTGCAGCAGGTACTGCTCGCGCCGCAGTTGGATGCGGCCGCCGATCTCGCCGCTTTCACGCACCAGCTCCCAGCCGCCGAACAGGTCCGGCGACAGGGTCAGCTGCACGTAGCGGGTGGGCGTCGTGCCGATCGGAGGTTGTCGCAGATAAACGCGCATGGCCCCGATTGTACCGGCTGCCCCGCCGCGACGCGGGGCGGCGCGGCGCCGCACTGGCGGGCTCAGCCGCGCAGCACGTCCAGCACGAGGGCCTCGTCCACGTCCGGCACCACCTCGGCCCGGCCCAGGCCACGCCACAGCACCAGGCGCAGCCGGCCGGCGACGTTCTTCTTGTCCAGGCGCATGCGCGCCAGCAGGGCCTGCGGGTCCAGCCCGGCCGGAATGGCGGTGGGCAGCCCGTAGGCGTCGAGCAGAGTGCGCAGGGTCTCGATGTCGGCCGCCGGGGCCATGCCGAGCCGGGCCGACAGGCGCGCGGCCAGCACCATGCCTACCGCGACCGCCTCGCCATGGTTGAGGTTGTCGTTGTGCGGGGCGCCGTAGCCCTGCTCGGTCTCGATGGCGTGGCCGAAGGTGTGGCCGAGGTTGAGCAGGGCGCGCTCGCCCTTCTCCAGCGGATCGCGCTCGACGATCTCGGCCTTGTGTTCGCAGCTGCGGGCGATCGCCTGCGCGGTCGCGGTGGCGTCTCCGTGCAGCAGAGCCTCGCGTTCGGCCGCCAGCCACTGGAAGAACAGCGGATCGCGGATCGCGCCGTACTTGATCACTTCGGCCAGGCCGGCGCGCAGCTCGCGCGGCGGCAGGCTGTGCAGGGCGGTGGTGTCGGCGATCACCGCGCGCGGCGGGTGGAACGCGCCCACCAGGTTCTTGCCCTGCGGGATGTCGACCGCGGTCTTGCCGCCCACCGAGGAGTCCACCATCGACAGCAGCGTGGTCGGCAGCTGCACGCAGTCCACGCCGCGCATCCAGCACGCGGCGGCGAAGCCGGCCAGGTCACCAACCACGCCGCCGCCCAGCGCGAACACGCAGGCATCGCGGGTGGCGCCGAGTTCGGCCAGGGCGGTGATCACCGCGCCGAAGTGCTCCAGGGTCTTGGAGGCTTCGCCGGCGGGAATCACCAGCTCGCCCACCTGCAGGTCCGGACGCGCCTGCACGAGCGCGCCGCGCACCCGCGGGGCATACAGCGGGGAGACGGTGTCGTCGCTGACGATCAGGACGTGGCGGCCGCGCACCGATGCGGCGAGGCGCTGGCCGTCGCGCAGCAGGTCCGGGCCGATGGCGATGGCGTAGGGGGTGGCACCGCCGACATCGACGGTGCGCAGGGACGAAGCGTTGTTCATGCGTGGGTGCTGATCCTGGGCTGCCAGCCGGCGGCCAGCCGCGTCACCAGGTGCGCGGTGGCCTCGGCAGGGGTGAGATGGTCGGTATCCAGGCTCAGGTCGGCGATTTCCCGGTACAGCGGGTCGCGCGCCAGCGCCAGGTTGTGCAGGACCTGCGCGCGGTCCGGGCGTTGCAGCAGCGGACGGGTACGGTCGCGCTGCAGGCGTTCGAGCTGGCTGGCCACGCTGACGTGCAGGTGGATGACGAATCCGCGTGCATGCAGGTCGCTGCGGTTGCTGGGGTCGAGCACCGCGCCGCCGCCGGTCGAGATCAGCTGGTTCTCGCCCGCGAGCAGGCGCTCCAGCACCTCGCGCTCGTGGGCACGGAAGGCGGCTTCGCCGGACAGTTCGAAGATGGTGGGGATGCTGGCGCCAGCGTGTTCGACGATGGCGTGGTCGACATCGACGAACGCCAGCCCGAAGCGCTCGGCCAGGCGACGGCCGATGCAGCTTTTGCCGGCGCCCATCGGGCCGATCATGACGACATTTGGTGCGGACTTCATGCGTGGATGCTAGCACCGCCCCACGCCGGCCCGGCGGGTGCTTTCGTGTGAAACCGCCGCTGCGATGCGCGGCGGCGGCGATGCGTCAGGCCGCGCGCTGGATCCGCCGTGATTCGTCCAGCCACAGGGTGTGGTCCGCGTGCGAGGGCAGCGTGCGCAGCGCCTGCCGGCTGACCCGCTCGTAATGCTGGAGGAAGCGCGCGAGCTGCCGCGCATCCATGCCGGCGCGGCCAGGATGGGCGGCCACCAGCCCGCGTTCCTGCTGCCCGCGCCAGGCGGTGACGATCTCGAACGAGGGCGCCTGCAGCGCCCACAGGCGATCCAGCCGCCGCCACAGCGCGGGATAGCGTGTCTGCAGCGCCTGGTTGCAGTAGCCGCGCCAGGCGCCCTGCGCATCCTCGTCGCGTTCGAGGGCATTGAGGGGAGTCTCCAGCGCGTCCTGGGGCTCGGCCGGCACGCCCACGCACCAGCCCTCGACCACGAGCAGGTCCAGCGGCGCATCCACCCGTGGCCAATCACGCTCCGGCAGGCGGTCGTCGGCGAGCTTGTCGAAGCGCGGCAGCCGCAGCGGCCGGCCCGCGGTCACCGCATCGAGCACCGCGTCGGCCAGGGCCAGGTCGTGGGTGCCCGGTGGCCCGCGGGTACACAGCAGCGGATGCACCTCGGCGGCGAGTGCGCGCCGTTGCGCGGCGGTCAGGTACAGGTCGTCCAGCGACAGCGTCGCGGCGGCCTGGCCGTGTCGTCGCGCGGCCGCCACCACCGCGTCGGCCAGCGTCGATTTGCCGCTGCCCTGCAGGCCGCTGATGGCCAGGATCGTCGTGCGACCGTGGGCGGCGCGGTGCCTGGCCGCATCGGCGAGCACGGTTTCGGCCAGTGTGGCATCGGCCGGACTTGACGGGATCGAGTGCGCTTTCACCTGCATGCCGCCACAATAGCGCCAACAACGCTGCTGCATGGATCCCATGACCGACTTTTACGCCGAAGCCTTGTCCACCTTCGCCGCCCTGTACCAGGAAGCCCAGCAGAGCGACGAGACCGAACCGAACGCGATGACGCTTGCCACGGCAAGCCTGGAAGGACGTCCCACCGCGCGTACCGTGTTGTTGAAGTCCTTCGACGAACGGGGTTTCGTGTTCTATACCCATATCGAGAGCCCCAAGGGCCGCGAGCTGCAGGCCAATCCGCAGGCCGCGCTGCTGTTCCTGTGGCGGCGCATGCGCGAAGCCGGCATCCAGGTGCGCATCGAAGGCGATGTGCAGCAGGTGTCGGCGGCCGAGTCGGATGCGTATTTCGCCTCGCGTCCGCGCCAGAGCCAGATCGGCGCATGGGCGTCGATGCAATCGCGCACGCTGTCCTCGCGCGAGGAGTTCGAGCAGCGGCTGGCCAAGGTCGAGTCGGGCTTCGAGGGGCGCGACGTGCCGCGGCCGGAAGGCTGGGGCGGGTTCCGGGTGGTGCCGCAGCGCTTCGAGTTCTGGTACGGCGCGCAGTTCCGCCTGCACGAACGCTGGCGCTACGAGTGCGACGCCGCCGGGGTCTGGAGCAAGCGGATGCTGTACCCCTGAGCCGATGCACCTGCGCCCGGTCTACCGCATCACGGTGTTCGTGCCGCCAGCGCAGCTGCAGGCACTGCGCGAGGGCATCCTGGCGGTGGAGCCGCTGGGCGATGAGCGCTACGACCAGGTGATGTGGTACGCCGCGCCGGGCATCGAGCAGTTCCGGCCACTGGCCGGCGCCGTGCCCACGCAGGGCGTGCTCGGCGAGACCAGCCGGCTGCCCAGCGTGCGCCTGGAGTTCGTCATCCCGCGTGATCCGGCACGGCTGGCGCGCGTGCTGCGCGAGGGCGTGCGTGCGCACCATCCGTGGGAATCACCGGCCATCTTCGTCGACGAGAGCCTGCAGCCGGTATTCGACGACGCCGGCTAGACCCGCCGCACGATCAGCACGGCCGCGCAGGCAAGCGCGGCCGATACCGCGAAAGCGGCCAGGTAGGCCGGCGCGGCCGCATGTGCCAGCAGGGTGGCGAACAGCGCGCCCGCGCCCGCCAGCGCCGCCGTCACCGCCATGGCCTCGCTCAGCTGCAGCGCCGAACTGTTGCGGCCCTGCTGCGCCGCCGGTGACAGCGACAGCGTCAATACCGACAGGCTCGGATACAGCAGTCCCATGCCGACACCGGCCAGCGTCCAACCGCTGATCGCCACGACCACCGGCAATCCGATGGCCGCGCCGGCGGCCACCAGGATTCCGACCAGCAGCAGCTGGCTGCCGATCCGCATCGCCTGCCGGCGTGCGTCCGCGCGCAGGCGATGGCCCTGGTACCAGGAACCGACACTCCAACCCAGCGCGCCCACGCTCAGCGCCACCCCGGCGGCAAGCGGCGACAGCCCCCGCTCGCGCGACAGCAGCAGCGGCAGGAACGCCTCGCAGCTGAAGAAGGCGGCGGCGGCCACGCCGCGCAGGGCGATCACCGCCGGCAGGCCGCGCACCAGCGCGAGCGTG
>DJAN01000025.1 GCA_002429615.1 Lysobacteraceae bacterium UBA6001
CGCTCTTCCGATCTCGGTCCGGCCGGTCCGGCGGCCCCGGCGGCCCCGGCGGCCGTGCCGGCGGAGCCGATGACACTGGTCGCCAACGTGCTGTTCGACTTCGACCGCGATGGCTACCGCGACATCCGCACCTACTCGCTGGAAAGCCTGGACCGGGCGCTGGCGCGCATCGCCGAGGAAGGGCTGGTGCTGCAGGAGATCGAGCTGGTCGGCCATGCCGACCGCATGGACGGGCGCGGCCACGACTACAACCAGGCGCTGTCCGAGCGCCGCGCGCGCACCGTGCGGCAGATGCTGATCGGCCGCGGCGTGGACGGCGAGCGCGTGCGCTATACGTTCCGGGGTGATGGCGAGCAGGTGCAGCAGTGCGCGGGGGTCAAGCCGCGCGCGGCGCTGCTGGAATGCCTGCTGCCGAACCGCCGGGTCGAGGTGCGGTTCGTGGTGACGCGGTAAGCGCGGATCACCGAAGGTTATCGGCGGTCCAGCGCGACCGCCGGTACCTGACTCGCCGCGCGCATGCGCGGGGGAAGCATCAGCAGCAGCGCGAACATGATCACGATGAAGCCTGCATAGGCGAACTGGCCACGCGCCACGCCAGTGCCATACGGGAACCAGATGCCGGGGACGCCCAAGGCACTGAGTTCCGAAGAGAACAGGCCGACGCCCACCAGTAGCGCCGCCAGCGCCGTCAGCCAGGTCCGCACGGCAGGCCGACGGTACAGGCCCGCCGCGATCACGCCTATATATAGGAGTAGGTGGAGCAGCCGCAGCAGGCGCATTCCACCTTCAGCCGCATGGCGCAAACCTTCGGCCATGCCTGGCATGAACCAGGGGCGTGCCGCCAGCGCGCAGCCGACATGCGCCACCAGCAGGATCCCGAGCCATAGCGGCCAGCGCGACGGCAGTGGCACGCCGAACCATCGGCACCAGGCCACGAGCCAGACGCTGAGCACCAGCGGCCTGAGCACGACCGCGGTGGCGATGTCGTAGCAGCGCAGGCTCTGCCACGGCGTCCAGGCATAGGTCACCTGATTCACGCGCAGCAGCGCGAGCAGCAGCAACGCGAGCACCAACCACAGGCGCCCTTCGTGTCCGCGTGCCATTGCCGACAGCAGGATCGCCAGCAGCAGGAAGGCGAGGGGCTCTAGCGCATCCACCACATAGCCCTTGAACGTCCGCAGCCATTGCACCTGATGCAGCAGCGCAATGGCATCGGCCCGCCCGATCGTCGGCGCGACATGCACACCACCGCTGTCGCCAGCGGCATCAGCCGGATCCATCCAGACGCGCAGCGCCAGCTGATACGTGCGCGGGCCCGCCACCGTTGATGCGGGAAGCATGAACATGCTGGGTCGCACGCTGTAGGCACGCGGCGACGGGCCGGAGAAATCCCCCGGGCCGCCCACCAGACGGCCATCCACATAGAGCTGGTAGGTCGAATCCACCAATGTGGGTCCGGCCAATGCCAGCGCCACGTCGCGTCCGGCGTCCACGGTCACCGCCAGGCGATACCACGCAAAACCGGTATCGGCGGAATGGCCGCGAGCCCGCCATCCGGCGACATAGCCCGGCAAGCCCACATCGCCGTCGTGCGCGTCGGCTGCGGGCGTGAGGTCGACGCTCTCCCAGGTGCTGTCGTCGAAGTCCGGCGCCGCCCAGCGCGGATCATCGCCGATCTGGAAGCGCCACGGCCCCGTCAGCTCGGTGCTGGGCGCGGTCGGCGAGGGGACGGTCTGGCGCCCGGGTTCGCCCATTGCCGGGCACGCGCAGCAAACCAGTGCGAGAAGCACCAGCCCGGTCGGAAGCATGCCTGCCAGCCGCATCGGAATCCCTCGCAGACGAGTGATCGGCGGAGTCTAGGGGAGATGACGCGCGGCCGCATGCGGCGCTGCACGCGGGCGAATCGTAGCGCCGGCACCCACTTTTCCCGAGGCATCCCTTGACCCTAAGATCCGGCGGGATGGCGAGGTCGGGGGCTCGGGGCAGAGGCCATCGCCGGGAAGCAGCAGCGAAGTCGGCCTGCGGTCAACGTCGGCACGTTACCCAGGCACCAACGATCCACATGGAGGTTCATCGTGAGCGTGAAAGCAACCCTGTACGAAGAAGATGGCCATCGTTACACCACGTTTGTCGTGGCCCGATTGGCGGGCTGGGACGTCGCACCCGCACTGGAGCTGAGCTGGGGCTCGCAGTTTCCGGACAAGCGCCTTCGGCTGGAAGCGATACCGGCAGCTTTTCGGTATTTGTGGGACAACCAAGCACCCCTGATCATGGAAGTGCTTCATTCGCTTCATGGAGGTGATCAGGCCGCGGTTACGAAGCGGCGGCAGGCGCTTCGAAATCTGATCAAGACCTATGTGAGCCAATGGGCACCATGGGAGGTAGGCATCATGATTCATGCCTTCGGCGACAGCTATGCACATACCAAGGGCCAACCGGGCCACGAGAAGGCATACCCATCGCCGACGGGACACCTGCCGGATGGACACGACCCCGATTCCGTAGTGTTGCACCCACAGAAATACCTGACGTACGTCGAAGATCTTTACGCGTGCCTGGTGGGTGCCGGGACACAGGCCGCGTCTGGCGTGGATCCGATAAGGAAGCTGGTCGGAGCGTTAACACCGGACTCGGATTACGAGACCGTCATCTCCGCCTACGCGATTGACGCGTTGGGCTTGGTGGTGTCGGACAGTGAAGCGGAGTACCAACGCCTGAAACCGATCGTGAAGCAGAAACGCGTCATGGAAATCTTGCATGTCATGCAGGATGCCTTCTGAGCCGCGGCAGCGGCCGTAGCGCTGCTTCGCTACGGCCGCTGCGAACTCAGTTCGATGCGGAGATGGCGCCGGACTGCGCATCCGCGCCACCGCCCAGCACCTTGTACAACGTCACCCGGTTGCTGGCTTCCTCCAGCTGCAGCGTGATCAGGCTCTGCTGCGCGGTATACAGCGAACGCTGCGCCACCAGCGCTTCCAGGTAGCTGTCCACGCCCTGGCGGTAGCGCGCGTCGGCCAGCGTGTAGCTGCGCTGTGTCGCCGCCACCAGGGCCCGCTGCGCGTCGAGTTGCTCGTTGATGCTGGCGCGTACCGCCAGCGCGTCGGCGGTCTCGCCGAAGGCGGTCTGGATCGCCTTCTCGTAGTTCGCCACCTCGATCTGCTTCTGCACCTTCGCCACGTCCAGCGAGGCCTTCAGCGCGCCGGCGTGGAAGATCGGCAGTGACAGGCTGGGGACGAACGACCAGGTGCGCGTACCGCTGTCGAACAGGTCCGAGAGCTGGCTGCTGCTGTGCCCGGTCGAGGCAGTCAATGAGATGGTCGGGAAGAACGCCGCGCGCGCGGCGCCGATGTCAGCGTTGGCCGCCTTCAGCGTGTGCTCGGCATACAGCACGTCGGGACGCTGCAGCAGCACATTGGAGGACAGGTCGGCCGGCAGCGGGGCCAGCGCCACCGCGGTGGCGATCTCCTCGCCCGGCAGCAGTGCCGCGTCCACCGGCGCGCCCACTACCAGTTCCAGCGCATTGCGCGCCTGTGCCAAGGCGGCCGTATAGCTGGCCACATCGACCCGCGCGCTTTCCACGCTGCTCTGTACCTGCGCCAGGTCCACGCCAGACAATGCCCCGCGCGCGTGCTTGGCCTCGGTGAGGCGCAGCGTCTCGCGCTGGTTGTCCAAGGTGTGCTGCGCCAGCGCCAGCCGCTGGCGATAAGCGCCGACCGTGAGCCAGTCACCGGCGACTTCCGCCACCAGGCTCATCCGCGTGCTGCGCTGGGTCTGCGCGGTGGCGAGCCAGGTTTCCAGCGCCTCGTGCTTCAGGCTGCGGATGCGCCCGAACAGATCCAGCTCCCAGCTGCTGAAGCCGACCTCGGCGCTCACGCTGCGGCTCACCTGCGATTGGCCGCTGCTGCTGGTCGCCGCGCTGCTGCGCTGGGCGGTCTGGCTGGCGCTGGCATCGATCGACGGCAGCAGGTCGGCGCGCTGGATGCGGTAGTTCGCACGCGCCTTCTCGATGTTGAGCATCGCCACGCGCAGGTCACGGTTGTTGTCCAATGCCGCGGCCACCACCTGCTGCAGGCGCGGATCGACGAACACTTCGCGCCATTCCAACGAGGCGACGGCTTGCGTCGATGTCGCCTCGGCCGGCACATCGCGGAACCGTGCCGACACCGGTGCGTCCGGCCGGGCGTAGGGAGGGGCCAGCGTCGAGCAGCCGGCCAGGGCGAGGGCACACGCCGCCGCCAGCGCGGCGCGGGAGGACAGGGCGCGGATCACGGGGTCACCTCATCGGCGGGAGCGGACGGCGCGGGCTGACGGGCCTTGCCGGGAAACAGGCTGCGCACCATCACGTAGAACAGCGGCACAAAGAAGATGCCCAGCACGGTGGAGGCGAGGGTGCCGCCGAACACGCCGGTGCCCAGCGAATGCCGGCCGGCCGAGCCGGCGCCGCTGCTGATGACCAGCGGCAGCACGCCGAGCATGAACGCCAGCGAGGTCATCAGGATCGGGCGCAGGCGCTGCCGTGCCGCTTCCAGCGTGGCCTCGATCACCGACTTGCCCTGTGCCTCCAGCTCCTTGGCGAACTCCACGATCAGGATGCCGTTCTTCGCCGCCAGGCCGACGGTGGCGAGCAGGCCGACCTGGAAATACACGTCGTTCTCCAGCCCGCGCAGCGTGGTGAGCAGTACCGAGCCGAGGATGCCGATCGGCACGGCGAGCATCACCGAGAACGGGATCGACCAGCTCTCATACAGCGCGGCCAGGCACAGGAACACGAACAGCAGCGACACCGCGTAGAGCAGCGGCGCCTGCGAGCCGGCACGCTGTTCCTGGAACGACAGCCCCGACCAGGCATAGCCGATGCCCTGCGGCAGCTGCCCGACCAGCTTGGCCATCTCCGCCATCGCGGTACCCGAGCTGACGCCGCTGGCCGCCTGGCCGGTGATCTCCATCGAGGCCGAACCGTTGAAGCGGGTCAACGACGCCGGCGCATACGTCCAGCTGCTGGTGGTGAAGGCCGAGAACGGCACCATCCCGCCTTCGCTGTTGCGCACCGACCAGCGGTAGATGTCCTGCGGCAGCATGCGCGCGTCGGCTTCGCCCTGTACGTAGACCTTCTTGATGCGGCCGCGGTTGATGAAGTCGTTGACGTAGGTGCTGCCGAGCACGGTGGACAGCGTGCTGTTGATATCGCTCTGCGCCAGCGACAGCGCACCGGCCTTGGCATCGTCGATATCGATCTTGAAGGTGGGTGCGTCTTCCAGGCTGCTGTAGCGCACCGCGTCGACCTGGTCGCTCTGCGCGGCCAGCCCGAGCAGTTGCTGGCGTGCGGCCACCAGCGATTCGTGCCCGGCACCGCCCAGGTCCTGCAGCTCCAGGGTGAAGCCGCCGCTCTGGCCCAAGCCGCGGATCGCCGGTGGCGACATCGCGAAGATCTGCGCATCCGGGAAGCGCTGCGCCATCGCCATGCTGATGCGCCCGCCGATGGTCGCTGCATCCGCGTCGCGCTCGCTCCAGTCCTTGAGGCGGATGAAGCCCATGCCCGAGTTCTGGCCGCTGCCGCCGGTGCTGAAGCCCGCCACCGACATGATCGAGGCCACTTCCGGTTGTTCCTGCACGTAGCTGGACATCTGGTCCATCACCTTGAGGGTCTGCTGCTGGGTGCTGCCCGAAGGCAGCTTGACCATCACCATCAAGGTGCCCTGGTCCTCCTCGGGCAGGAACGAGCTGGGCAGGCGCCAGAACAGCAGCCCCAGCCCCACCAGCGCGACCAGGTACAGGCCCATGCCGACACGGCGGTGCTGGGTGAGGCGCTGCACGCCGGCGTGGTAGCGGTCGCCCGTGCGTTCGAAAGCTTGGTTGAACCAGGCGAAGAAGCGCCCCAGCGGGCCACGCGGGGTGGCGTGGCCGCCCTTGGCGATGGGGGTGAGCAGGGTCGCGCACAGCGCCGGGGTCAGCGTCATCGCCACCAGCACCGAGAGGATCATCGCCGAGGCGATGGTCACCGAGAACTGGCGGTAGATCGCGCCGGTGGAGCCACCGAAGAACGCCATCGGCAGGAACACCGCGGTCAGCACCAGCGCGATGCCGACCAGCGCGCCGGTGATCTGGCCCATCGACTTGCGCGTGGCCTCGTAGGGGGAGAGTCCTTCCTCGCTCATCACCCGCTCGACGTTCTCCACCACCACGATGGCGTCGTCCACCAGCAGGCCGATCGCCAGCACCATCGCGAACATCGACAGCGTGTTGATCGAGTAGCCGAGCAGCGAGAGCACGCCGAACGTGCCGAGCAGCACGACCGGCACGGCGATCGCCGGGATCAGCGTGACCCGCCAGTTCTGCAGGAACAGGTACATGATCGCGATCACCAGCACGATCGCCTCGATCAGCGTCTGCACCACCTCTTCGATGGAGATGCGAACGAACGGCGTGCTGCTGTAGGCGACGTGGTAGCTCAGGCCGGTGGGGAAGAACGGGGCCAGCTCGGCGAGCTTGGCCTCGACCGCGTCGGACACCGCCAGCGCGTTGGCGCCGGAGGCCAGCTCGATGCCCATGCCGGCGGACGGCTTGCCGTTGTACTTGCCGACCGAGGTGTAGTCCTCGCTGCCGAGTTCGACCCGGGCCACGTCGGACAGCCGCACCACCGCGCCGCTGCTGTCGGACTTGACGATGATGTCGCGGAACTGTTCCGCGGTCTGCAGGCGGCTGCGCGAGGTGACGGTGGCGGTGAGGGCCTGGCCTTCGGCCGCCGGCAGCGCGCCCAGCGCGCCGGAGGAGACGTCGGCGTTCTGCGCGCCGATCGCGCTGGTGACATCGGAGGGCATCAGCGAATAGGTGCGCAGCTTCTCCGGATCCAGCCAGATCCGCATCGAATACTGCGAGGAGCCGAGCACGCGCGCATTGCCCACGCCATCGACGCGGCTGACCTGGTCGCGCAGCGTGGAGACCATGTAGTCGGCGATGTCGGTGCCATCCATGCTGCCGTCATCGGAGGTGAAGGCCACCACCATGAAGATGCTGCCGGAGGACTTGGTGACGGTGACGCCGGTGCTCTGCACCGCGTCGGGCAGCATGGCCTCGGCCTGCTGCATCTTATTCTGCACCTGGACCTGGGCGATGTCCGGGTCGGTGCCGGAATCGAACGTCAGCGTGACCTGTGCGCTGCCCGACGACGAACTGCTGGAAGAGATATAGAGCAGGTTGTCGACGCCGGTCATGGCCTGCTCGATGACCTGGGTCACCGAGTTTTCGGTGGTCTCGGCCGAGGCACCGGTATAGGTGGCGCTGATCGAGACGCTGGGCGGTGCGATGTCCGGATACTGCTCGATGGGCAGCGTATACACCGCCAGCGCACCGGCCAGGCTGATGACGATGGCGATGACCCAGGCGAAGATCGGGCGGTCGATGAAGAAGCGGGCCATGGCGGTTCCTTATTCCTTCGCCGCCGGCGCCGCGGGCGCCGCAGCCTGGCCAGCGGCCGCCGCGATCTGCACCGGCTGGCCGGGCGTGGCCTTGCTGGCGCCGCCGACGATCAGCTGTTCGCCAGCCTTCAGGCCGCTGTTGACCACCCACTGGTCCTTGACCGCGTCGCCAACCTGGATGACGCGCTCGGCGGCCTTGCCGTCGCTGCCGACCAGCTTCACCACCGCCTCACCCTTGGTGTTGCGGGTGACCGCGCTCTGCGGCACCAGGATGGCCTTGTCGTTGATCGCCATCGGCAGCACCGCGCGCACGTAGGCACCGGGCAGCAGCAGCTGGTCCGGATTCGGCACCACCGCGCGCAGGGTGACGTTGCCGGTGCTGGTGTCCACGGCGGTACCGACGAACTCCAGGGTGCCGGTATGGGCGTAGGTGCTGCCGTCTTCCAGCACGATGCGCACCTGCACCTTGCCGTCGACCGCCTGCAATGCGCCGCTGTCGAGCTGCTTGCGCAGCGCCAGCAGCTGCGCGCTGGTCTGGGTGAGATCGACATAGAGCGGATCGAGCTGGCGGATGGTGGTGAGCGCGGTCTCCTGGCTGGCGACGACGAGCGCGCCGGGCGTGTAGCTGGAGGTGCCGATGCGCCCGCCGATGGGCGCGTTGATCGTGGTGTAGTCGAGGTTGATCTTCGCCGTGCGCACCGCGGCCTTGGCCGCCTGCACCGACGCCTCGTTGGCGCGCAGCGTGGCCTGCGCCTCTTCGTTGTCCTGTGCGCTGACCGCGTCGGCGGCGAGCAGGGCGCGATAGCGCTCGGCCTTGGGCCGCGCCGACAGCACCGCCGCCTCGGCCTGGGCCAGATCCGCCTGGGCACTCTCGTAAGACGCCTGGTAGGTGGCCGGGTCGATCTGGTACAGCGCCTGGCCGGCCTTCACCGCCTGGCCCTCGGTGAACAAGCGCTTCTGCAGGATGCCGCCGACCTGCGGGCGCACATCGGAGACCAGGTAGGCGACGGTGCGCCCGGGCAGCGACTGCTCCACCGACAGGCGCTGGGTGGCGACGGTCTGCACGCTGACCTGCGGGGTCTGCTGCGGCATGCCGGGCTTGCCCGAGCAGGCGGCAACGCAGAGCAGGAGCGCGGCCAGCGCCAGGACGCGCAGTGGCGAGGCGGGGAAGAGGACAGTGGGGGACATCCGGTCGATCCAGGCTGCTGTCGGGGAGCGGGCATGGTCGATGAACAATGTGCAGCAAATAAGGAGATTGGCCGCCAACACGGTGTGCCGGCTTGATCCGGCGGGGCCTGATGGCGCTAACTATCCGCCGATGAAACTGGATATCACCGCCAAGCTGTTCTTCGCCATCCTCGCCGCCTGCGCGCTGCTGCTGGGCGTCAGCAGCGTGATCGGGCGCTGGCAGTTCGAGCGTTCGTTCATGGGTTATTTGAACGAGCAGGGCGTGGAGCGCATGCGCGAGGTGCTGCCGCGCGTGGTCGAGGGCTACCAGCGCCACGGCGATTGGGCCTTCGTGCGCGACCAGCCGGATGTCTGGTTCCAGATGATGCGGCCGGTGGGCACGCAGGAAGCCTTGAACCGGCGCTCGCTGCCGGTGTCCGACCAGACCGGCGCGGTGCTGCGGCTGGCGCTGCTCGACCTCGATGGCACGCGGCTGGTCGGCAACCCGGATGTGACCTTGAAGTCGATCCGGCTGCCGGTGGAAGTGGCGGGGCGACAGGTCGGCTGGCTGGCGATGGTGCCGTTCCAGCAGGCCATCGCGGCGGGCGACGTGCGCTTCTACCGGGACCAGATGCGGGCACGCTGGGCGATCGCGGCGGTGATGCTGATCGTCGCGGCGGTATTGGCGGGATTGCTGTCGCGGGCGTTGTCGGGGCGGGTACGCGGCCTGACCGGCGCGATCCACCGCCTGGCCGCGGGCGACTACGCCACGCGCATCGCGCCGGTGGGCGATGACGAGCTGGGCCGGCTGGCGCAGGACGTCAACCGGCTGGCCGATACGCTGGACGGCATCGAACAGAACCGGCGCACGTTCATGGCCGATATCTCGCATGAGCTGCGCACGCCGCTGGCGGTGCTGCGGGCCGAGCTGGAGGCGATCCAGGACGGCATCCGCCCGATGACGCCGGCCACGCTGGCGCCATTGCAGGGCGAGGTGCAGCAGCTGGGCAAGCTGATCGACGACCTGTACGAACTGGCGACCACGCAGAGCGGCGAGATTTCCTATCGCTTCGCCCGCATCGACCTGGATGGCGCGCTGCAGGCCGCCGTGGCCGGCATGCGTGGCCGCTTCGCCGATGCGGGGTTGGCGCTGGAAGCGGATGCGGTGCCCTTGCCGCTGCTGGTGTGGGGCGATGAGCGACGGCTGCAGCAGCTGTTCGCCAACCTGTTGGAGAACGCACTGCGCTATACCGACCGGGGCGGCCGCGTGGTGGCGAAGTTGCGCGGTGTGGAGGGCGGCGTGGAGGCGGTGATCGAGGACAGCGCGCCGGGCGTGGCCGAGGACAAGCATGCGCGCCTGTTCGAGCGTTTCTATCGCGTCGAGGGCTCGCGCAACCGCGCCAGTGGTGGCAGCGGGCTGGGCCTGGCGATCTGTCGCAACATCGTGCAGGCGCACGCCGGCACGATTCGCGCGGAGGCCTCGCCGCTGGGCGGCTTGCGCGTGGTGGTGTCGCTGCCGGCGGGTCACTGAGATGACGGTGAACGGCGACGACCTGATCCTGGTGGTGGAGGACGAGCCACGCCTGGCCGGCGTGCTGCGCGACTACCTGCATGCGGCCGGCTATCGCAGCGAATGGGTGGCGGATGGCGATGAGGTGATCGCCGCGGTGCGGCGTTGGGCGCCGGCACTCGTGCTGATGGACCTGATGCTGCCCAATCGCGATGGCGTGAGCCTGTGTCGTGAACTGCGCACCGGCAGCGATGTGCCGATCATCATGGTGACCGCACGCGTCGAGGAAGTGGATCGCCTGCTGGGGCTGGAGGTGGGCGCCGATGATTACATCTGCAAGCCGTTCAGTCCGCGCGAGGTGATCGCGCGGGTGGCGGCGGTGCTGCGCCGGCATCGGCGTGACCCGCACGCGCCGGCGGCGGAAGGGCTGCATATCGACGACGCCGCCGGACGCGCGAGCTGGCAGGGCAGGGACCTGGGGCTGACCCAGGTGGAGTTCCGGCTGCTGCATACGCTGGCGGCGACACCGGGACGGGCCTATTCGCGCGACCAGCTGCTGGACCGGCTGTACAGCGACCATCGCATCGTGACCGACCGCACCGTGGACAGCCATGTGCGGAACCTGCGGCGGAAGCTGGCCGAGGTGGGGGCGGGGGAGTGGATACGCTCGATCTATGGGTTGGGGTATTGCTTTGAGGGGGAGGGCTGAGCAGGCTTTCCTCGCTTTAAACCCTGCGGCTTGCGGCGGCATCCAACCCGGACATGCGAATCGTGCGCCGGGGAAGCTGTTCTGATGGAAAGACATGCCACGGGAAAGTTGGTGCTGGCGCTGCTGATCCTGCTTGCCTCGCTGCCAGCACGTGCGGACTGCGGCGACTGCGCCGCGACGGCCCGGGCATTCGCGGCAAAGGAAGGTTTCTCCGGCATCGTGCTGGTGGGACATGGCCGGCAGATCGATTATGTCGAAGCCTTCGGCGCGGCGGATCTGGACAGTGACCGGCCGATCACCGCCGATACCCCGTTCGAGGCCGGCTCGATTTCCAAATGGATCGCCGCGATGGTGGTCATGCGTCTGGTAGATCAAGGCCGGCTGGCGTTGGACGCACCGATCTCCACCTATCTACCGGACTATCGCCGTGACAATGGCGACAAGGTCACCCTGCGCATGCTGATGAGCCATGCCAGCGGTGTTCCCAATGAAGTGGACGAGGCCATCAAGCGGGATCCGTCCACGCGCACCTTGTCGCTCGACAACGTCGAGGCGGTGCGCCGCTTCGCCAGTGGCGACCTGCGCTTCGCTCCGGGCAGCGACTGGGACTACTCGCATTCCAATTGGCTGTTGGTGAAAGCGGTCGTCGAGCGGGTAAGCGGGGAGAACTATGCAGCACTGGTGGATGCGCTCCTGGTGGCTCCACTGGGGCTTCGGCATAGCGGCGTCTTCGCGGGAAGTTCCTCTGAGGTGCCGGGGATGGCGTTGGGCTACCGGCAGCAGGGGTCAACCTACGAACGTCTCGACAAGCCGACCCCGGACTTCATGGTGCTGGCAGGGGGCTTTTACTGCAGTGCGGATGACCTGCTCGTCCTCATGGATGCGCTGCTTTCGGGGCGGCTGCTGTCCGCACAGGCGACGGACACGCTGATGGCAGTGGAACGGCCGGCGCAGTCCTATGCGCTGGGTGGACGCACGAAGACGCTGACGTTTGTCGGAAAGCCGCATCCGGTGGCATGGGAATACGGTTCGAATGGCGCATTCCGCATGCTCGCCTGGCGCACGCTGGATGACGGGCATACCGTGATCGCGATGAACAACACGGGCTTCGATCATCTGAAGCTGGGGGATCTGGGGACGGCGATGATGGAAGCTGCCTATCGGTGAGGAAGGGCGCGGAACAGGCCGATTCTGTGGACGCGCTCACTACCTTGCGAGGTACCTGCGGCTGAATGCGCGAACTGTCTCTCCGCGTGAAATTGCGCGCTGCGTCGCACTGTTTATCGCAGTATTGACAGTCATTGACAGCCGGGTGGATGCTCGCGCCACGAGGCCCTTCCAGGGTCCGCATAGCAGGGAAGTTATGCAACAACAGGGGAGTGCGGCGCTCACCGTGGTGGGCGTCCAGGAAGGTGTCGTTGGCGACGACGAGTCTCATGAATTTGATATCGGATTGCGCGGACTGGTACTTCTTGCGCAGTTCCACGGCGTGCCTGCTGATGCCGCGCAGTTGGCGCACGCGTTCGGCCGCCGTGGCGAAGCGTTTGACGAAACCACACTGCTACTGGCAGCCCGCAAGCTCGGGTTGAAGGCGAAAGTGTCGGCAATGCCGGCGTCTCGCCTCGCGATGGCGAACTTTCCCGCGATGGCATGGGACGGCGACGGGCGCGCGTTTCTGATCGCGCGCATCCAAGGCGACCAGGCGCTGATACACGACCTGGCCGAACGCCGGCCGCGCCAGATTCCGCTGGAGGAGCTACACCGACGCTTCAATGGGCGGCTGCTCCAGGTGGCCTCGCGCGCCTCGGTGCTGGGCCAGCTGGCCCGCTTCGATTTCACCTGGTTCATCCCGGCGGTCATCAAGTACCGGCGGATGCTGCTGGAAGTGTTCGTGGTGTCGCTGTTCATCCAGCTGTTCGCGCTGGTCACGCCACTGTTCTTCCAGGTGGTGATGGACAAGGTGTTGGTGCACAACGGCCTGACTACGCTGGACGTGATCGCCATCGGATTGGTCTGCATGGCGGTGTTCGAAGTGGTACTGACCGGCCTGCGCACCTACGTGTTCGCCCATACCAGCAGCAAGATCGACGTGGAGCTGGGGGCGCGCCTGTTCCGGCATGTGCTGGCGCTGCCCTTGGCGTATTTCGAGTCACGGCGCGTGGGCGACACCATCGCCCGCGTGCGCGAGCTGGAGAACATCCGCAGCTTCCTCACCGGGCAGGCGCTGACCTCGGTGCTGGACCTGCTGTTTACCGTGGTCTTCCTGGCGGTGATGTTCTGGTACAGCGGCTGGCTCACCCTGATCGTGGTGCTGTCGTTGCCGGCATATGCGCTGATCTCGGCGGCCGTCACGCCGGTGCTGCGGCGACGCCTGCAGGACAAGTTCGCCCGTGGCGCGGACAACCAGTCGTTCCTGGTGGAAACCGTCAGCGGTATCGGCACGGTGAAGGCGATGGCGGTGGACCCGCGCGCCACGCGCACCTGGGATAGCCAATTGGCTGGCTACGTCAGTGCCGGCTTCGGGGTGACTCGGGTGGCCACGGTGGGCCAGCAGAGCGTGCAGCTGGTGCAGAAGCTGGTGGGCGTGGCGATCCTGTTCTTTGGTGCCAAGCTGGTGATCGAGGGCGAGCTGTCGCTCGGCCAGCTGATTGCCTTCAACATGCTTTCCGGCCAGGTGGCCGCGCCGATCATCCGGCTCGCGCAGCTATGGCAGGACTTCCAGCAGGTCGGCATTTCGGTCGAGCGGCTGGGCGACATCCTCAACACCCGCACCGAAGTGACCGGCAGCCGCATGGCACTGCCGCCGATCCAGGGCCGGGTGAGCTTCGAGCGAGTGCATTTCCGTTATCGGCCGGAAGCGCCGGAGGTGTTGGCCGGCATCGAGCTGGACATCAAGCCCGGCGAGGTCATCGGCATCGTCGGCCGCTCCGGTTCGGGCAAGAGCACGCTGACCAAGCTGGTGCAGCGGCTGTATACGCCCGAGCGCGGACGCGTGCTGATCGACGGCCATGACCTGGCCCTGGCCGATCCGGCCTGGCTGCGCCGTCAGTTGGGCGTGGTGTTGCAGGAGAATTTCCTGTTCAACCGCAGCATCCGCGAGAACATCGCCCTGGCCGACCCCGGCATGCCGCTGGAGCGGGTGATTCATGCGGCCAAGCTGGCGGGCGCGCACGAGTTCATCACCGAACTGCCCGAAGGCTACGACACGGCGGTGGGCGAGCACGGCACCGGTCTTTCCGGCGGGCAGCGGCAGCGCGTGGCCATCGCGCGGGCGCTGATTACCGATCCGCGCATCCTGATCCTGGACGAGGCCACCAGCGCGCTGGACTACGAGTCCGAGCATGCGGTGATGTCCAACATGCACGCGATCTGCAAGGGGCGCACCGTGCTGATCATTGCCCATCGCTTGTCCACGGTACGGCGGGCGAACCGCATCGTCGTGGTGGAGAAGGGCCGCATCGTGGAGTCCGGCACGCATGCCGAACTCGTGGACCGCCCCGAAGGCCATTACGCGCGGCTGCACCGGCTGCAGGCGGGAGTCGACGCATGAGGCACATCATCGACGGCTGCCGCGATTTCGTGCAGCGCTACGGCAAGGTGTTCGGCGCGGCGTGGCAAGTGCGCCATGAGATGGACGCGCCCCAGCGCGGGGCGGACGAGCTGGCTTTCCTGCCCGCGCATCTGGAACTGATCGAGACCCCGGTATCGCCCACCGTGCGTTGGACCATGTGGGTCATCGTCGCATTCTTCTGCGTGGCCTTGTTGTGGGCCTGCCTGGGCAAGCTGGACATCGTGGCGGTAGCCCCGGGCAAGATGGTGGTGGACTCGCGCACCAAGGTAATCCAGCCCGCCGACACCGCCGTGGTGCGGCGCATCCTGGTACGCGATGGTCAGAAGGTGAAGGCGGGTGAGCCACTGATTGAACTCGACGCCACCAGTACGGGCGCAGATCTGGCGCAGGCGGGCGAAGCGCTTACCGAAGCGCGCGTGGCCGCACTGCGTCTCTCCGCCCTGGCCGCATCCGTCGATAGTGGTGTCACGCCGCGCCTGGCGGCCTCTTCCGAGGTGCCCGCCGAACGGTTGGCCGCCGAGCAGACGCTGGCCACCAGCCAGTTCGATACGCTGCAGGCCAAGCGCCACAACCTGCAGGCCACCATTGCCCAGCGCCGAGCCGAACTGCAGACCACGCGCGATGCGATCGAACCGTTGGCCGAATCAGCACGGATTTCCAAAGTGCGTGCCGAGGACTACGGCCGGCTGGTCGAGGGCAAGTACGTCGGGCGCCACGAGTATCTGTTGCGCGAACAGGAACGCATTGCCGCCGAGCGCGACCTGGCGACCCAGCGCAATCGCCTGCACGAGATCGAGTCCGCGCGGGTGGCGGCCGAGGAGGAGTTGCGCGTGTTGGTCGCCGACTTCCGCCGGCAGACGCTGGACGAGCTGCGCGAAGCGGAACAACAGGTGGCCCAGGGCATGCCGGAGTTCGCGAAGGCGGGGCAGCGCGATCGGTTGATGACCTTGCGTGCACCGGTGGATGGCACCGTGCAGCAGTTGGCGGTACATACGGTGGGCGGCGTGGTGACCCCGGCGCAGGAATTGCTGGCGGTGGTGCCGCAGGAGGCGCTGGAGGTCGAGGCCACGGTATTGAACAAGGACATCGGCTTCGTGCGCCCGGGGCAGCCGGTGACGGTGAAGATCGAGAGTTTTCCGTATACGCGCTACGGCTATCTCACCGGCAAGGTGGTGAGTGTTTCGCACGATGCCGCGCAGGACGAGAACCTGGGGTTGGTGTTCCCCGCACGCATCCGCCTGGATGGCAGCAGCCTGGATATCGATGGCGTGGTGGTGAGCATGAGCGCGGGCATGACGCTGAGCGCTGAAATCAAGACCGGGAAGCGGCGGGTGATTGACTACCTTTTGAGTCCGCTGCGACAGCATGTGGGTGAGGGGATGCGGGAGCGATAGCGCGAGCCCTAAATCGCTTACGGCACAAGATGCATCTAGATAACTACGGTTCCAGGCATGGAAGTCCCGCGCCTGTCAAGTATTCCAGGAAAATATTCAGGAGGATGTCGTGGCACAAAACGCATTCAACGATGTTGCAGCTAACTTTCTCTCGGAGCTATCCGCGGTCCTGGCGGGAAACCTGCAGGCCGTGTTTGACAAGGCTAACGCTGAAGAAGGTGCTGCATTAGACCCGGCGATCATCTGTGGCATGTACCTCGAAGTGCTCGAGCAGAACACCACAGTCCTTCAGATGTACGAAGACAGATTCAGCAATACTGGCGAACCGGTTCTGGCGGCCTGGTGCGCAAGAATGAGGGAGGATACCTCTCGTCAGATTGCAATACTGGATCAGGAAAGTGACCCACTGGTTGTACTCCAGGACTTCACCAGCGGCGTAATTAGCGCGCTTGATGCAGAGAAGGGACTCTTTTCGCTTGGATTGACCGGAGAGAAGACTCTCTATTATCTAAGCAAGGGACTTGATGCCGCGGACGTCTTCACGAAGGTATGCAACGGCGACCTATCTGCAGCCCTTTGTGTTTTCGCTGGATCCTACATCAACTCCTTTGTCACTGGAGTATTCGTAGCGGCTGCCGTTAGCACCGGCGTTGTCTCCTGGCCGGTGCTAGCGGGCATTGCCGCCATCGGCTCGATCGCGGGAGTGATTGGTGGAAACGCCGTGAACGATCTGCTTGAGAACTTTGAGTGGTTCAAGGATCCCGAAGACCGTCGCGAAGAGAACTACCGATTGATCGTCGCACAGATCGCAAATGGCGGCTCCAGCTATCTGCCAGCGCTGGGTGACTATCTGGTCTTCGGAACAGCGGATGATGACCAGTTGGATGCACAGTACTCCACCGGGTACTCGAGCATGCTGATTGGCGGGAATGGCAACGACATACTGCAAGGTGCCGAGCGCATCGACAGGCTAAGCGGTGGCGCAGGGGTAGACACTTTGTATGGCCATGAAGGCAATGACATGCTGGATGGCGGCGACGGTGATGATCGGCTTGTCGGCGGCTCGGGCAGCGATCGCCTGGTTGGCGGGGACGGATTCGATATCTACGAGTTCGATGCGACGGACTTCAACGGCTTCTCACAGGATGTCATAGTCGATTCGGACGGCGCCGGCAAGGTGACTTTCGATAGCATTGCGATCGGAGATATGTCGGTCAATGGCGTCAGCCGTGACGGCTTGGCCTGGAAGACGCGCGATGGCGTATTTCGCCTGTATGTCATCAGCAGCGACGAGACTTCGTCCCTTGTGATCACGCACCGTGCGAGCGGTGCGCGCATCGTCATTCGCGATTGGTCGAATGGTGGCTTGGGCATTACGCTGCCTGGCCTCGGCGAACTCGGAACACCAGAGAATCCTGTCGTCCAGACCAACGGCGATGATCTGATTGGCCGAGATGGGGCACCCGACGCCGCCCCCAGCGGGGACAATTTCATTTCGGCCCTGGCTGGTAATGACGGAATTGATGGCGGCTATGGCGATGACTGGATTGATGGGGGCGATGGTGACGACCTGATTCTCGGCGGATCCGGATCCAACCGCCTGATCGGCGGCTTCGGTAGTGACATCATTATGGGCATGCCCGTGGTGATGAACTGGCAAGAGTTCCCATTCAAAGACTCCGAGTACGCGCAACTGGCCGCTCGTAGCGATGTCCACACGTTCGGCAACGGTTGGTACTCGGTCGTCATGCAGGGCATTGCTTCGGATGACGCCACCGACAACCTTCGACTTGAGATCTACGCGCAGTACGCGAACTCGAACAGTCCGTGGAAGTATGTGGATGCCAACGTAAATCCGAACGGAGACGATGAGATCGATGCTGGTGAGGGCTCCGACACGGCTTATGGTGGCGAAGGGGACGACCTGGTTTCGGGCGGCACAGGAAACGACCTGCTGCTGGGCGGAAGTGACAATGACTCGATCAGCGGCGACGAAGGTGACGATATCATCTTGGGTGATGACCTCCCCAGCCTCGGCGGCATATGGTCCTATATATGGGACAAGGTCTCCGCCTCAGCGAACGCTTCGGGCGACGATATGCTCTCGGGCGGCGAGGGCAACGACAGAGTCTACGGCCAAGGCGGCAGTGACCTCATTGAAGGCGGTGACGGCGATGACGTCCTGCAGGGCGACCGTGTCGACTACGGCTTGCAGTATTCATACGAAGCGTTCGGGGTTGCCGGGAACGACTATATCGATGGCGGCGCGGGAAATGACCAGATCATCGGCGATGGTGGTGATGACACCCTACTTGGGGGTGCGGGCGACGATGTCCTGGTCGGCGACTCCTACCTGATCGCCGGTGCCGAGCACGGCAACGACGAAATGGATGGAGGAAGCGGCAATGACACCCTTGTCGGGCTGGGTGCCAACGACGTTCTGCGCGGCGGCGATGGCGATGACTTGCTCGTAGGTGATGGCGCCGCCACGGACCTTGATCCTGCATACAATGGCGATGACTCGCTGTATGGCGGTGCCGGTAATGACGAACTTCAGGGTGGCGGAGGGAATGACACTCTGGATGGCGGTACCGGCAAAGACCTGCTTTTTGGCCAGGACGGCGACGACTTCCTCCTTGGCGGGGAAGGCGATGACGAACTTCAGGGCGGGATAGGAAATGACGCCCTTTTCGGCGAAGCCGGCGATGACAAGCTCTTTGGACAGGAAGGCAACGACGTCCTCAATGGCGATGAGGGCAACGACATCATTCAGGGTGGAGCAGGCGATGACCGCCTGAGCGGTGGCGATGGCAGCGACCAGCTCCTTGGCGAGGAAGGCAGCGACACGATCGATGGCGGCAACGGAAGTGACATCATTGATGGCGGCGATGGAGATGATCTCATCCGCGCCGGCCAGGGAAATGACAGCGTATACGGCGGTATAGGTCGGGACGTCATTCACGCCGAGGAAGGTGACGATTTTGTCGGTGGAGACGACGGGGATGACGAGATTCACGGCGGCATCGGCAACGACGTCCTCCATGGTGCTGCAGGCAATGACATTGTCAACGGCGATGAGGGTGATGATGTTCTGGTGGGCGGCGCCGGTGATGATCTACTGATCGGTGGAATCGGCAACAATAGCTACTACTTCGACCGCGGCTTCGGCAACGACGAGGTGAAGCTGACGGCGGGAAGCCAGGAAGTTATCGGGTTCCGCGACGGCATAAGCATCCAGGAGCTCCAGTTCCTCAGGGTCGGCGATGACCTGTCCGTTTCGATGGTGGACGGCAGCGTGGTACTTCTCGCTGGATATTTTGCCCAGGGCGTCATCGCCTATATCCAGCTGGCGGACGGCTCAATCCTGACTCAGGGCCAAGTGGGCTCCGGCGGTTTCTATCGCCCCGTCATACTCGGAACGGAAGGTGCCGATGCAATTAACGGCACCTCCGGCAGCGAGCGGATATATGGCCTTGCCGGCAACGACACACTCGACGGGAAGGGCGGGGATGACTTGCTCAACGGCGGCACCGGCGACGACCGCTTCCTGTTCGGAACCGGCCGCGGCCACGATGTCATCGAGGACGTGGGCGCGGGCACCGACACCATCGTGCTCGATGCGGATATCGCCGTCAGCGCCATCACGCTGACCGTCGGCAATCACGGAGATCTCGTGGTTGCCCTGCCGGGCGGCACCGACACCCTGACGGTATCGGGCTACTTCAAGGCTACCGGCGATCCGCTATCGATCCTGTTCGCCAGCGGCGAGCGTTGGTCGCGGCAGCAGATTCTCGGAAAACTGGCAAAGACAAGCGCCGGTACCTATACGGGCGCGGACCTCGTGGGCGAGGAGGTCGCCGACGACACCCTTGTGGGCTCTTCCGGCGCCGATTCGCTCTACGGCAAGGCGGGCCAGGACGTGCTGTTCGGCATGGACGGCAATGACTACCTCTATGGCGACGATGCCAACTATCTGTTGGCGTTCGCCAACAACTCGGACTTCCTGTACGGAGGCAATGGCAATGACCGCCTGTACGGCTACTTCGGCAATGATTACCTGGAGGGCGGCGCGGGCACCGACTACCTGTATGGCAACGAGGGCAACGACGTCCTTATCGGCGGCGCGGGCTCGGATTACCTGTACGGCGGCGTAGGCGTCAACACGTACAGGTTTGCGACCGGATTTGGCGTTGACACGCTATCCGTTGACTACGCCGGGCAGGAGACGGCGCGCCTGGTCTTTGACGATGCACTCGCCAGCCAGGTGACCGTAACGCGTTCCGGGAATGCGCTCCAGGTCCGTTCGGGCAGTGATGTCGTCACGATCGATAACTATGCGTCACAGCCCGCTTCGGTCTCCTTGCAATTCAAGGACGGCACCGTATGGGATTGGTACACCATCAATGCGCTGATCAACGTCGGCACCGCAGCCAGCGATACCCTGCGAGGCACCGATCGTGCGGATGTCCTGGACGGCAAGGGCGGCAGCGACACCCTCTACGGTGGCGCAGGCAATGACCAGCTCTTCGGCGGCGCAGACAATGACTACCTCTACGGTGAAGCCGGCGATGACGTACTGGACGGCGGCGCAGGCAATGATCAACTCCAGGGAGGTGACGGATATGACACCTACGTCCTTGCCCGCGGCCAAGGCAGTGACAGGATCACCGACGGGACGAGCGCGATTCGAGTAGCGACTGGCGTCGCGCCGGCCGACCTTGTTGCCACACTCGTTGACGGGGGCTACTACTATCAACTGGTGCTCTCGATCGCGGGCTCCACCGAGGCCTTGACGTTCGATCTTGACCTGTCGGGAAGCGCGGCCGACGGCGTGGCCCTCCCGTTCGATCGCGTCGAGTTTGCCGACGGCACAGTGTGGGATGCGCAGGCTGTCCGGGCGTTTCTGGCGCCCACCATCCTGCTGGGCACCAACACGGACGATACCCTGCTGGGCACAGGCGGCGCCGATCGCGCCTATGGGTTCGGCGGCGCGGACGAGATCGTGACGCTGGCAGGAGATGATCGCGTCTTCGGCGGCGCCGGAAACGACCAGCTCGATGGTGGTGCGGGCGCCGACATCCTTCATGGCGATGCCGACGATGACCAGTTGCTGGGCGGGGATGGCGATGACACGCTCGAGGGCGGCGCAGGAAGCGATGTCGTGGTAGGCGGCGCGGGGCGCGACTACGTCTTTGGTGACGCATCGTTCGGCAGCGGCAGCGACCAGCTGGATGGCAATGACGTGCTGCAGGGCGGGGCGGGTGACGACGAGCTGGATGGCGGGTTGGGCAACGACGTATTCCTCTTCAATCTGGGAGACGGCCAGGACGTCATCGTGGATGGATCCACTGCCTACAACCCCTATACCAATCACCGCGATCCAGGCTTCGATGTGATCCGCTTCGGCGCGGGCATCGCGCCGGAGGACCTGGATTTTTCGATCACCTATCGCGATGCAGTCGGCGGACAGGACGGCGACCTGGTGATCCACAACCGCGTCAGCGGCGACACCGTCACGGTCAAATACGTGCTGCTGAGTAAAGGCTACTCCGGCGGCGGAGGAAAGCTCTCCACCATTGACCGGGTCGAGTTCTTCGACGGCGCCACGATCGACTTCACGGAGATGCTGGCGCGTGCCGGCTACCTGGGCAATCGCATCGATGGCACTGCCGGTGACGACAACCTGCAGGGCACTGCGGGCGAGGACATCCTCGACGGCAAGGGCGACATCAGCCAGGACAACCTCAGCGGTGGCGGTGGTTCGGATGTCTATCTGTTCGGCCGGAACAGCGGTCGCGACTATATCTACGACAGCTACTACGGCTACAACCCGGTGACTTATACCTGGGAGTACACCCCCGAGGACGGCATCGACGTAGTTCGCTTCGATGCAGATGTCGCGCCGAGTGATCTATTCGTCGATCCGTATTATCGCGGCATCGGCATTTCCGGCAGCAGCGCCTTGCTCTCGAAATGGCAGGGCATCGAGCAGTTCCAGTTTGCCGACGGCACGATCTGGGACCAGGCCGCCATCCATAGCTTCATCAATACGCCTACGGAGGGAGACAACACGATCGCCGGTACCGAGGGAGACGACAACCTCGACGGCCTCGGGGGCAACGACGCGCTCTATGGTTACGGCGGCAACGACGTACTGCACGGTGGCAGCGGGGATGACAACCTGTACGCTGGCGATGGAAATGACGTCATGCGCTACGCCCTGGGCGACGGGCTCGATCGCATCGCGGGAGGCGCAGGCTACGACGTACTGGAGTTCGGCCCGGGAATTTCGGCCGCGGACTTGGTGGTCGGGCGTCAATTTGGCGAGCTTTACCTCACCCTTGGAGACACCGGCCAAGGCGTGGTGATCAGCGAAGTCTATTCCTATGACCCGTCGGACAGCACGATGCAGACCGGGAATCTGGAACTCCTGCGCTTTGCCGATGGCACGGAGATGTCACTTTCCGACTTCGTTCCCGACTTCCATTCCGGCAACCCCGGGCCGCAGGAGATCTATGGCTCCGCTGGCGATGACCTCATCGATGGACAGGGGGGCAACGACTTCATCCATGGCCTGGGGGGTAACGACGAGCTGCGCGGTGGCGCAGGCAACGATGTGCTGTATGGCGAGGCCGGCGACGACCTGCTCATCGGTGGGGACGGCGAAGATAGCTATGAGATTAACCCGGGAGATGGGCACGACCGGATCGACAACCGTAACACCGACGGTAGCCGCGACGTGGCAGAGTTCTACTATGACGCCGCCGATCTTTCGGTCAATCGCGCCGGATCGGACCTGGTTGTCACCTTCTCGGGAAGTACCGATTCGGTGACGTTCCAGTACTGGTTCGATGACGCTAGCGCCCGGGTTGATGGCGTGTGGACCAATGACGCGTACCTCTCGGCGGATGACCTCGAAGCCCTGATTCCAGAAAGTGTAGCTAGCGCGGCCTCGGCGGAATCTCCAGCGGAGCTTCACGAACTGGTGAGTGCGCTTGCGGGGTTCACCAGCGGCTCCTCGGTGTCGCTGGCCGAGAGCGAGGATGTGCTTACCGCGCAGGCATTGGCGTACTCGAGCCCAAGCACGACGCGCTTGGCCAACATGCGCGTGTTTACTCCGTTGTCTTGAGCGGGCGACGGGGCGGCCTTCAGGCTCGCCCCGTCGCATCTGGCCGGCGATGGCGTCATACCCAAAGCCGGCTAGCACCAAAGCACCTCACCGACTACGGTTACACGATGCGCCACCGGACCGACGGCCAGTGATAGCGGCCGTCTTCCGGCACTGCATCCCTCAACGCGATGCGGACTCCATCACATCGGCCAGTGAACGCAGCCGCAGGGCATCGCGCAGGGCTTCCAGGCTAGCGGTGCTACGGACCCGCACGCTCACCGTCTCACCAGGAAGCAGCGTCAGCGCATTGTCGGACACCTCCGCATCGAGCTCGCCGAAATCGATCCACACCGCGCGTGCCAGTGCGCGGCTGTGCACGTCCAGCACATAGCCATCACCCTCCCGGCGCAGCTCGCCGCGCAGACCAGCTTCCGGCCAGGCGATGTCTTTCGCCGCCCTGAAGTACACGACGCGCCGCGAGACCGGCTCTCCCGGCACGGCCAGCTCAAACACCGCCACCGTCGCCCGGGGATCCGCATCACCGATCAGTTCCGCGTCGCTATAGCCGGCCACCTTCATCGCGGACAACGGGGCCAGGTCCACCGGCTTGCGCTCGTCGCGCAGCGGCTTGCCATCCAGTGACATCACCCGCAGGCGAAGCTCGCCGCTGAGCGCGCGGGCACGATCGTTGATCAGGCTGACGCCCGTCTGTCCCTGCGCATCGCGCAGCGCAGCCACCACGACCGGTGCATAGAAGCGCCGCGCATGGAACTGCAGGGCCTTCCAGCGGCCGAACCAGTCGATGCTCGACCACGACGCGCCAGGCCACACGTCATTGAGCTGCCAGTACAGCGAGCCCATCGTGTACGGCCGGCTGGCACGGTGGTGCAGGGCCGCCAGCTCGATGCCCTCGGCCTGCACGGCCTGGCTGAGATAGATGAAATCGGCGAAGTCCTTCGGCTGGCCGAATTCCGCCTCGACATACTGCATCAGCCGCTCGTTGCCCTTGCCGGCCAGGAACTTCTGGTGCGCCTCGATCACCGGCGTGGCCACGCCCTGTTCGCCGCGCGGGGCGAAGGCGTCCACGGTGCGCTGGTCCGGCCACGCCTGCAGGCCGTACTCGGACATGAAGCGCGGGGTGATCTCCAGGTACTTGACCGGCGGATACGCCGGGTTGCCCCAGACCTCCCAGTAATGCATGTCGCCGGCAGCGGGGGTGTTCGCCACCTCCGCCAGGTCGTTGCTCGGCGAACTCGCCCAGTAGCGGATGCCGCCGCCTTCGTCCGCGACGACCTTGCGCAGATCGGTGCCGAACAGCTGCACGTAGCCGTCCCATACCTTCCGCGCGAACGCCGGATCACGCGCCCTCAGCGACGTGCCGTGGTCGGCACCACCCCAATATTTCCAGGCGATCTCTTCCTCGTTGTTGCCACACCACAGCACGATGCTCGGATGGTCGCGCAGGCGGCGCACGTTGTCGCGCGCCTCGGCGATCACGTTGTCACGGAAGGCCGTGTCATAGGCGGGCTGCATGCCGCCGCCGAACATGAAGTCCTGCCAGATCATCAGGCCCAGCTCGTCGGCCAGGTCGTAGAAGCGGTCGCTCTCGTAGATACCACCGCCCCAGCCGCGGATCATGTTCATGTTCGCGTCCGCCGCGGACTGCAGCACCCGCCGCAGCTGGGCCTCGCCCACCCGCGGCGGGAACATGTCGAAAGGAATGTAGTTGGCACCCTTGGCGAACACCGGGATGCCGTTGATGACGAAATGGAAGGTGGCACCGTGGTCGTCGGGGTCGGTGCGCAGTTCCACGCTGCGCAGGCCGGTCCGCTTGCTGGCTTGCGCCAGCAGCTTGCGCCCCTGGCGCAGCTCCACGTCGTAGCGATACAGCGGCTGTGCGCCATAACCGTTCGGGAACCAGCGCTGCGGCCGCTCGACGGTGACCGGCAGCGAGATCACGTTGCCGTCGACCGCCTGCAGCGACACGTCCTGTTCCGCTACCCGGGTACGCTTGCCGTCCGGCGCGGTCTGCCAGAGGCGCAGCGCGTACTCGCCGGCGCGCGCGGCATCCACGCGGACGCGCACGTCGAGCAGGGCACGCGCTTCGGTCACCTGTGCCTGGCGCAGCTGCACGTCGTCGATGCGCGCCGCGTCCCAGCTCTGCAGCTTCACCGGCCGCCACACGCCGGCGGTGACGTAGCGCGGGCCCCAGTCCCAGCCATACTGGTAGCCGGGCTTGCGCGCGAAATTGGTGGTCATCGCGTCCTTCGGCTCGTCACCGAAGGGCGAGGGATAGTTGGCGGCGATCTTCACCGGCATCGCCTGCACCTGCGGCAGCAGGCGGTTGATCGGCGAATGCAGGACCACGCGCAGCTCGTTGCCGTGCGCGCGCAGCTTGCCCTGTACCGGGACCCGCCAGGTACGGAAGAAATTGTCGGCGTCGAGCAGCTTCTCGCCGTTGACGAACACCTCGGCGAAGGTATCCAGGCCGTCGAAGACCAGGTCGCTGCGCGCGTCGTCCAGCGTCGCCGGGGAAACGTCGAACGTGGTCCGGTATTCCCAGTCGGAGAGACCGATCCACTGCAGGCTCGCTTCGACCGTGCCCACATACGGGTCGGGGATGAGCCCCCGCGCGAACAGGTCGGTATGCACCGTGCCCGGCACCGTCGCTGGCCGCCACTGGACCGTCTCCGGGTGCGCCGCCGCCTGCGGGCTGGCCGGGAGCTGGCGGAACTGCCAGCCGGTATCGATCCGGACTTCGCTGAAAGCCTGCGCCAGCGCGCTGTCAGCGCAGGTTGCCAGGAGGCCGGCACACAGCAGGCCCTGCAGGAAAAGACACGGTCGAGCGCGTGTATTCATGGCGGTCCAGGAAAGAAGACGGCAGTTGCCCGGGGAGGAGGGCAACTGCCGGAAAAACCTCCCCGGCCTGGCGGCGCGGGGAGGGAGGAGAAGCGGATCAGAACTTGTAGGTCATGCCGAGATACATGACACGGCCGGCATAGCTGTTGGTGTAGAAGCGGTCCTTGGTGTCGTTGCCCAGGTGCGAGCGGGTCTCTTCCTCGGTCAGGTTCAGTACCGATGCGGTCAGGCTGAGCGCGGGCGTGAAGTTGTACGCCGCGTTCAGATCGATCTGCTGGTACGGCTCATCGTAGACGTTCAGGCCATTGATCAGGCCCTGTACCACCTCGCCGCGACGGTTGTACGAAGCACGCAGCAGCAGCTTCTGGTTCTCGTAGAACACGGTGAAGTTGGCCTGGTTCTTTGCGCTGCCGACCAGCGGCGAGTCGCCCAGCTCGGTGCCGTCTTCCAGGGTGATGGCCGCCTCGTTGGTGTCGTTGTAGGTGTAGTTGAACTGGAAGCCGAGGCCGAAGTCCAGCGTGTGCTGCGCGTACACCTCCACGCCCTGCGAGACCGCGTCGCGGCCGCCGGCTTCGGTCGAGTAGTTCTGCACCGTCACCGTCTGTCCGTTGACCACCATGTCCACGTCGGCGATCACCGGCACGGTGAAGTTGCTGACGTCCTTGCGGAACAGGGCCAGGCCCAGCACCGAGCCCGGCTGGAAGTACCATTCCACGCCGAGGTCGTACTGGTTGGCCTTGTAAGGCTGCAGGTTCTTGTTGCTGCCCGAGCCGTACCAGCCCAGCTCGCCGGCACCACCGGTCAGGCGGCGGTCGGCCACGTATTCCGGGCTGTAGTACTCCAGGCTGCCGGGGGCGGCGATGCTGTCGTAGCTCGGACGCGCGATCACCTTGGAAGCGGCGCCACGCAGCACCAGGTTCTCGGTCAGGTCGTAGGCCAGGTTGAGGCTCGGCAGCACGTCGGTGTAAGTGCGGTCGAGCGCGCTGACCGCGAACGATTCCTGGCGCTGCACGCTGTCGGACAGGCGCCAGAAGCCCTCGGTGCCGCAGTAGGTATCGGCGGGCGCGCCGCCGGGCGCCGCGGCACCCTGCTGGCAAGGCAGCGGGTTGCCGTCCGCACCGTCGAAGAAGTAGTCGTTGTAGGACGTGATCTTGTCGGTCGAATCGGCATGCTGGCGGGTGCTGGCCACGCGCACGCCAACGTTGCCGCGCAGGCGGTCGGTGTGGAAGTTGGCCTGCAGGTAGGTGGAGTAGATCTTCTCGTCGACGTTGTAGACGAAGTTGTCCTCGTTACGGGTCTGCATCGCCCCGTAGGTCTGGTTGAGATAGTTGATGTAGGCCGGGAAGTTGATCGCCGGGAACGCGCTGGCATTGAAGCCGCCGGTGAGGTTGCCCACCGACTTCAGCAGCTCCGGCGAGAACTGGCTGGCCAGATCGTTGCAGCGGCCATTCCAGAAGCGGTTTTCGTAGTCGGACGGATCGGTGCCCGGGCAGACCCAGTAGCTGTTGCCGGTGTTGCGGTGGATGCCGCCGTCACGCGCTTTCAGGCCGAACTGGATCGAGTCCAGGAAGTTCATGTCGGTGTGCCAGGTTGTATCGATCTGGGCGAACTTCTGCTGCGTGGTGTTGCGGGTCCACGACGAGCCGGTCGAGCCGAGGTCGACCTGCAGGATGCCGTTCTGCAGGTTCTGCATCAGCTCCGGCGAGAACGTCATCGTCGGCGTGCCGGTCAGGTCCCAGGCGCTGGCGTAGTTGCCCAGGCTCCAGCTGCCGTCCGCGTTCTGGCGGCGCGGCTTGATCGGCACCGCGAACTGCAGCGACGGGCCGCCCGAGGCCCAGGTACGGCCGGCCTTGGCGGTGACGTCCACCGACTCACCGCGCCATTCGGCTTCCAGGTCGAACGACTGCGAGCGGGCCTTCTCGATGTTGTAGCTGCCGGTGATCTGCGGGGTGGGCATCGTGCAGTCGTCCAAGCCCCAGCCGCCCGGCGCCATGCCGGCGGCGGCGGCCTGGGCCTCGCTGCAGTAGTACGTCTTGCCCGGATGCACGCTGTAGTCGGCGCCGGTGACGATGGTGCCGCTCGGGTCCATGGTCAGGCCATCGAGCATGCGGCCGCCCGGCCAGTTTCCGTCGCCGTAGTAGCGGGCGATGCTCCACTCCGGGATCTTCAGCGAGTTGGTCTCGGAGTTCTGCGACAGGTCGAAGCGGAAGTAGTTGGCGGTCAGGGTCAGGTTGTCGGTCGGCTTGAACTGGAAGGTCAGCTGGCCACCCTTGCGGTCGCGCTCTTCTTCCTTGACCTCGGCGTTGACCGAGGTCGGCATCATGAAGCCGGTGTAGTAGTTGCCATTCTGGTCATAGAAGCCCGTGCCACCCCACCAGTTGGAGTTGAAGTTGGACGGGTTGCCGTTGACGTCCACCGCGGTGCCGCCTTCGTCGCGGCCATACCACTGCCAGTTCTCGGTGCTGGTACCCAGCGTGCGGATGGTGCGCTTCTGCTGGGTGTAGCCGACGAACACACCGAAGCGGTCGTCCTTGTCATGCCAGGCGTAGGAGCCGGCGAACTGGCCGTCGGTGGTGCGCGTGGTGTCGGCGTAGGTGCCTTCGGCGGAGACGAAGCCGGTGTTGGATTCCATCTCCAGCGGACGACGGGTATGCAGGATCACCGTGCCGCCGACGCCGCCCTCGTCGATGCGTGCTTCCGGCGTCTTGAACAGTTCCGCGCTGGACAGCATGTTCGACGGCAGCAGCGTGTAGTTGAACGAGCGGGTCGGGTCGCCGTTGGATTCGGCGGTGGCGATGTAGTTGCCGTTCAATTCGGTCAAGGTCAGCTCGGGCGACAGGCCGCGCACGCTGACGTTCTTGCCTTCGCCGCCATCGCGGCTGACGATCACGCCCGGCACGCGCTGCAGCGCGTCGGCGACGTTCTTGTCGGGGAACTTGCCGATGTCTTCGGCGTTGACCACTTCGATGATGGCGTTGGCGTTGCGCTTCTGGTCCAGGCTCTTTTCGATCGCATAGCGATAGCCGACCACGGTGACCGCATCCAGGTCGGTGGCTTCGGTGGATGCGGCGGGCTGCTGCGAGGCTTCCTGCGCGAAGGCGGCCACCGGCAACGCCACCACCGCACCCAGCGCGATCGCGATGGCGGCGGACAACGAACTACGGTTATGAGTGCGTGACATCAGATTCAACCCCTCTCTTGATTGAATGTTTCGGATTTAAAACGATCTAAAAATTCACGCCAAAACTCGGTCCAAGGACGTCCGGGACTGCCCCCTGCGGCAGCTCCCTGGCACGGCCGTCCCCCCGTGCGAAATTTGGATCGATCTAGGTCGGCGTAAAAAATTTGTAGCATGAGATTCCCCGGTTCGCATGCTGCGAAGCAGCAGTCTTCATCGCGACCCTGCGCCCGCCGCGATCCGGGGCAGGGGAGCAGGGCCCTTTCTGCTGCAGTGCAGAATGCGGGCAGGGGCGATGTATGCTTATTTAGATCGATCTAGTGGATTCACCTGCCGCGCTGGCCGGCGCTTCCCGGGGTAGTTGGAAAGGGGATTTGGATCGTTTTAAAGGCGCGGCGCCGCAGGCCGGCCTGGACGACTCCGCCCCCGTTCCGCTGGCCCGCGCCCGCCCGCCATCGCGCCCCGCCGAACCAGGAGTGCCTTGTGTCCCATCGCCTGCTGTCGACCCGATTGAATCGATCCCTGCGTGCCTTGGCGGTGCTGGCCGCACTCGCACTGCCGTCATTGGCCGCCGCCGAAGACCTGGCCAGCACGGTCAACACCTTCATCGGCAGCAAGGACGACGGCAATACGTTCCCGGGGGCCTCGGCGCCGTTCGGCCTGATCCAGGTCTCGCCGACCGGCAAGCACTACTCGGGCTGGCGCTACGACGATCCCAAGATCCTGGGCTTCGGCCATTCCTTCATTTCCGGCGCCGGCTGCTGGGAGCAGGGCGGTCAGGTCTCGACCCTCCCGGTCACCGGCACCATCGGCCCGGGCGGTGATTTCGATACCGGCAAGCGCGAGGCGTTCGACCATGACCGCTACGGCGCCCGCTACGACCACGAAGGCGAGGTCGGCCAGGCCGGTTATTACCGGGTGCATCTGGCCGACTACGGCGGCATCGATGTCGAGACCACCGCGCTGACCCGCGCCGCGGCCGAGCGTTACACCTTCCCGGCTGGCGCGGCACAGGGCCACGTGCTGGTCAATGTCAGCCAGGCCAATGCCCGGCACCGGGTGATCGGCAGCCGCATCGAGGTGGTGGGCGACCGCGTGGTCGAGGGCAAGGTCACGACCCAGAGTTTCTGTGGCGGCCACCAGTACACGACCTGGTTCCGGATCGAGTTCGACCGTCCGTTCAAGGCGTTCGGCACCTGGGGCCAGGCCGGCGGCACGCCCGGCTCGCGCGCCAGCATGGAAGGCGAGAGCGACCCGTTCAATGGCGCCTGGTTGAGCTTCGACCTGGCCGGCGGCAAGGGCAGGGGCCGTGCGGTGACCGCGATCAGCGCGATCTCGCATGTCGATGCCGAGGGCGCGCGGGTCAACCTGCGCGCCGATGGCATGCGCAACGGCAAGCTGCTGGGCTTCGATGCGATGCGCACGGCGGCGCAGGCGGCCTGGCGCAAGGAACTGGCCTCGGTGCGCGTGCATGGCGGCAGCGGCGATGACCGCGCCGTGTTCTACACCGCGCTCTATCACGCCCTGCTGCAGCCGATGACCGGCAGCGACGCCGATGGCCGCTATCGGGGTTACGACGAGCAGATCCATCGTGCCGAGGATTGGACCTACTACGAGTATTTCTCGCTGTGGGACACCTATCGTTCGCAGAACCAGCTGCTGGCGATGCTGCGCCCGGAACGCGCGCGCGACATCGCGCGTTCGGTGCTGGCGATCCAGGCGCAGGGCGGATGGCTGCCGCGCTGGGGCTACGCCAACTTCGAGACCAACATCATGACCGGCGACCCGGTCACGCCGTTCCTGGTCGACCTGTGGCGCTATGGCGCGCTGGCAGGGCACGAGGCGGAAGCGTGGACCGCATTGCGCCAGAACGCATGGGAAGTGCCCCCGGCGAACTCGCGGTTCGCCGGCCGCAGTGGCAACCCGAGTTACCTGGCCGCCGGCTTCGTGCAGTTCGATCGCGCCTTCCCCTCCAAGGGCATGGACGTCGATCCTCACCACGGCGGGTCGGCCACGTTCGAGTACGCACTGGCCGACTGCGCGCTGGCGACGATGGCCGATGGCCTGGGCCACGCCGCCGAGGCGGCGGAACTGCGCCGGCGCGGTGGCAACTGGCGCAACGTATGGGACCCCTCGTTGAAGGAGGAGGACAGCGGCTTCAGCGGCTTCCCGCGGCCGCGCCTGGAGGACGGCAGCTGGTTCACGCCGCCGGATGGCCACTACAGCCCGCGCTCGCACTACGGTTTCCATGAAGGCACCGCCTGGCAGTACCAGTGGCTCGTGCCGCAGGACCCGGCCGGCCTGGCCGAGGCGATGGGCGGACGCGAACGCACGCTGGACCGCCTGGACCGCTTCTTCGCCATCGACGAGCTGCGCAAGGATCCGCAGGGTGCACGCGCGGCGTGGGTGGCCGGCCCGTATGCGTACTACGGGCAGTACCGCTTCAATCCCAACAACGAGCCGACCATGCATGTGCCGTGGATGTACACGCTGCTCGGCGACCCGGCGCGCACCGCGGTGGTCGTGCGCGCGGCGCAGACGCTGTTCGTCAACCGGCCGGACGGCGTCACCGGCAACGATGACCTCGGCACGATGTCGGCCTGGTATCTGTTCAGTGCGATCGGCCTGTACCCCGGGATGCCAGGCAGCGGCCAGGTGCTGCTGCACCCGCCCCGCTTCGCGCGCGTCGACCTGGACCTGGGCGGCGGCCGCCAGCTGCGCATCCAGGCACCGGGTGCCGATGGCCGCGGCGTGCAGTACGTCAGCGGCGTGCAGTTCGATGGCCACGCCCGTGACCAGGTGTGGCTGGACTGGTCGCAGCTGCGCCAGGGCGGCGACCTGCGTTTCGCGCTCGGGCAGCAGCCGGCGGCGTGGGGCAAGGCTGCTTCGGCGCGCCCGGCGCCGGCCTGTCCGTCGCCGGCACCGTCCGCGCACTGACCGGGGCGACGCCGCGACATGGCAGGGGGAACCGGCAAGTTGAATCGATCCACATC
>DJAN01000213.1 GCA_002429615.1 Lysobacteraceae bacterium UBA6001
CGCTGCTCGGCCTGTGGCTGGGCACGCGTTTGCGCGCGCGGCTGCCGCCGCTACTGTTCCGCCGGGTGTTTTTCCTCACCCTGGCCGTGCTGGGCGTGGAAATCCTGTGGCACGCGCTGGGCTGAAAAAAAGCCCCGCGTTTGCGGGGCTTTGGTTGAGGCGTGTGAGGCGGGCTCAGTCGGCCCAGCGACCCGGCGCGCTCGACTGCGGCAGCACCTGCGCCGACAGCGGGCGGTCCTGCTCCAGCAGGTTCACCGCATCGGCCAGGATCGCGGCCGACTCGTGCAGCAGCGGATCCGGACGCTTCTCGGCAGCCTTCTCACGCGCGGTGTCCTTGGCGATGTCGCGCTCGTTGCCGGTCAGGCCGTCGTCGCTGTCCTCGGCCAGCGGATCCAGCGGCATGCCGAGCTGCTTGCGCACCGCCTGGCGCTCCTTGCGCTGGTTGTCCTGCTTCTCGCGTTCGGCGCGGCGCTCACCCTCGTTGAGCGAGACGTACTTCTTCGCCTTCTCCTCGCGGAACTGCTGCACGTCCTGCTCCCACCACTGGAATTCCTTGTCCTGCGCGATGCGCGAGGCATGCATGCCTTCCAGCTTCGGCAGCAGCGGCCCGAAGTTGCCGTACTGGGTGTGCGGCACCGAGGCGATGCGCGTCCACGGCAGCGCGTTGTCGTAGGTGCTTTCGCCGAACTCGCTGGCGTCGACGCTGGCCGGGAAGGCCAGATCCGGCACCACGCCCTTGTGCTGCGTGCTGCTGCCGCTGACGCGGAAGAACTGCGCGATGGTCAGCTTGACCTGGCCAAAACGCTGTTCCTCGCTGGCCGGCCAGCGGTCGAGGTCGACGATGTTCTGCACCGTGCCCTTGCCGAAGGTGGTCTCGCCGATCACCAGGCCACGCCCGTAGTCCTGGATGGCGCCGGCGAAAATCTCCGAGGCCGAAGCCGAACCGCGGTTGATCAGCACCGCCAGCGGACCGTCCCAGGCGACCTTGTCGTTACGGTCGCCGTTGACGGTGACGCGCCCGCCCGACTCACGCACCTGCACCACCGGGCCCTGCTCGATGAACAGGCCGGTCAACTCGACCGCCTCGTCCAGCGAACCGCCACCGTTGTTGCGCAGGTCGAGCACGACGCCGTCGAGCTTGTCGTTCTTGAAGCCGGCCAGCAGCTTGGCGACATCGCGCGTCGCCGACGCGTAATCGGCGGCGTTGCGGCGGCGGCCCTCGAAGTCCTGGTAGAAGCCCGGCAGCTTGATGATGCCGATGCGGCGCTGCGGTTCGCCATCCTTCGCCGGCAGGGTGATGGTCTCGCCCTTGGCGGCCTGTTCGGCCAGGCGCACCTTCTGCCGGGTCAGGGTGACGGTGCGGTGCGCGCCGTCGATACCGGATTCGGCCGGGATGTACTCGATGCGGACCTGGGTGTCCTTCTTGCCGCGGATCTTGGCGACGACATCGTCGATGCGCCAGCCGATCACGTCGTCGATCGGGCCGGACTTGTCCTGGCCGACACCCACGATGCGGTCGCCGGGCTTGAGCGTGGCGTCGATCGCGGCCGGGCCGCCGGCGATGATCTCGCGGATCACCACCATGTCGTCCTGCTTCTGCAGCTGCGCGCCGATGCCTTCCAGCGACAGCGACATCTGCTGGTTGAAGTTCTCGGCGGTGCGCGGGGTGAAGTAGTCGGTGTGCGGATCGACCGCGTTGGTGTACGCGCTCAGGAAGACCTGGAAGATGTCCTCGCCCTTGAGCTCGTTCACCGACTTGGAGAGATTGGCGTAGCGCTTGTCCAGCGTCTTGCGGATGTCGGCCGGCTGCTTGCCGGCCAGCTTCAGCCGCAGCCAGTCATTCATCACCTGCTGGCGCCACAGCTTGTCGAGCTCGACGTCGTTGGCCGCCCACGGCGCCTTCTCGCGGTCGTACTCGAACTTCTCGTCGCCGTTGAAATCGAAATTCTGGTTCAGCAGCTTGCGCGCGTAGCCGACCCGCTGGCCGACGCGCTGCTTGTATACCGCGAACACATCGAAGGCCGGATCGAGCTGGCCGCCGCGGATGGCGTCGCCCACCTTGGCTTCCAGCGGCGCGAAGCCGTCGACATCGGCCTGGGTGAAATACATCTTGCTGCCGTCCAGCGATTCCAGGTAACGCTTGAACACGTCCTTGGACATCGCCTCGTCAAGCACCCGCGGGCGGTACGCGTACCGGCTGTCGGACAGCAGGCCGTAGACCAGCTTGGTGGCGGTGGACTGGTCGGCGGTCGCGGCCGGCGGCAGCGACGTGTCGGCGCGCGCCATCAGCGCCAGCGGCGCGCTCAGGGCCAGGGCCAGCAGGCCGGCCGAGATCTTCGCGGGGGCTTTGAATTTCATTGGCTTACTCTCGGCACATGGGCCGTATGGGGGCTGCGGAAAGCATCGGACAGCACGACAGTGCCCAAAGTTGCAGCGCTTGTCATCCTGTGTGGCCCAGCCTAACGCGCCGACCCGGGGTCATGCCGTGAACGGGGCCTGAGGCCACCGTTCCGGCAGTACGCGGTTCAGCGGGGTGGACGCTCAGGCGTGGACGCCGGCGCCGGCCGCCTGGCGGTCGGCGTGGTACGAGGAGCGCACCATCGGGCCGGAGGCGACGTGGGCGAAGCCCAGGCTGTAGCCGTAGTCTTCCAGCGCCTTGTATTCCTCGGGCGTCCAGTAACGCATCACCGGGTGGTGGTGCGGGGTCGGCTGCAGGTACTGGCCGATCGTCACCATGTCCACGTCGTGGGCGCGCAGGTCGCGCAGGGTGGCCTGCACCTGCTCCATGGTCTCGCCCAGGCCGAGCATGATCCCGGACTTGGTGCTGACCTCCGGGTGCTGCGCCTTGAACTTCTGCAGCAGGGTGAGCGACCACTGGTAGTCGGCACCGGGGCGGACGTTGGTATACAGGTCCGGCACGGTTTCGATGTTGTGGTTGAACACGTCCGGCGGGTTCGCCGCCAGGATTTCCAGCGCGCGGTCCATGCGGCCCTTGCCGCGGAAGTCCGGGGTGAGGATCTCGATGCGGGTCTTCGGCGACTGCTCGCGGATGGCGGCGATGCAGTCGACGAAGTGCTGGGCACCGCCGTCGCGCAGGTCGTCGCGATCGACGCTGGTGACCACCACGTACTTCAGGCCCATGTCGGCCACGGTGGTGGCCAGGCTCTGCGGCTCCTTCGGATCCGGCGGCTTCGGACGGCCATGGGCAACGTCACAGAACGAGCAGCGACGGGTGCAGACCTCGCCGAGGATCATGAAGGTGGCGGTGCCGTGGCCGAAACATTCGTGGATGTTCGGGCAGCTGGCTTCCTCGCAGACCGTGACCAGGCGGTTCTCGCGCAGCTTGGCCTTGAGGTTCTGCACCGCATTGCCGGAGGGAATCCGCACGCGGATCCACGACGGCTTGCGCAGCACCGGGGCGTCCAGGAACTGCACCGGCGAGCGGTTGATCTTGTCGCCGCCCAGCTGTTTGGCGCCAGCCTGCAGGGGCGCGGCCGGAGTGCTGTCGGTCGGGACGACCTCCAGGGGGATGGTGCGGGCGGTAGGCTGGGTCATGGCAAGGCGATTCGCGGTCAGGCCGCGGAGGAGAGGTCGGGCAGGGCCGGGTCGGTGCGCAATGCCAAGCCGAACTGGCGGGCCAGCTCGTCGAGCAGCACGCGCTGCACCGGTTCCATGCCGGAAGGACCGCCCAAGTCTAGCACCGAGGTCACCTGCAGGCCCTGGTAGCCGCAGGGATTGATGCGCTGGAACGGTTCGAGGTTCATCTCGACGTTGAAGGCCAGGCCGTGGAAGGTACAGCCGCGGCGCACGCGGATGCCGAGCGCGGCGATCTTGGCATCGCCCACGTACACGCCGGGCGCGCCCTCGCGGCGCACCGCGACGATGTTCCATTCCAGCAGGGTGTCGATGATGGCCTGCTCGATCCGGCACACGTACTCGCGCACGCCGATGCCGATCCGGCGCAGGTCCAGCAGCGGGTAGATCACGATCTGGCCGGGGCCGTGGTAGGTCACCTGGCCGCCGCGGTCGACATGGATCACCGGGATGTCGCCGGGCGCCAGCACGTGCTCGTCCTTGCCGGCCTGGCCGAGGGTGAACACCGGGTCGTGCTCGACCACCCACAGCTCATCGAGGGTGGAATCGGTACGGGCATCGGTGAAGCGCTGCATCGCGCGCCAGACCGGCTCGTACGGCTGGCGGCCGAGCAGCCGCACCACCGCGGGCTGCAGCGTCCCCGGCGTGGCAGGGGACGTCGCGCAGGCGCTTACAGCGTCCACTTCACTTCCGGATGGTCGCGCAGGGCGGCGTGGGCGGCGTCGTACTGCTCGCGGTTCTCGGCACGGAAGCCGATACGCACGGAGACGTACTTGCCGTTGCTCGAATGGCGCCAGCTGATGCGCTCTTCCAGCACTTCCACGCCGCTGTCGGCGAGCAGGCGCGGCAGTTCGGTCTCCAGGCCCTTGTCGGCGGTGCCCATCGCGCTGAGCTCGAAGGTGCCGGGGAACTGGAAGCCGTGATCGGGGTTGTCGGACTTGATTTCCATGGACGCCATTATTGGGCTCGGCGCCGGCAAACCCAACCCCCGGCCCGGGACGCAGCGTCGCGATCGGCGTCCGGCGCGCCGCCCTGCGACGCGCCGGGATGCGCCCGTCCGCCAGGCGGACGGGACGCCGGACTTACTTGGACAGCTCCAGCAGGGTCGAGGAGACCCAGCCCTTGTTGCCCATTTCGTCCTCGACCTCCCACATGGCCCCCTCCTTGTTGCCGGTGGGGTACAGCATCATGCCGACATCCAGGCTGCGCACCGCCGCGCCGGTGCCCTTGGCATTGGCCAGCAGGCGGGCCGGCTTGGTCACGGTGACCGCCTGCTGCGCGTTGCTGGCGGCGGCGTTGCCGGACAGGCCGCCGAGCTGGTTGACCATGTCGGTATAGGCCTGCAGGTAGGCCAGGGTGATGACCTGGCCGATCTCGGTGTTGGCGTAACCGCTGGCACCAGCCGCACCGTAGTCGTAGCCGCTGAACAGCCGGCCGCTGCCACCCCAGCCCAGGTCGGTCTTGGTGGCATTGCCCTCGGACATGGCGACCTGCTCGGTGGAGCGGGTATCGGTCAGGGTCAGGACCACGTCGGCGGTCTTCTTCTTCATGTTGATGCCGCCGATCACCTGGCCGGCATTGCCGCCGACCAGGCCGCCCAGCAGGCCGCTGATGGCATTGCCGCCGGCGTTGCTGTTCTGCGAGACCAGGTCGGGCACCAGCACGTAGTCGGCCGCCTTCATCTGGCCCTTGCCGACGTTGGAACGGTTGCGCAGCTCGCCGCTGGCGGCCAGGTCGCGTTCGGCCTTGGCGGCATTCAGGCCGGCGCCGCGGTCGACCAGGGTGAAGCAGTGCGAACGGTTGACGAACACCTTGATCAGCTTGGACGGCGCCGGCAGCTGCTGCCCGCTCCACCAGTTGGTCGCGTCCTCCGGCTCCAGCACCGAGACCGTCCCCAACGGCTTGGCGCATACCGGAATGTCGGCTTCACCCTGCTTGCGCTGGTCCTGCGCGCTGCCCTTGAAAGCGTCCTTGAAACCCGCCGCGGCAGGCTGGCTGGTCACGGCCAGACACAGGCCGAGCATTCCCGCGGCCATGGCGGCCGGGACAGACAAATTCTTCATGCGTCACTTCCCTCTGCATGCGTCCATTCCAAGGACGCTGTCCAAACAGTGGGATGGCCCCGTGGGGGACATCCCGTTCCCCGGGAATGCAAGACATTCCCATCTCGATCATACGCCCGGCACGGGTCAGCGGGATGACCGGGCTTGGCGGAAACCGGCGCAACGGACCGATGCGCCGGCGGGGCTGGCGAGGTTGCAGATGAAAGCGTCTAATTTCACATGACGCTGTCTCCCCATTCACGTTCCTCAACGGCCGCGCTGGATAGCGTCCGGCCCAATACCCCCACGGCCCACCGCATGCCCCCACTTCGTCCGCTGTCCCTCTTGCTGGCCGCGACGCTTTCCACCGCCGGCCTCTCCGCCACCGCCCATGCCGCCGAACAGTGCGAGCAGAGCACCATGGACCAGACCCCGCCGGCGGTGAATTTCCGCGTCGACAACGACCTGTTCGGCGGCGCCGACCAGGACCAGGGGTATACCAATGGCGCGGTGATCACCCTGGTGTCGCCGAACCTGGTCGACTACACCGATGACCCCTGCCTGCCGCGCCTGGCGCGCTGGGTGAACAGCCATCTCGAACGCCTGCATCCGGGCGAATTCAAGCAGCAGAACATGGTCTTCTCGTTCGGCCAGGGCATCTTCACGCCCACCGACTTCACCCGGAAGGACGTGATTCCCGACGACCGCCCGTATGCCGGCATCCTGATGGCGAGCTTCGGCTACAACGCGCGCAACGACGATCACCTGCGCACCACCCAGCTCCAGCTGGGCGTGGTCGGCCCGTGGGCGCTGGGCAAGCAGGTGCAGAACGCAGTGCACGACGTGCTCGGCGACGAGAAGTTCCAGGGCTGGGACAACCAGCTGCACAACGAACCGCTGATCGGCATCGTCCACGAACGCATGCGCCGCTGGCCGGGCGATGCCTCGGTCAATGCCGATGGCTGGGGTTGGGATGCCATCACCCATTGGGGCGGGACGCTGGGCAACCGCGCGACCTACGCCAACATGGGCGCGGAAGTGCGCTTCGGCTGGAAGCTGCCGGACGACTTCGGCAGCACGCCGATCCGCCCGGCCGGCGAGAACACCGCGCCGAGCCTGCGTGGCCGTCCGACCGGCTGGTCGGGGCATCTGTTCGTGACCACCGATGCGCGCTGGGTACTGCGCGACATCACCCTGGACGGCAACACCTTCCGCGACAGCCACAGCGTGGACAAGCGGCCGCTGGTGGCCGACATCGGTTACGGCTTGGCGATCATGCGTGGCCGCTGGAAGTTCGCACTCGCCCGCTACCACCGCACCCGCGAGTTCGATACCCAAAAGGAACTGCCGGTGTACGGCAGCTTCACCATCAGCCGCATGCTGTGAGGACTGCCTCGCGGGAATAAAAAAAGCCGGCTTTCGCCGGCTTTTTTTTCGTGCTTATTCCGATTCCCACCACAGCCAGAAGGCGTCCCACAGGCGCTTGAAGAAGTTGCCCTCCTCCACCGCGCTGATCGCCACCAGCGGCGCCTCGGCAACGACCTTGCCATCCAGCTGCACCTTGACCTTGCCCACCTGCTGGCCCTGCTTGATCGGCGCCGACAGGTTCTTGGCCACTTCGATGCTCGGCTTGAGATCGTTGTAACGGCCACGCGGCGCCATCACCAGCAGCGGCTCGGCCACGCCCAGCTGCACCTGGTCCTGCGCGCCCTTCCACACCTTCTGCTGCACCACGACCTTGCCCGGCTCGTACAGGCGATGGGTCTCGAAGAAGCGGAAGCCCCAATTGAGCAGCGCCAGGCTGTCATCGGCGCGCTGCTTCTCGGAGGTGTCGCCCATCACCACCGCCACCAGGCGCTGGTCACCACGCTTGGCCGAACTCATCAGGCAGTAGCCGGCTTCGGAGGTGTGGCCGGTCTTGATGCCGTCCACACTCTGGTCGCGCCACAGCAGCAGGTTGCGGTTCGGCTGGGTGATGTTGTTGACCGTGAATTCCTTGACCTTGTTGTAGGCGTAGGTCTCCGGATAGTCGCGCACCATCGCGCGGCCCAGCAGCGCCAGGTCGTAGGCGGTGGTGTGATGGCCTTCGGCGCTCAGGCCGTGCGCGTTGACGAAGTGCGAGTCCTTCATGCCGATCTTGGCGGCGTAGCTGTTCATCAGCGACGCGAACGCCTCTTCGCTACCGGCCACGTGTTCGGCCAGGGCGATCGCGGCATCGTTGCCGGACTGGATCGCCATGCCCTTCTCCATGTCCTCCAAACGCGCGGTCTGGTTGACCGGGAAGCCGCTGTAGCTGCCATCGGTGCCCGCGCCACCCTCGCGCCAGGCGCGCTCGCTCATCATCACCTGGTCATCGCGGGTGATCTTGCCGTTCTTCAGCTCGGCGGCGACCACATAGGAGGTCATCACCTTGGTGATGCTCGCCGGTGCCAGCTGGGTGTGGATGTTTTCACCCGCCAGGACCTGGCCGGTGGCGTAGTCCATCAGCACCCAGGCCTTGGAGACCGCCGGAGCGGGCGCCGGCGGCGTCGGCACCGAGGCGGGCGCGGCGGCGGC
>DJAN01000059.1:0-701 GCA_002429615.1 Lysobacteraceae bacterium UBA6001
GGCGAGCCGTTCGGCCAGCACGATGGTGTCGAAGCGGTTGTTGGTGAGCAGATGGACCGCCAGTGATTCGTCGGCGGCGAAATCCACGCAGTGGCGGAGGTTTTCGAGATGGTTGACCAGCGGGACGGAAACATCCCGGCGGGATTCGATGACGAGAATACGCATGACAGCATCCAGCAGAACAACTTAAAGACGAGGCAGCAGCACACCCAGCACCAGCAGAACGAAGCCGCAACCGAGCAGACCGAAGGACAGCGGCGCCAACCAGCTGAGATAGCCCAACCGCGCCGCGATGCCACCCAGACCAAGCAGCATCGCGACGGCGAAGGTCGTCCAGCGCGGCGCACTCATGCGCCGCACCGTGCGGACGTGACCAGGCGGCACGGTTCCGCGCACGCGGTCACGCCGCTTCCGCCTTTTCGCTGTTGACCGCGCGATAGACCAGCGCGCCGATCAGTGCACCCACGCACGGCGCCAGCCAGAACAGCCACAGCTGATGCAGCGGCATGTAGCCGGCGCTCTCGCCAACGAACGCCGCGACACCGGTGGAGCGCGCCGGATTGACGGACGTGTTGGTCAGCGGAATCGAGATCATGTGGATCAGCGCCAGCGTCGCGCCGATCGCCAGGGGCGCCCAGCCGGCCACCGCGCCCGGACGGGTGACGGCGAGGATCACGTAGAGGAACACCGCGGTCAGCACC
>DJAN01000059.1:856-1120 GCA_002429615.1 Lysobacteraceae bacterium UBA6001
AGGAACACCGCGGTCAGCACCGCCTCGGCGAGGAAGGCCACTTCGAGCGGATAGCCACCCGGCGAGAAGTCCTCGAAGCCATTGGTGGCGAACGTGCCGGCACCGGCGAACGGCAGGAAGTCCGGACTGGCGGTGACGATCGTCCACATCAGCGCGCCGGCGGCCAGGCCGCCCAGCACCTGCGCGACCACATAGGCCGGCAACTGCCTGCCGGAAAAGCGACCGGCGATCCACAGGCCGAAACTCACCGCCGGATTGAAGTGG
>DJAN01000059.1:1320-2377 GCA_002429615.1 Lysobacteraceae bacterium UBA6001
CCGCCGGATTGAAGTGGCCACCGGATACCGGGCCGAACGCGAACGCCGCCGTAGCCACTGCCACGCCGAACGCCAGCGACACGCCGAGATAGCCGAGCCCCAGCGGATTGAAGTCGCCACCGGCCTGTGCCGCCAGTACCGCACTACCACAACCGCCCAGCACCAGCCAGAAGGTGCCGAGGGATTCGGCCGCGCACTTTTTGATCAGACTCTGCATATACCACCGTTGATTGAGTGCATCGCTCAGATGCCGCAGTGCAAGTCGCGCTGTCGGCCCGCGATGGGTGCGGCTATTGAACGAAGCGGGTGCGCTGACCTCCATGCGACGAATCGAAGGAGTTGCGCGCCGGGCACGGGGACATCGGTGGTCCTCGCAGGACATGTCGATGTGATGCAGTTCGCGCTCCACATACCCCGACAGCACGGCCGCGCCCATGCGACCTTTCGCATTCATCGAGAGCTCTGCCTCGCAGCTTTCAGCGAGCACCCGCCAGACTGCTGTGGATTGCCCCGGTCCTCACACGGTGTTTACGCACTGCGCCGCAAGTAGGCGGCTGGCCGGTTCCTTCACTGTGCCGGTTGTCGAACCCAAGGTGACCTATGGAAACGCAGGCCCTCAATGTCGTGGTCGCGGACGACCATCCCGTCGTGCTCGCCGGTGTCCGCGCCATCCTCAAGAATGCCCCCCAGCTGCAGGTCGCCGGCGAAGCGCACTCGGTCAACGAGACCTATGCACGCCTCGCCGATACCGCATGCGACGTCCTGGTGACCGACTACTCGATGCCGGATGCGGGCGAGGCCGATGGGCTGTCGCTGATCGGCGAGGTGCGCCGACGCTATCCGCTGCTGCCGATCGTGGTGCTGACGATGATGGGCAACCCGGGGATGATCCAGATCCTGCTGGCGCACGGCGTGCTGGCCGTGGTCGACAAAAGCTCTTCGATGGATGAGCTGCCCACCGCGATTCTCTCCGCGTCGCGGCGGCGCCGCTTCATCAGTGCCAGCTTCCGCCACAAGCTCGCCCTGCTGCATACGCCGGGTGGCGATGCGTCACCGC
>DJAN01000059.1:2650-2834 GCA_002429615.1 Lysobacteraceae bacterium UBA6001
TTCCACCGATGCGGCGCTGTTCGAGTACGTGCGCGCGCAAGGCTGGCTGGGTTGAACGAACATGCATGTAAAGGCGCGCCTGCGGTGGTGGGCGGCGACTATCGCGCTCTGCGTCGGCCTGCTCGGGTCGGCGGCATCGGCGTCGACGCCGCTGCCCGCGCCCTCGTCATCGACGCAGGCCACG
>DJAN01000059.1:2963-3959 GCA_002429615.1 Lysobacteraceae bacterium UBA6001
TCGTCATCGACGCAGGCCACGCAGGCCGAACAGGACTGGCTGCGGCAGCACCCGACGTTGTCGGTAGGCGTCATCCGCCAGGGTTGGCCCCCTTATGAGGTGATGACGGCCGGGCGCGTTGAAGGGCTCTCCCAGGACTACCTGGAAGCCATCGCCGCACGCCTGGGGGTGACACTGCGCCCGCGCGTCTACGCCGACTGGCCCACGCTGCTCGAAGCGGCCTGCCATGGCGAGGTCGACGTGGTGATGAGCGTGGCGATCACCGCGGCACGTACCCGCTGCCTGTCGTTCACCCGGCCCTACCAGACCGCGCGCCTGGCACTCGTCGGACGAAAGCAGGACGCGGCACGGCTGCTGTCCGCGCCACCCCACCTGCGTTTCGCCGTCGAGCGCGGCCATGCCCTGGACGAAGCGCTGCCGGAGACCTACGCCGATGCCCGCACCGTCAGCGTTGCCGATCTGCGCGCCGCATTGGCCGCGGTGGCGGACGGCCGCGCCGACGCCTACATCGGCTATCCGCAGGTGGTGGAACTGGAACTACGGCGCACGCCCCAGCCCGCCCTGGCTGTGCTGGGTCCGGCGCGGCTGCCGCCGCGGACACTGCATTTCGCGACGCCACATGATCGCGCGCTGCTCTCCACGGCCATTGATCGCGCCCTGGCCGAGCTTCCCGAGACGCGCCGCGCCGCCATCGATCGTCGCTGGATCGACACCCGCTTTGCCTGGGACAGCGAAACCACCGCACTCGGTGCCGAGGACCGGCAATGGCTGCGATCCCTGCCGGTGCTGCGGGTCGCGTTCGATCCGGGCTGGGCACCGCTGACGGTGCGTGGCGCGGATGGCGCGATGTCCGGCATCCTCGGCGATTATCTGCAACGCATGCAGGACCAGCTCGGCCTGCGCCTGCAGGTCATCCCGGCATCGGACTGGCGCTCGGCACGCGCCCTGATCGCCGCCGGCAAAGCCGACATCGCCCCCGCCAGCGACGACGCCGGC
>DJAN01000059.1:4071-4645 GCA_002429615.1 Lysobacteraceae bacterium UBA6001
CCCGCCAGCGACGACGCCGGCTATGGCCCGCAATGGCACCTGACCAGGCCCTTGGTCAGTTTCCCGTGCGTGATCGTCACGCGGCGTGGCGCCGACACCGTGGCCAGCCTGGCCGATCTCGCCGGCAAGCGCATCGCGACCAGCGACCCGGACACGGGCCGGCGCGTGACCCGCGCGCTCCCGGACGCGATCCGCGTGGAGGTCGCCAGTGACCGCGAAGGACTGCAGCGGGTTGCCGAACGGAACGTGGACGCCTACGTCGGCAATCTTGCCGCGGTGGACAACCAGCTCCGCGACCATGCCTTCGCCGACCTGCACGTCGCCGCGCCGGCGGGCTTTTCCGACCACATCGGCCTGGCCGTGCGTGAGCCCTATACGCGGTTGGCGCCCCTGCTCGACCGCGTGGCCAACGACATGGGCCAGGATGCCCGCCAGCAGATCCGCAGGAACTGGCTCAAGGTCGACTATGACTATGGCTTCGCGCGCCCGCTGGTGTGGTGGAGCAGCGCCATCGCGCTGGCCATCATCAGCCTGCTCGTGGCGGCCTACCTGCGCCTGCGCGCGGAGATCGCGC
>DJAN01000059.1:4852-5703 GCA_002429615.1 Lysobacteraceae bacterium UBA6001
GCCTGCGCGCGGAGATCGCGCGACGGCGCGAGGCCGACGATCGCCTGCGTGAAATCTCGCGCAACCTGCCGGCGGTGGTGTTCAAGCTGCGCCGCACCGCGGATGGCACGTACCGCTTCACCTACGTGACCGGCAACACGCGCCCGCTTTTCGGGCTGGACAGCGCGCAGATCATGGCCGATGCCGAGTCGCTGTTCGCGCGGATCGCCGAGGCCGACCAGGTGCTGCTGCGCGAGGCCTTCGAGCAATCGGCCCGCACGCTGGCGGCGGTCACGCACGATTTCCACGCGGCCGGTGCCGAGGACACGCGCTGGATCTCGCTCAATGCGGTGCCAAGGAAGGCCGACGACGGCGCCGTGCACTGGTCCGGCTACTGGGACGACTCCACCACCCTGCACGCACAGAACGACGCGCTGGAACACGCCCGTGCCGCCGCGGTGGAAGCGGCCGCGGCCCGAAGCGAGTTCCTGGCGGTGATGAGCCACGAGATACGCACACCGATGGCAGGCCTGGCCGGCCTGTTGGAGCTGCTCGGACGGACCCGGCTCGATCCCGCGCAACGCCAGCTGCTGGCCACCAGCATGGAGTCGGCGACGTCGCTGCGGCAGATTCTCGACGACGTGCTCGACTTCTCGAAGGCCGAAGCCGGCGAGATGCAGCTGGAATCCATCGACATGGATCTGCGCGAGATGGCCTCCGGCGTGATCGAGGTATCGGCACCGCAGGCGCGTGACAAGGGCCTGGCGATCCACCTGTCGATCGCGCCGGCGCTGGCCGCGCTGCATGTCGGCGATCCTTTCCGGTTGCGCCAGGTGCTGCTCAACCTGATGGGCAACGCGCTGAAGTTCACC
>DJAN01000059.1:5920-6138 GCA_002429615.1 Lysobacteraceae bacterium UBA6001
GGCAACGCGCTGAAGTTCACCTCCAGCGGCCACGTAGCGCTCAGTCTCGACGTCGCCCCCCGGACCGCGGAACCGCAAGAAGACATCCAACAGGTCAGCCTGCATGTGGACGACACCGGCATCGGCATTCCCGTCGAACAGCAGGCCGGCCTGTTTCGCCCCTTCGCCCAGGCCGACACCACCACCACGCGCCGCCATGGCGGCACCGGCCTGGGGCT
>DJAN01000059.1:6332-6961 GCA_002429615.1 Lysobacteraceae bacterium UBA6001
TGGCGGCACCGGCCTGGGGCTTTCGATCTGCCGCCAGTTGGTCACGCTGATGGGTGGCGAGCTGCTGCTCCACAGCACCCCAGGCGTCGGGACCCGCCTGAGCGTGCGCCTGGCGCTGCCGGTAAGCGGAAACCGGCTACAGGATGGCGGGCTCGCCGGCTGCCGCGTGCATGTGGATGTGCTCGATCACGCCTTGCGCGCGGAGGTCCATGCGCTGCTGGCGAGCTGGGGCATGGTGATCGCCGATGCAGCGCAGGCCGGCGACATCCTGCTGACGGACCGGCCTGCGCCCACTACGCCGCGCAGCATCGTGATCGGCCATCCCGGCGAGGAAGACGGCACGGCACTGCATGTCGCTGGTGCCCCCCTGCTACCCACGCATCTGCGCCGCGCCCTGCTGGCGCTGCTGCACGAACCGGCAGCCGATACGTTCCAGGCACCGACCGCCCCACGCGATGTCGCGCCAGTCCTGGTGGTGGAGGACCATCCCACCAACCAGATGCTGGTCGCCCTGCAGCTCGACGCGCTTGGCTACCGCCATGCCGTCGTTGGCGATGGCGTCGCCGCGCTACGCTGGCTGCAGACGCAGCAGCCATCGGTCGTACTCACCGACATCAGCATGCCGGGCA
>DJAN01000262.1 GCA_002429615.1 Lysobacteraceae bacterium UBA6001
GCCGCGGGCGCGTGCCCGCCGACGCCAATCGCGGCGGACTGGCCGCCATCGACGCCGCCAGCAAGCAGTGGCGGCGGCGCCTGCGCTGCGATGCCACGCCACCAGAGGACATCGAGGCGCACGAACTCGGCGATCTGCTCGCGCACGCCTTTCCCGACCGCATCGCCGCGCGCCACCCCACCGATCCGCTGCGCTATCTGCTGGCAAACGGCCGCAGCGTGCGCCTGTTCGAAAACAGCGACCTGCGCGGTGAGCCGTGGCTGGTCGCCACCGAGCTGCGTTTCGAAGCCCGCGACTCGCTACTGCTGCGCGCCGCGCCAGTCGATGAGCGCTGGCTGCGCCAGGCCTTCCCCGACCGCTTCGTGCAGGAAGACGTGGTGCGCTGGGATGCGGAGCGGCGCGCCCTGGTGGCGCTGCGCGAGGCCCGCTTCGACCGCATCGTGCTGGACAGCCGCTCGGCGGGCAGCGTCGACCCGGCCTTGGCTGCCACCGCGCTGACCGAGGCGGTGCGCGAACTCGGCGTGGACGCGCTGCCGTGGACTGAAGGCCTGCGCCAATGGCAGGCGCGCGCGCAGTCGCTGCGTCACTGGATGCCGGAACTGGACCTGCCCGACTACGGCGATGCCGCGTTGCTGGCCACGCTGGACGCCTGGCTGAAGCCGGCCTTCGCCGGCAAGCGCCGGCTCGACGCGTTGTCCGAGGAAGAACTGGGCGAGGCGTTGAAGTCGCCGCTGCCGTGGGCACAGCGGCAGCTCGTCGACCGCCACGCGCCGACCCGCATCAGCGTGCCCTCGGGCATGGAACGGCGCATCGAGTACGCGCTCGACCACGAGGGCGCGCCGCTGCCGCCGGTGCTGGCGGTGAAGCTGCAGGAGCTGTTCGGCTTGGCCGACACCCCGCGCGTGGCCGATGGCCGCGTGCCACTCACGCTGCACCTGCTGTCGCCCGGCGGACGTCCCCTGCAGGTCACCCAGGACCTGCGCAGCTTCTGGAGCAACACCTATCCGGAGGTCCGCAAGGAGATGAAAGGGCGCTATCCCAAGCATCCGTGGCCGGAGGATCCATGGAGCGCCACCGCCACGCACCGGGCCAAGCCGCGCGGCACCTGAGTGCCGGTTCAGCGTGCGGATAGGGGTCTGGCGGCGTACTGACATGGTGTATACGTCCGGCCCTCGACACTGGGCCTCCAACGCCGTCGAACCGAGGAATCCCCCGCCATGAGCAGACTGACCGTGATTACCGACCGCGCGCTGGAGCGCGCCATGGACCTGGCCTCCAGTGCCGGCGACGGCCTGCGCCATGCCGGCAGCAACCTGCGCGACCACGTCGGCCCGCAGGCCATCGACTGGATCAAGACCGGCGCCGCGCTCGGCGCGGTGCGCACCGGCGGCAAGGCCGCCACCCGCCTGGCGCGACGCAACCCGGTGGTGACCATCGCCGCCGCCGCGGCAGGTGTCGGCCTGATCGCCTATGCGATCTACCGCAAGAAGAAGCAGCGCGACAACGCCGCGATCGACGGCAGCGCGCAGCGCGTGGAGCAGCAGGGCAACGCCAACGCACGGCGTGCCGCACGCCAGCATTACCGTGGCCGCACGGTGGACCCGAGCGACGAAGCCGGCGCCTGATCCGCCACGCACGCAGGACCGGGGATCGCCGCGCGTGTCGCGGCGATTTTCGTTTAGGGCGTGACCACGAACAGTCCGCCGGAGCCCGGGAACGCGGCCAACACCTCCAGCGACAGCCGCGCCCGCGCGGTGCTGACGAACAGCCGGCCATCCGGCGCGAAGCACAGCGCGCCCACGTGCGGCGCGGGTATCGCGACCGAGCGCAGCACCGCGCCATTCTCGGCCAGCTCGACCACGGCTTGGCCGCCCCACATCGCCACCCACAGCCGGCCCTGCGGTGACATCGCCAGGCCGTCCGGCTTGCCGGGCACGCCGAGGAAATCCGTCACCACCTTCGGTTCGCCCAGGGTGCCGGCGGCGATATCGGCGGGATAGGCCAACAGCGTGCGCGCCAGCGTGTCGATGACGAACAGCGTGTTGCCATCGGCGGAGAACACCATGCCGTTGGCCACGCCCAGCCCCTCCGCGACGCGGCGTGCCGGCTGCGCGGGATCGGGCGTGTGGAACAGCGCGCCCTTGCCGGCGAGCAGGCCACGGTGCATCGAGCCGGCCCACAGGCCACCGCGTGCATCGACGGTCATGTCGTTGAGCCGGCAGCCCGGGCCCAGGTCGATCTCCGGGCCAGGCGTGATGACGCCTTCGGCACTCATCGACAGGAAGTGGCCTTCGCTGTTGCCCACCCAGTGTCCGTCGTGCAGCGCCAGCGACCACACCGGTTCGGCCAGCGGCGTACGCATGCACTGCCGTCCATCCCAGCGCCACAGCGCGGGCGCGGTCGGCTCGAGCCACACCACCTCGCCCTCGCGCCAGCGCGGCGATTCGCCGACCAGCGTCTGTGGATTGCAGACCAGCTCGGCACGCGGCGGGCGCTGCCGCAGCGCTTCCAGCCAGCCGCGCGCACGCGCACCGACATCCGCCGCGTCACGGCCCGGTTTGTAGAGATCCGATCCCACGCCGATCGCGGTGACACCCGCCGCGCGCAGCGCGTCGAGTTCGCTCGCTTCCACGCCACCCACCGCCACCAGCTGCACGCCCTTCGGCAGCACCGCCGACAGCGCCGACAAGCGCGGCACCGCCCCATGCGCGGGAAACGCCTTCAGGTGCCGGGCACCGGCCGCGATGGCGGCGAAGGCTTCGGACGGCGTGGAGAAGCCGGGCATCGACACCATGCCGTGTGCCACCGTCGCGCGGATCACGTCCGCATCGGTATTGGGCGACACGCAGAACGCGCAGCCGAGCGCGGCCAGGCGCTCCACGTCGGCGACCTGCAGCACCGTGCCCGCGCCGATCAGCATGCGGCCATCGAAATGGCGGACCAGCGCGGCGATGGTGGTGAAGGGATCGGGCGAATTGAGCGGCACCTCGGCCACGCGGACGCCGGCGGCGTACAGCGCTTCCCCCACGGCGATGGCGTCTTCATGCAGGCCGCGCAGGATCGCCACCAACGGCGCCTGCGCGAGCACCTCGTCGAAGCGGCTCACGCCGCCACCGCGGCGGCATGCAGCGCGGCGAAGCCGCGGGTCACCGCATCGTGCGAGCGGATCTGTTCGGCACGCCCGCCCAGCGCGGCCACGCCGGCCGCGTACAGCGCGCATACCGGCGCGGCACCCACCAGTGGCACGCTGCCATCGAGGGCATCCGGCCACAGCCGGCGCACGTCCGCCAGTTCCGCGCCGATCAGCAGGCCGCGCAAGTAGGACGCGCCTTCCTGCTTGGAGATATCCTGGCGGATGACCCGCGCCCGCGCGCCAAACAGCAGCGTGCCCAGGCCAAGGCCGCTGTCGTGCCCGGCCTTCAGGCCGGCCTGGAAGGCCGCGCCTTCCACCGCCGGCCCATCGATCACCGACGCCAGCAGCCCGGCGGCGGTGAGCCGGTCGAAGATCTCTCCCGACATCGCGGTCATGAACTCGACCACCGCGCCGTCGCGCAGGCGTACCCATTTACTGTGCGTGCCCGGCAAGGCGACCAGCCCGTTCGCCGGTACCTGCCCGGCGGCGATCAGCCCGAGCAGCTCGGTCTCCTCGCCCCGCATGATGTCCGGCGCGTCGTCGACGCCACGGCGGCACGCCAGCCCCGGCACGATCGCCACCGGCACCTCGCCGATCCGCACCTCGTGCAGCTGCGCGGCGAGCTTGGCCAGCGTGGTCGGGCAGTCGACATAGCCCGCATCGCTCCAGCCGATGTTCGAACCGATCATGCCGCTGGCATAGGCGCGCGCGGCTTGCGGCCAGCGCGCGGCGACCTCGGCGACCAGCGCCTGCATCTGCGCGCGGTCCAGCCCAGCGATGCCGCGCGGCTGTTCGATGGTGTCGCGTACCTGGCCCTCGGGGGCGATCAGGAAGGCCCGGAAATTGGAGCTGCCCCAGTTGATGCCGACGATGTCACCGTCGTCCCTGTCCCACGTCATCGTCGCGTCACTCCCGCCCCACCATCCAGAGGAAAAATGCCGCCGGTGATCCAGCCACTGCGCGGCGATACCAGGAACAGCGCCAGCTCCGCGGCATCCTCGGGGGTTCCGAGGCGGCCGAGTGGATGGCGCTGCACATTGCGTTGCCGTGCCGCGGCCGGATCGTCGGCACGGGCGAACGAAGCCTGCAGCATCGGCGTGTCCACCGAGGCCGGGGCGATCACGTTGACGCGCACACCGTCCGCGGCGAATTCCAGCGCGGCGGTGCGCGCCACTTCCTCCAGCGCGGCCTTGGAGGCGGCATAGGCCGCCAGCGTCGGCGTGGCGAAACGCGCGTTGATCGAGGACACCAGCACCACCGCGCCAGCGCCGCGTTCCCGCATGCCGGGCAGCACCGCCCGCATCACCCGCAGCGCGCCGAGCACGTTGACCGAATAGGTATCCAGCCAAAGTTCGTCGTCACCTTCCAGCGTGCCGCCCGCCGGGCACACGCCGGCGCAGTGCACCAGCGCGTTGATCGGGCCCAGCGCCGATACCAGCTGCCCCACCGCCTGCGTCACGGCCTCGGCCGAGCGCAGGTCGGCCTGGGCGCTGGCATCGGCGTCGGCCACCGGCTGCCGGTCGAGGGCGGCCACCCGCGCGCCCTCCTCCCGCAGCCGTTGCACCACCGCCGCGCCGATGCCGCTGGCCGCACCGCTGACCAGCACCACCTCTCCGTGCATCGCGCCTTCGGTCATCTTCGCCCGTCGCCTCCGTCAGTCGTCAGAACCGGTAGGTCAGGCTGGCCTTGTAGGACCGCCCGAACACCACGTTGGTACGCAGGCCTTCGTCGTAGCCGTCGAAGGTGCGCTGTTCGCTGTCGAGCAGGTTGTTGCCTTCCAGCTTGAACGACAGGCGATCGCTGAAATCGTAGCTCAGCGTGGCCGACAGGTCCTTGTAGGTGTCGTTGTAGATGCCGGTGGCGGCACTGGACAGGCCGACCAGGTACTTGTCGCGCCAGTTGTAGGCCACGCGCACGCCGAACGGACCGCGCTCGAAATAGCCGATCAGGTTGACGTTGTTCTTCGACAGGCCGGGGAACGTCATCGCGTTGCCGGTGATGTCGGTGATCGGCGTCTCCGAGTCGATGTAGGTGTAGGTGGTCACCACGCCGAAGCCGTCGAGCATGCCGGTGAACGGCACCTGCGCGAGCAGCTCCACACCCTTCACCTTGGCCTTGTCGCCGTTGATCTTGCGCAGCACCAGGTAGTTGACGTTGTTGTAGACCTCGGCGCTCTGCTGCTGGACGATGAAGGTCGACACGTCCTTGTAGAACAGGCCGGCCGAGAGCATGCCCTGGCCACCGTAGTACCACTCCAGCGACAGGTCGTACTGGTTGGCCTTGAACGGATCCAGGTCCGGCGCGCCGCCGGTGCCGGTGCCGTAGGAGGTCTGCACGCCGTTGGCGTCGAACACCGCGTTGTTGTTGAGGGTGACGCCGTTGTTGAGGTCTTCGGTGTTCGGGAACGCCACCACCTTGGCGGCGCCGCCGCGCAGCACCAGCGTATCGGTGAGCTGCAGCTTGGCAACGGCCGAAGGCAGCGCCTCGTCGTCGCGGCGGCTGAAGGTCGAAGGCGTCACGCTGCCATCGCCACCGAGCACGTTGCCGCGCGAGTCCAGATCACGCCGCACGAAACGCACGCCGACATTGCCGGTCAGCCCCATGTCGCCGAGCTGGGTATCCCAGTTGAGCTTGGCGTAGGCTTCCAGGAAGTCCTCGTCCACGCTGAAGGTGGAACCGTAGGCCAGCGTGCTGCTGCCCGGGTTGAGGCACTGCGCGTTCTGCGAGATCGCCGGGATGTTGGTGAAGGTGTCGCAGCCACCGAACGCACCGCGATAGGCGCCCAGGTATTCGCGCGGCAGGCCGGCGAACTCGCCCGGCATGAAGTCGAAATTGCTGTACAGGCGGATGTAGTCGCTCATCTGCGTGACCGGGATGCCGCCGGTCGGGCGGATGTCGGCGCGCAGCGGATTCTGCAGGCTCTCCAGGCGGTTGAAGCGCGCGCCGAAGTCCAGCGAACGCAGCGGACCGTCGTTGAACGCCCAGCTCCAGTCGGTACGCAGCGCCTTGGTATCGGTCTCGGCGCGCCAGTCGTTGTCGAACATGATGGTCATGCGCCACTGCGACGGGTCGGTCACGTCGACGCCACTGACGTTGAAGCTGCCGAAGTTGCCGCTGCGCAGGTCGAAGTCGGTGACCGAGGTCAGGCCGGCCATCGGCGCCAGGCGCATGTAGTGCTGGTCGTAGCGCGCGGTGGACTTGCCGTAGTCGGCCTCGACCGAGCCGTCGAGCTGGTCGCCGACGCGGAACTTGGCGGTCAGCGCGGTGGAGAAGATGTCCGAGTCGATGTCGGCCACTTCGCTGTTGAGCAGCACGGTGCCGGTGGAGCGGCCGGCGAGCAGGATGTTGTGGTCCGAATAGACCGCGTTGCTCAGGCCCGCGGACGGGTTGAAGGCGATCCAGTAGCGGTCGCGCTTGGCGTCCTGGCGCGAGTAGAAGGTGTCGGAGGTGATCTCCACGCCGTCCACCGGACGCCATTGCAGCACCACGCTGGCGCCGACCTTGTCGCGGTCGTCGTTGATGTTCTGCGCGCGCATGTCGGTGCTGCCGAAGCGGGTCTGGGTGGGATCGGTGGCGTCGGTGAAGCGCGAGTAGCCGGAGAAGGTATCCAGGCCCTGCTGCACCACCTCGCGCTTGCTGTAGGTGGCCGAGATCAGCGCGCCGAAGCGGCGGTCGTCGGTGCGCGTGGACAGCAGCGCGAAGGCGTTCTGGCCGTAGGAATCGGAGAGCTCGTCGTAGGTGCCGGCCACGCTGACGACGTTCTGCTCGCCATCGCCATACAGCGGCTGGCGGGTCTGGATGTCGACGATACCGCCCAGGCCACCGGCGATCTGGTCCGAGCCGGCCAGCTTGGTGACGGTCAGGCGCGAGATCAGTTCGGACGGCACCAGCGAGAGCAGGCCGTAGGTGGAGGTGGCCAGCTGGTCAAGGCCGTTGCCGCCGCGGCCGGTGGCATCGACGATCTGGCGCCCGTTGTAGAGCAGCACGTTTTCCTTGAAGCCACGCACGAGGATGTCGCTGCCCTCGCCCATGCCGCGCTCCAGCTGCACGCCAGCCACGCGCGAGAGCGATTCGGCGACGTTGCTGTCGGGCAGCTTGCCGATGTCGTCGGCGACGATGGCGTCGACGATCTGCGGCGAATCGCGCTTGATGTCGCGCGAGGCTTCCAGGCTGCCGCGGATGCCGGTCACGGTGACGGCATCGAGCGTGGTGGCCTGTGAATCGGTGGCCGGCGCGGACTGCGCCTGCGGTGCGTCGGCCGACTGCGCCCACGCCACGCAGGGCGTCAGTAGGCAGGCGCCCAGGGCGGTGAACAGGGTGGAACGTCGAAAGCTACGCATGTGTTGGGCCCTCCCCCAATGTAAGAACCGAAGCGCCGCCGCCGGGGGTGGCGAAGGCGCATGACGCGCGCCCTCCCCCCTCGTCCACCCGGTGATACCGCCCTTCGATACAGCGTGATTCGTCGGTGACTGCTGCACTGCGACTTGGCAGTGTTGTAGCTAATATAGCAATATGATTTCGGTGCGCACGCTGCAGCGCAACGTAGAAACTGAAACAGGCCCGGAGAGCGGCCCGTTTCGCCCGTCAACCTGTTGCTTATAACGGCACACTTACTGCAAGGACCCGGCCATGGCCGAACTGCAAGGCGTCTTCCCCATCCTCCCGACGATCTTCCACGCCGACGGCTCGGTCGATGAGGCGGGGATGGCCAATGTCTTCGAATACATCCTCGGTGCCGGTGCGGCCGGCGTGGTGTTCCCCGGGCTGGCGAGCGAGTACGACATGCTCAGCGCCGAGGAGCGCCTGCATCTCACCGCGCGACTGGGCGAATGGAATCGCGGCCGCGTGCCGCTGATCGTCGGTGCCAGCGCCAAGACGGTAGAGGAGGCGATCGCCTTCGCGCGCGCCGGTGGCGAGGCCGGCGCGCAGGCGGCGATGGTGCTCACGCCACATCGCCATGCCGGCGATGCCGACGCGATGGCCGCGTTCTTCGCACGCCTGCATGCCGAATCCGGCGTGGCGGTGATGCTGCAGAACGCACCGCCGCCGATGGGCGTGGGCCTGGGCGTGGACGAAGTCGTCGCGCTGGCCGCGCGCGTGCCGGGCATCGAGTACGTCAAGGAAGAGACGATGCCCTCGGGCCATCGCATCACCGCGCTGTCCGAACAGGCCGGGCGCAGCCAAGTACGCGCGGTGTTCGGCGGCGCCGGCGCGCGTTACGTGCTCGACGAGCTCGGCCGCGGCGCGGTCGGCACCATGCCGGCCTGCGAGATCACCGAGGTGCACGTGGCGATGCTCGCTGCGTGGGCGGCGGGCGATCACGCGACGGCGCGTGAACTGTTCGAGCGCACGCTGCCGCTGCTGAGCATGCAGGCGGTATTCCGCTGGCGGCTGACCAAGGCGGTACTGCTGCGTCGCGGACTGATCGGCAGCGACAAGGTGCGCGCGCCCGGCCCGGCGCTGGATGCGTTCGACCAGCGCGAACTGGATATCCTGCTCGACCGCATCGCCGACCTGCTGCCGCTGGACCAGGTGCCCGGGCAGGTACAGAGGATTTCCTGATGAGCCATGTCGTCAAGGTCGAGACCTTCATCCTGACCATCCCGCGCACCACCCCCTACCTCGGGCCGCTGGGGCCGGGTGAGCGCGTCAACAGCCGCGGCTACCTCGTGCGCAAGGGCAACGGCACGATCTACCCGACCGTGGACCGCTCGGTGGTGGTGCGCGTCACCACCGACGACGGCGCGGAGGGCTGGGGCGAGACCTACGGCATCTGCGCGCCGCGCGCGGTGTGCGAGATCATCAACGACCTGCTGGCGCCGGAACTCATCGGGCGCTCGCCGGAGGATGTCGAACAGATCTGGGACGACCTCTACGGCCTGATGCGCGTGCGCGGCTGCTTCGGCGGCTTCCATGTCGATACGATCGCCGCACTCGACATCGCGCTGTGGGACCTGCGCGCACGCGCACGCGGGGTGCCGTTGTGGTCATTGCTGGGCGAGCGCCAGCGCGACACGATTCCCGGCTATCTCTCCGGCCTGCCAGCCGCCACGCTCGACGCCAAGCTGGAGATGGCACGGGCGTTCGCGGCCGACGGCCACGACGCGTTCAAGATCCACGCGGTGGTGAGCCATGAGGGCATCGCCGAGGAGATCGCCGGTCTGCGCCGCGTGCTCGGCCCCGGCCCGGAACTGATGGTGGACCTGCACTGGAAGTTCGATGTGGCCCAGGCGCTGGAGATGGCGCGCCAGCTGGAACCGTATCGACTCAAGTTCATCGAGGCGCCGCTGAAGCCGGAGGACGTCGAAGGGCTGATCCGTCTCGGCAAGGAAAGCCCGGTGCCCATCGCCGCGGGCGAGGAATGGCATACCGAGTACGAAGCGCGCCTGCGCCTGGCGGGCGGCTCGCTCTCCTACCTCCAGCCGGAGATGGGCCACACCGGCATCACCCAGTTCCTGCGCATCGCGCGGCTGGCCGAGGCGCAGGGCGTGCCGATCGCTCCGCATGCCACCATCGGCGGCGGCCTGTTCATGGCCGCCAGCCTGCATGTGGCCAGCGTGCTGCCGGGGCTGTGGCGGCATGAGTGGCAGCATTCGATCTTCTCGCGCTCGCTGCTGATGCTCGACACCGACATGGCCTACCAGGACGGCCATTACCACCTGCCCAGCGGCCCCGGGCTGGGCGCCGTCCCCGGCGCCCGTTTCTGGGATCACGCCGAAGCGGTGGCCTGATCGCGACCGTCGCTGCTGTCGCCGGACAGCAGCGACATCGGCGAGCGCCGCGCCAGCCGCAGCGCGAGCCAGGCCAACCCCACTGCGATGGGATGCAGGAAGGCCATCAGCACGAAGGTGCGGTCGAACGATCCGCCGGCCACCAGCATGCCCACCACCTGCGCGGACAACATGCCGCCGAGCGCACTGCCGCAGCCGATCAGGCCGGCGACCGAGGCGATGTAACGCGACGGGAAGATGTCCACCACCATCGTGGTGAGGTTGATCTGGTAGACCAGGTGGGCAAACGTCACCAGGCAGGCCAGCGTCAGCAGCAGCGGAAGCGCCGGATGCAGGGTGATGAAGATGCCGACCGGTGCGAGCACCGCCGCGCCGGTCATGGTGAGCAGGCGGCTGCGCACCGGCGGCAGGCCACGACGCACCAGCTGCCCGGAAATCACGCCGCCGCCCACGCTGCCGATATCGGCGGCGACATAGACCACCCACGCCAGCGACGCCACCGCGGCCAGGCTCATGCCGCGCGCGTCGCCCAGGTACTTGGGAAACCAGAACAGATAGAAGTACCAGACCGGGTCGGCGACCATGCGCGAGCCGACCAGCGCCCACACCGCGCGGTCGCGCGCCAGCTTGCCCCATACACCCTTCATCGACGGCGGTGGCGTGGCCGGCGCGCCATCGCTGGCCGCCTGCGTCTGCTGGCGCGGGTAGGCCCACCACCAGCCGATGATCCACAGCAGGCCGGCGATGCCGGTGATCCAGAACGCGCTGCGCCAGCCGTAGGTCAGCGCGATGCCGCCGATCAGCGGCGGCGCCAGCGTGGCGCCGATCATCGCCCCGGCGGTGTACAGACCCAGCGCGATGCCGCGCTGGCGCGGCGGGAACTGCTCGGACACCACCTTGGTGCCGACGGTGTAGTTGCCCGGCTCGCCGAGGCCGAGCGCGAAGCGCGCCGCGCCGAGCTGGAACGGCGTGCGCACGAAGCCGGTGGCGATATTGGCCAGCGACCACCAGCCGACGAACAGGATCAGCGCGAGCCGCGCGCCCAGCCAGTCGGTGACGCGCCCCGCCATCACGTAGGCCGCGGCGTAGGCGAACAGGAACACCTGCACGACGCGCGCGTACTCGATGTCGCTCATGCGCAGGTCGGCCTGGATGGTGGTGGCCAGGATCGAGAGCGCCTGCCGGTCCAGGTAATTGATGACCGTCGAGCAGAACAGCAGGGCGAGCAGCACCCACTTCGTGCGTCCGCCGCCGCTCACGCGTCGATCCAATGGGTCATGGTTGCCGCCTCCCCGAAGAAGGCCGCAACGTATTGCTATTGTAGCAACAGGTCAAGCCGCACCGCGGCAAGCCCTCAGCCGATCTCGGCGGCGGCTTCGCGCAGCGCCTTCACCAGCTCGGCGGTGGCGGTCTCGGGAATCCAGCCGGACATCGCGATGCCGGCATGCACCGGATCGCCCATCGCGATGGCCACCACGTGGTGGTCGCGCTCGTCGGCGACGTGGACGCGCGCATAGCCCTGTTCGCGGGTCTGGGCCAGCGCGCGCAGCAGTTGCTCGATGCCCTCGGGGAACATCGGGATCGGCTTGTCGCGGTAGAGCTCGCGCACGTCGTCGTCGGCCAGCTGCGACAGCAGCACGATGCCGATGCCGCTGGTGGTGGCCGGCAGCAGGCCGATACGGCCCAGGCCGCGCGCCGCCTCGATCCCCGGCGGCGCGTGGAACAGGTAGCTGACACTGTCGTTCCAGAGCACGCCCATCGCCACGGTGTGGCCGAAGCGGCGCAGGCTCTCCAGCACCGGCATCGCGCGGCGGATCAGCCCGGAGGCGAACAGGCTCTGCGCGGCCAGCACGTGCATGCCCGGGCCGGGGGTGTATTTGCGGTCGGCGGTCTGGCGGGCGATGCCCAGGTAGGCCAGGGTCTTGAGCAGGCGGTTGACCCGGGTCGGGTTGGCGCCCAGCTGGCGGGCAAGCTCGCGGCAGCCCACCGGCTCGGGCGAGGAGGCCAGCGCCTGCAGGGTGGCGATGCCGTCAATCAGGCTCTGGTTGGGCTGGGCGTTGGGCTTGGTTCGCATGCGGCAAAGCGTAATCGGGCGCCCGCCCGGATTCCACCAATAGCAACACTTCAGCGCATGGGGCGCTTTGCCGGGGGGCGTGCAGGGCGAGGGGCCGGGGTGTCTTCGACCACCCGCCACTGGCCCGACGCCAACCCGTCCAGCGACCAGCGCCCCATCCGCGCGCGCACCAGCCGCAGCGTGGGCAAGCCGACCGCGGCGGTCATGCGCCGCACCTGGCGGTTGCGCCCCTCGCGCAGCGTGATCGCCAGCCACGCGTCGGGCACGGTCTTGCGAAAGCGCACCGGTGGATCACGTGGCCATAGCGCCGGCGCGACCTCCAGCAGTTCGGCGCCCGCCGGCAGGGTCGGCCCGTCGTTGAGCAGCACGCCGTCGCGCAGCTGCCGCAGTTGCGCCTCGGTGGGCGCACCTTCGACCTGCACCCAATAGGTTTTGGCTTCCTTGTGCTTCGGATCGGTCAGGCGATGCGCCAGCGCGCCATCGTCGGTGAGCAGCAGCAGGCCTTCGCTGTCCATGTCCAGGCGCCCGGCCGGATAGACATCCGCCGGCAGGCCGAACTCGGCGAGCGTGCGCCGCCCGGTCGCGCCCCTGTCACTGAACTGGGTGAGCACGCCATACGGCTTGTTGAGAAGAACGAGCATGCCGCACCTGCATCGGGATGCGCGATTCTAGCAATGCGGCGCGCGGCCATCGCTGGCCACGCGCCGCATCGAGGCTCACTGTTTGACGAAGCGCAACGTCATGCGATCGCTTTCGCCGATGGCCTGGTACTTCGCATCGTCGGCCGCGTCGTGCTTGTTGGTCGGCGGCAGGGTCCACACGCCACCGGGGTAATCCTTGCTGTCGCGCGGGTTGGCGTTGACCTCGCTCTTGGCGGCGAGCTTGAAGCCGGCCGCTTCGGCCATCGCGATGACCTGCTGCTGGCCGACATAGCCGCTCTTGTCGTCGGCGGGGACGTCGGCCTTGGCACGATGTTCGACCACGCCCAGCACGCCACCCGGCTTCAGCACCGCATGGAACGCCTTGAACATGTTCTCGGCCTGGCCGGCGCTGCGCCAGTTGTGCACGTTGCGGAACGTCAGCACCATGTCGGCGGAGTTGGCCGGGCCGAGCACCGGCGCGTTCGGGTCGTAACCGACGATGCTGGCCTTGGCGTAGCGCGCCGGATCGGCATCGAACTTCTTCTGCAGGCCGTCGCGCTGGCGCTGCTGGTAATCGCGGCTGCCGCCTTCCTTGACCTTCATCGGGTCGACCACGGCGGCGATGTAATGCCCCTTGGCCTGCAGGTAGGGCGCGAGGATTTCCGAATACCAGCCGCCGCCCGGCGTGATCTCGATCACCGTCTGCGTCGGGGCGATGCCGAAGAACGCCAGCGTCTGCCCCGGATGCCGATAGGCGTCGCGCTTGACGTTGGCCGGATCGCGCCAGCTTCCGTTGAGCACCGTCTGCAGGCCGGCATCCGGTGCGGGCAGCGTCGCGGTGTCGGCGGGCTTGATCGCCTGCGCCACCGGCATCGCCAGTGCGAGCGACAAGGCGAGCGTACCGATGGCTATGTACTTATGAGCGGACATGCAGTTGACCTCCCGGGGCAAAGTGCGCCGAGCCTAGCACGACGCCTGCGACACGCTGCCGCGCCGCTTAGCGTTTCCGAAACACTGCATGCATGCGCGTGTCACACCTTGGCCGCGCGAGGACGTCTATGCTGTGGGGCCCCCTCCCGCGGAGCCATTGCCCATGACCGCCTCCCGTTCCCTCGGCCGCTCCGGCCTGCAGGTCCAGCCGATCGCCTTCGGCGGCAACGTGTTCGGTTGGAGCGCGGACGAGCGCGCGTCATTCGCGCTGCTCGACGCCTTCGTCGAGGCAGGCTTCAACCTGATCGATACCGCCGATGCGTACTCCGCCTGGGTGCCGGGCAACCAGGGCGGCGAGTCGGAAACGATCATCGGCCGTTGGCTCAAGCACAGCGGCAAGCGCGACAAGGTGCTGATCGCCACCAAGGTCGCCAAGTGGAAGGAGCGTCCGGGCCTGTCGCCGGACAACATCGCCGCGGCGGCGGAAGATTCGCTGCGTCGGCTGCAGACCGACGTGATCGACCTGTACCAGGCGCACGAGGACGACGAGTCGACGCCGCTGGAAGCGACGTTGGCCGCGTTCGGCCGGCTGATCGAGCAGGGCAAGGTACGCGCGATCGGTGCATCGAACTACAGCGCTACCCGGCTGCGCGATGCGCTGGGCGTGTCGCAGCAGTACAACCTGCCGCGCTATGAGACCTTGCAGCCGGAGTACAACCTGTACGACCGTGCCGGTTACGAACGCGAGCTGGCGCCGGTGGTGGCCGAGCACGGGCTCGGGGTGATCGGCTATTACTCGCTGGCCAGCGGCTTTCTGAGCGGCAAGTACCGCACGCCGGCGGATGCGGCCAAGAGCAGCGCGCGCGGGCAGGCGGTGGTGAAGCAGTATCTCAATGCGCGCGGCCTGCGCATCCTGGCCGCGCTGGATGACATCGCGGCCAAGCATTCGGCGACGCCGACGCAGGTCTCGCTGGCGTGGTTGATCGCCCAGCCGAACATCGCCGCGCCGATCGCCAGCGCCACGACGGTGGAGCAGTTGCATGATCTGCTGGCGGCCGCGCGGCTGGAACTGTCGAAGGAAGAGCTGGGGCAGCTGGAGCTGGCCAGTGCGGAGGATGCGGGCTGAGGGCTGGCAGGTTCGTTGTGGGGGTGCTTCAGAACCGACTGCGTTTCCCTGGCCACGGACGGTTTACGGTCGCGGCTGAAGCCGCTCCTACAGAAAGAATAAGGACGAGAGAACGAGGTAACAGGGGAACAAGGGAAGATGACGATCGAACGGCGGCGATGCGGACTGCGGCTCAGTCGTCGAACGGCCGTTCGCCCAGCGCTTCCACCAGGTAATCCAGGAACGAACTGATCCGCGCCGATACCGCCGTGTTGCGGTAATACACCGCGTTGATCGGCTGGCGCATGTCCAGCGTCGCCCCCGCCAGCACCTGCACCAGGCTGCCGTTCGCGCGGTCCGTCGCGGTCATGAAGTCCGACAGGCAGGTGATGCCCGTCCCCACCCGCGCCAGGTGCAGCAGCGTTTCGCCACTGGCCGCAGCGACCTGCGGCTCCACTTCCACCGGCTCGCCGTTCGCGTCGGCCAACGGCCAGCGCTTCAGCGATTCCGGTTGGCGGAAGCCGATCAGCGTGTGCTCCCGCAGCAGCGCGGCGACATCCGCCGGCGTGCCGTGGCGCTCAAGATAGGCCGGACTCGCCAGCACGCGCAGGCGGCTGCGCCCGATCGGCCGCGCATGCAGCGAGGAATCCCCCAGCGGCCCGATGCGGAACGCCAGGTCGGTGCGGCGCTCCACCAGATCGATGTTGCGCTCGTTGCCGTTAAGCTCCAGCTGCACCTCGGGATAGCGCGCCCGATAGCCCGGCACCCGCGGCACGATCACGTGCAGCAGGAACGAGGTCGCCGCATCCACGCGCAACCGGCCTGCCGGACGCTCGCGCCGCGCGGCCATCTGCGCCTCGGCCGTCTCCACCGCGCCCACGATGGCGCGTGCCTGCGCCAGGAAAGCCTCGCCCTCTTCGGTCAGGCGCAGACGACGGGTGGTGCGGGTCAGCAGGGTCACCCCGAGCTTCTCCTCCAGCCGCGCCAGCGCGCGGCTGACCGCCGACACGGTCTGCTGCAAGGCTTCGGCGGCGGCGGTGATCGAGCCGCTGTCGATCACCGCCAGGAACGCCTGCATCTCGTCGAGGGTCGTCTTCATCGGCAGATTATTGCGCCAAGGGAAAGAGTATTTCGACGATAAGCGGCTTTTTGCGCAAAAGTCCGCCCGGCAGACTGCTCGGCCTTCCTCCCTGGAGCGGTTCCATGTCCCGCGGCATCCCCCTCGCCCTGCTGGCGCTCACCCTGGGCGCGTTCGCGATCGGCACCACCGAGTTCGTGATCGTCGGCCTGATTCCCACCATCGCCGCCGATCTCGGCGTCAGCCTGCCGTCGGCCGGGCTGCTGGTCAGCCTGTATGCGCTCGGCGTGGCGGTCGGCGCGCCGGTACTGACCGCGGTCACCGGCCGCGTGCCGCGCAAGGCGCTGCTGATCGGCCTGATGGTGCTGTTCACCCTCGGCAACCTCGTCGCCTGGATGGCGCCGGGCTACGGTTCGCTGATCGTGGCGCGCGTGCTCACCGGCCTGGCGCACGGTGTGTTCTTCTCCATCGGCTCGATCATCGCCACCTCGGTGGTGCCCAAGGACAAGGCGGCCAGCGCGATCGCGATCATGTTCACCGGGCTCACCGTGGCCCTGGTCACCGGCGTGCCGCTGGGCACGTTCATCGGCCAGCACCTGGGCTGGCGCGCCACCTTCCTGGCCGTGGCCGGCCTCGGCGTGGTGGCCCTGCTCGGCAGCGCGCTGTTCGTGCCGCGCGATGTTCACCACAGCGAGCCGGCGACCTTCCGCCAGCAGCTCGGCGTGCTCGCCCAGCCGCGGCTGCTGCTGGTCTATGCGATGACCGCGCTCGGCTATGGCGGCACCTTCCTCGCCTTCACCTTCCTGGCGCCGATCCTGCAGGAAGTCAGTGGCTGGTCCGCCGATGCGGTGAGCGCGGTGCTGCTGCTCTACGGCGTGTCGGTGGCGTTCGGCAACCTGTGGGGCGGCCGCCTGGCCGACCGCCTGGGCCCGGTGCCGGCACTGAAGCGCGTGTTCGCGTTGCTGGCGCTCGTGCTGCTGGTGCTCACCTTCACCATGCAGCACCACTGGCTGGTGCTGGCCACGGTGATGGCATGGGGCGCGGTGGCGTTCGGCAACGTGCCGGGACTGCAGGTCTATGTGGTGAAGCAGGCACAGCGCTTCGCGCCGCGTGCCACCGACGTGGCCTCGGGCCTCAACATCGCCGCGTTCAACCTCGGCATCGCGCTGGGCTCGTCCGCCGGCGGGCTGGTGGTCGAACACCTCGGCCTGCGCCATACCCCCTGGATCGGCGCGCTGGTGGTGCTGGGCGCGCTCGGCCTGACCGCGCTGAGCGGCCGCCTGGACCGCCGCGACGGCGTTGCCGAGCGCGCCGAAGGGATTGCCGTCACCGCGCATTGAATACGTTGCAACGCTGAGTCCCGCGCTGGCGTGAGCCGCCCGCGCGGGCATCCCCTACCCTGTTCCCTTCCCCCGCAAGGAGCTTTCCATGTCCGTCCCCGCATTCGGCCTCGGGACTTTCCGTCTCAAGGGCCAGACCGTCATCGATTCGGTGCGCGATGCGCTCGACCTGGGCTATCGCGCCATCGACACCGCGCAGATCTACGACAACGAGGCCGAGATCGGCCAGGCGATCGCCGAATCCGGCGTACCGCGCGAGCAGCTGTACCTGACCACCAAGATCTGGATCAGCGAATTCAAGCGCGACAAGCTGATTCCCAGCCTGCGCGAGAGCCTGCGCAAGCTGCGCACCGAGCAGGTCGACCTGACCCTGATCCACTGGCCGTCGCCGAACGACGAAGTGCCGATGGCCGAATACCTGGGCGCGCTTGCCGAGGCCAAGGCACAGGGGCTGACCCGCGAGATCGGCGTCTCCAACTTCACCGTGGCGCTGACCGGCCAGGCGATCGACATCCTCGGTGCCGGGGCCATCGCCACCAACCAGATCGAGATCAGCCCGTACCTGCAGAACCGCACGCTGGCCGATTACCTGCGCGGCCAAGGCATCCACGCCACCTCGTACATGACGCTGGCCTACGGCGAAGTGTTGAAGGACCCGGCGATCGCGGACATCGCGCAGCGTCATGGCGCCACGCCGGCGCAGGTCGCCTTGGCGTGGGCGTTGCAGTCGGGCTATTCGGTGATCCCGTCGTCGACCCGCCGCGCCAACCTGGAAAGCAATCTCGGCGCGCTGACGCTGCGGCTGGACGAGGCCGACATGGCACGCATCGCCACGCTCGATCGTGGCCAGCGCCTGGCCAATCCGCAGGGCATCGCGCCGGCCTGGGACTGAATGCGCGAGGCCCGGAATCAGCACTGGCGGCCCGCGTAGCGGGCTGCTAGGGTTTGATGCAAGGGGGGTGGTTCTCGCACCGGAGTCCTGCCCATGCAACGCACCACGCTGCAGACCTCATCGCGTACGCCCGAACCGGGCGCCATCGCCTGCGCTTTCATCGACGTGGAAGGCGAGCTGGCCTACTGGCGGCAGTGCCATGCGCTCGGCCATCTCGGCCCGCATGCGTTCGATGCCTACGCCGCCCTGCTCAAGCTCGGCTACGACATCTACCTCGGCCATCCGCGCGCACGCGAAGCGCATCTGTATGAAGTGCTGCACGACGCCTATCAGCGCCAGATCGACCCACCGCCCCTGAGCTGGGACGAGACGCGCTGGCTGGTGCGCCGCGCCTGGCAGCGGATGAGCTACAGCAGCTGACGCCGGCTCATTCGCCCGGCGACTTCACCGCCAGCCGGTGCTTGCCGGCCAGGGCCAGCATGCCCTGCAGGGTGGCGCCGATCAGCGCGGCATAGCGCAGGCGCCAGAACTGCGCGCGGCTGGCGATGTCGCCCGCGTCATCCAGTGCATCCAGTACCGCGGGCAGCCGGCGGTCGGCGAATGCGGCGCGATCCATGAACGGGCGGGACGGCTCGATCACGTCCACCGGCGCACGCCAGGCGTCGGCCACCGATTCGGCGATGCCGGCCACGCAGGACAGCTGGTGCATGCCGGCCTGGGTCTCGTGCAGCATTTCGCGGCAGGCCCAGTCCCACAAGGCGGCCTTGTCCGCCTCGCCGAGCGTGTCGAGCGCCACATCCACCTGTTGTATCCGGGTGTCGAACATCGTCCACATCCTGCCATGCTGCTTTGCAGCATCATGCGCCGGAAAAAGTGAGCGGAAGGTGACGCGCCCGGTGCGGGGGTGAATCCGGTCATCCTGACTTCCCTCACATGCGGCGGCGCGCCGCCGGGCGGAAGCTGCCCGCGAACCTCCCGCTGAGAGATCGCCGACATGCCACGCCAGCGCCTGCCATGGTGTGCCCCGCTCGCCCTGTTGTGCCTGGCCGGCATGGCCAGCGCCGAGCCCGCGCGTCCGCACCTGTCTTCCCAGCAATGCGAATTCACCACGTCCTACGACCTGCGCATCGCCGATGACGGCGTGTGGCTGGCGCGCGACAGCGGCCTGCCGCGCGAGGTGCACATCCATGATGGCGGGATCAGCATCGATCAGCGCAGCCAGCGCGTCAGCGACGAGGATGCGCGCCGGCTGCGGCGCATGGAGGCGATGACCCGCGATCTGGTGCCCGCGGTGGCCAACATCGCGCGCGAGGCGGTGAACATCGCCTTCGATGCACTTGGCGGCGTGGTGGAGATCATGACCGGCAGCCAGTCCAAGGCCCGCGACATCGAGCGCGTGCGCCGGCAGGCGATGGCGCAGATCGATGCGTCGCTGGGCAAGGGGCGCTGGGATCAGAAGCAGTTTGACGAGACCTTCGAGGCGAACGTGGAGCGTGCCGCCGAGGACATGGCCGGCACGCTGACCCGCAGCGTGCTGTGGGCCGCGTTCACCGGGCGCGCCGAGGAGATCGACCAGCGGGCCGAGAAGATGGAGAAGGATCTGGACGCGCGCATGGACAGCCGCAGCCGCAAGCTCGAAGCACAGGCGCAGTCGCTGTGCGACCAGGTCACCGCGCTGCACGACATGCAGCAGCAGCTGGACCTGCGTTACCAGGGCCAGCCGTTGCAGTTGCTGGTACCCAAGCCGGCCGAGGCGCAGGACGAGGACAGCGCGCGCGTTGCCGCCGCCGCGAAATAGCGGCCTACGCCGAGCTGCCGTAGCGGTCGAAGCCGTCCACCAGGCGCTTGGCGAGCTTGGCCGCATGCAGCTGCTGCAGCCACCATTCCAGCGCGCGCCCGCTGTGGTCGCTACGCCAGCCTAGATAGAGCGTGTTCGGCTCGCGCGGGTCGGCCATGGCCTTCTCGACCAGTTCGCCGCGCTTGAGCAGGCCCGCGATCCGCGCCTGCGGCAACCAGCCCACGCCGAGCCCGGCCCGCTGCGCTTCGATCTTCGCCGCCATGCTGGGCACGGCCAGGGTCGCCTGGCCGCCGAGCACGCCGTAGATCCGCGCCGAAATCTGGCGCGCGGAGTCCGCCACCACCACCGCGCGATGCGCGGCGATGTCCTCGCGCCGCAACGGCCCGGCGGCTTTCGCCAGGGGATGGGTGGGGGCCACCGCGAACACCCAGCGCAGCGTGCCCAGCTCGCGCCAGCGCAGGTTCGGGATCGATGGCGGCTCGTTGGTGGCGCCGATCACCAGGTCGGCACGGCCATCGCGCAGCGCTTCCCAGACGCCCCCCAGCACCTCGTGGGTGATCCGCAGGGCGACGCCGGACTGCAGGCGGTCGAAGGCGCGCAGCATCGGCAGCAGGGTCTCGAATTCCAGCAGTTCGTCGGTGACGATCCACAGCCGGTCCTCCCAGCCATTGGCAACCTGGTGCACACGCCGGCTCAGGCGCGCGATGTCCTGTGCCAGCCGTCCCGCCTCCTCTGCCAGCAGGCGCCCGGCCGGGGTCAGTTCCAGGCGGTAGCGGCGGCGGTCGAACAGCAGCGCGTCGAAGCGCGCTTCGAGCTGCCGCGCGGCGTGGGAAACCGTCGATGGCGCCTTGCCCAGCCGCGCTGCCGCGCGTGACAGACTGCCGGCATCGCGGATGGCCTCCAGCAGGGCCAGTTCCTCGCTCGACAACATGTTCGATCCTTTCGAACGGGTGTGTGCCGGCGATGGTACGGCACGCGGCGATGCGCGGCGCAGCATGCACTCACGGCGATCGGCCGTTTTCCTCCAAAGGCAGGTGTGACATGCAACGTTTCGAAGGCAAGACCGCGCTGGTGACCGGCGGCAGCAGTGGTATCGGCCTGGCCGCCGCGCTGGCCTATGCGGATGAAGGTGCGACGGTGGTGATCACCGGACGCGACGCGGATGCGCTGGAAGCCGCCGCGGCGCGTCACCCGCGGCTGATCGCGGTGCCCAATGCCACCGGCGGCGTGGCCGCCGCGCAGGCGCTGGCGCAGTCGCTGCAGGCACGCGGGCTGCGCCTGGACGCGGTGTTCATCAACGCCGGCCTGGCGCGCTTCGCCGGCCTGCAGGACATCACCGAGGCGCTGTGGGACGAGTTGTTCGACGCCAACGTCAAGGGTGCGTTCTTCCAGATCCAGGCACTGGCTCCGCTGCTCAACCCGGGGGCGGCCATCGTGCTCAACGGCTCGATCAACGCCCATATCGGCATGCCGAACACGATTGTCTACGCGGCGAGCAAGGCGGCGCTGGTATCGCTGGCACGCACCTTGTCGGCCGAACTGTTGCCACAGGGCGCGCGCGTCAACGTCCTCAGCCCCGGCCCGGTCGCCACGCCGCTGTACGGCAAGCTGGGCCTGCAGGGTCAGGCCTTGGACGATACCGCGGCGCAGATCCAGGCGCAGATTCCGCTCGGCCGCTTCGGCACGCCGGAAGAAATCGCCGCGACCGTGCTGCATCTGTCCGCGGCGGAGTCGGCTTTCATCGTCGGCAGCGAGATCTTCGCCGACGGCGGCATGAGCCAGCTCTGAGCGCCTAGTCCGCCAGCCAGCGCCGCAGCGCGTCGGTGACCGCCTGCGGCTGCTCCAGCGGCGAAAGATGGCCGCAATCGGCCAGTTCGACCTGCCGCGCCTGCGGCAGCCATGCGGCCATCTCGTGATGTAGGACCGGTGGGGTGATCGCGTCGTCCGCGCCCCACAGCAGCAACGTGGGGCCGTGCCAGCTGCGCAGCACATCGCTGCCATCGGGTCGTTCAAGCAGGCTCTGCCGCGCGAATGCCTGGGCGCCGACCCGCGCGGTCATCGCCCGGATGTATTCGAGCAGCGCGTGGTCCTGCAGGTGCACGGGCGCCACGTAGCTGCGCATCAGCTTTTCGCCAAAACCGTGGAAAGTGCCGGGCACCCGCGCGCCGCGCGCCAGCGCCTGGCGCTGTGCGGTCCGTTCGGGGGTGTCGGCACGCGCCGAGGTATCCAGCAGGGCGAGCCGCTCCACCCGTGCCGGCGCCATGCGCAGGATCTGCTGGGCGACATAGCCACCGAGCGAGAACCCGGCCAGCGCGAAGCGGTCGGGCGCGGCCGCGAGCACCGCGGCGGCGACACCTTCCAGGCTGTCGGCGGTGGTCAGGTCACCCACATGGCAACGCACTTCCGCCGAGAGGGCCTGGATCTGCGCCGTCCACAAGGCCTCGTCGTTGAGCAGGCCGGGTAGCAGCAGCAGGTCGGTGGAGACGGCGCTCATGCGCCAGGCCGCGGATGGCGGCCATCAAACGATGGGGGGACGTGGGGCATGCCCGCGATTGTCAGCCCGCCGGCGGGCAGCGTCCATGCGCAATCTGGCGGTCGGCCTCGTCGTCGGAGGCCTCATCCCGCAACAAGTTGCGGATTTGCGTAAGCGACAGCCCTTGCCGGCGAGCGCGCCGGACGACCAGCAGGCGGGCGACATCATCCTGGCCATAGCGCCGATGGCCGGTCGGCGTGCGTTGCGAGGGCGGCAGCAGGCCAAGCGATTCGTAGTGGCGGATGCTCTGCGCGTGGCAACCCACGGCGCGGGCCAGTTGACCGATCTTCATGGCGTCTCCGATTACGCGGGCGCCAGTGTCGATCTGGAATTGTCGGAAACCCGTCGGACGCTGACGCGCCGACGGGCACCGAGGCGGATCAGGCCAGGGTCAGGGTCACGTCGATATTGCCGCGGGTGGCGTTGGAGTACGGGCACACCTGGTGCGCCGCATCGACCAGCGCCTGCAGCTGGTCGCGCGCCATGCCCGGCACCGAGATCTTCAGCTCGACGGCGAGGCCGAAGCCGCCCGGAATCTGGCCGATGCCCACGCTGCCTTCGATGCTCGGCTCGGCCGGCAGCTTGATCTTCTCGCGCGCCGAGACGGCCTTCATCGCGCCGATGAAGCAGGCCGAGTAGCCGGCCGCGAACAGCTGTTCCGGATTGGTGCCGTCGCCGCCGGCGCCGCCGAGTTCGCGCGGGGTGGACAGCTTGATGTCGAGCACGTTGTCGGACGACACGGCGCGGCCTTCGCGGCCCCCGGTGGCGGTGGCGTGGGCGGTGTAGAGCACGGTGGTGGGCGATGCCATGGGGATTTCTCCTGGAGTGAGGCGGGTTTCCCGCCGATAGTGAGCGATTAAATAGCGTGCAACTTCTTGAGCCGGGAACATCAGCCCGAGGCGCGGGCGAGGTTCTCCCTCAACTGGTTCAGCCGGCCGTGGAGCGCCTTGGCCTCGTCGAGGCTGCAGGCGACCGCGCAGCCGATCTGCTGCGGGACATCCGCCGCCTTGACGCGCAGCGCGCGGCCGGCATCGGTCAGGCTGATCACGACCTGGCGTTCGTCCGCGCTGTCACGGCGGCGCGTTACCAGGCCAGCCGCCTCCAGGCGCTTCAACAACGGCGTCAGGGTGGCCGAGTCCAGGAACAGGCGCTCGCCGATGTCCGACACGGTGCGCTGGTCCTGCTCCCACAGCACCAGCATCACCAGATACTGCGGGTAGGTGAGTTCCAGCGTCTTGAGCAGGCCGCGGTAGAGCTTGTTCATCGCCAGCTGCGTCGAATACAGGGCGAAGCACAGCTGGTTATCCAGCTTGAGGCTTTCGGCGGCATCGAAGGGGAGCGGCTTGTCCATGGCGCTCAATTTACATAGCGCGCTATTTAATAGCAAGCGCGATCCGGAAATGGACAGCTTTCGTTCATCTTTGAAATCAGGCCCGGTGGGCCGTCGACAGGTACTCGGCGCTCTGCATCTCGATCAGGCGCGAGGCCGTCCGCTCGAAGGCGCCGGCAAGACGCTGCCCGCTGTAGAGCAGCGGCGGCGCGTCGATGGCGGTACACACGAGGTTGACGTGGCGGTCGTACAGCTCATCGATCAGGTTGACGAAACGCCGCGCGGCATCCTCGTTCATGCGGTCGAAGTGCGGGATGCCACCCACCAGGACGGTGTTGAACTCGCGCGCGATCTCGATGTAATCGGCGGTGCCTCGCGGGCCTTCGCAGAGCGCGCCGAAGTCGAACCAGGCAATGCTCTTGCCGCGACCGCGCACGGGAATCTTGCGGCCTTCGATCTGGATGTTGCCGGCCTGCGCCGCGCCGCCGCCGCTCAGTTCGGTCCAGCGCTGCGCCAGCCAGCCATCGGATTGCGCATCCAGCGGCGCGCGATAGACCGGCGAGCGGGTCAGCGCGCGCATGCGGTAGTCCTCGGTGCCCTCGGCATACAGCTCGACGCAGAACTTCTGCAGCAGCGCGATGGCTGGCAGGAAGCTCTCGCGCTGCAGGCCGTTGGCGTAGAGGTTCTCCGGTGCGGTGTTGGAAGTCGTCACCAGGGTGACGCCCTCGGCGAACAGGCGCTCCAGCAGGCGGGCCAGCAGCATCGCATCGCCGATGTCGGTGACGAAGAACTCGTCCAGCACCAGTACGCGCAGGTTCTCGCGCCATTCCTGGGCGATCTTCGCCAGCGGGTCGCTCTGGCCGGCATGCTCGCGCAGCCGTTCGTGCACGCCGCGCATGAAACGATGGAAGTGCGTGCGGTACTTCTGCTTGATCGGCAGGCTGTCGTAGAACAGGTCGACCAGGAACGTCTTGCCGCGGCCGACACCACCCCAGAAGTACAGGCCGCGTACCGGCTCGGGCTTCTTCCAGAAGGCCGACAGGCGGTCGAGCCAGCCGTCCTGCGCGCTGTCGAGCAGCGCCTCGTGGATGCGGTCCAGCTCGGCCAGCGCCGCGTGCTGGGCCGGGTCGTCGTTCCAGTCGCCGCGCGCCACGCCCTCGGCATAGCGCTGCGACGGAGTCGGTGCCGTCATGTCGTCGTCGCCCGCCTCAAACGCCCGCGCCGGGCAGCCAGCGCCGCACACCGTGCTGGATCGCGCCACGCAGGTCGATCAGCTTGCGATGGAAGAAATGGCTGGTTTCGGGCATGCGGACCAGCTCGCGCGGCGCCTCCAGCCCATCAAGCCAGCGGTATACCGCCTGCGCATCGACGATCTCGTCGGCATCGCCCTGGATCACCAGCCACTGCGCCGGCGGCTGCACGCCGTCGAAATCCCAGCCACGATCCACCGGCGGCGCGATCGACACCATCGCCTGCGGCTGCAGTTCACCGGCCATGCGCAGTGACACGAATGCACCGAAACTGAAACCGACCAGCCACAGCGCCGCTTCGGGGCGCTGCGCGCGCACCCATGCCGCAACCGCACGCAGGTCATCCTGCTCGCCGTTGCCGTGATCGAAGGTGCCGGCGGAAGCGCCCACGCCGCGGAAATTGAAGCGCACGACGGTGACACCAAGCTCGCGCAGCGAGCGCGCGCTCATCGTCACCACCTTGTTGTGCATGGTGCCGCCCTCGGTGGAGAGCGGATGACAGACGATGGCCACGACCGGCAGCGGCGCGACATCGCCCTCGGGCAGGTCGACCGCGACTTCGAGCGGGCCCACGGGGCCGTCCAGCAGCGCGGTGCCGGATTCGGTGGGGAAAGGGACTTCGGACATGCCGTCATAATACCCGCCCCGCCCGGTCGCCCGACGCGCACCGGCACATCGCATTGTCCTGCCCATGTCCTTTCTTCTGCTCAGTGTGCTCTGCAGCGTCCTGGTTTCGGTGCTGCTGAAGCTGGCGCCGCGCCAACGCATCGATGTCGGCCAGGCGATCACCTGGAACTACGCGGTCGCCGGCGCGCTCGCGCTGTGGCTGCTGGATCCTTCGCTGGCCGCGCTGCGCGCGCCGCAGACGCCCTGGTTCGCGCTGCTGCTGCTCGCCGTCGCGTTGCCGTCGATCTTCCTGGTGCTGGCGCGTTCGGTCCGGCTGGCCGGCATCGTGCGCAGCGACGTCGCGCAGCGGCTGTCGCTGCTGCTGTCACTGGCGGCGGCGTTCCTGTGGTTCGGCGAAGCGGCCAGCAGCGGCAAGCTCGCCGGCCTCGCCCTGGGACTGCTGGCCATCGTCGGCATCCTGCACCGGCCGGACACGTCTTCGCATGGCGCGCGTGGCTGGCCGTGGCTGCTCGCGGTATGGGCAGGCTTCGCCCTGATCGACGTGCTGCTCAAACGCATCGCGTTGTCCGGGGTGTCCTCGTTGAGCTCGCTGACGCTGTGCTTCCTGATCGCCTTCGCGCTGATGCTGCTGGTGCAAGGCGTGCGCCGACTGCGTGGCGACATGCGTTTCGATGCGCGCAGCCTTGGCGGCGGCGTGCTGCTGGGCGCGCTGAACTTCGCCAACATCCTGTTCTACGTGCGTGCGCACCAGGCGCTGCCGGACAGTCCGGCGGTGGTGTTCGCCACGATGAACATCGGCGTCGTGGCCCTGGGAACGGTCGTGGGCATCGTCGCCTTCGGCGAGCGCACCAGCCGCTGGAACCGCGCCGGCCTGGCGCTGGCGGTGCTGGCCATCGCCATGATCGCGTTCGCCGCCCAGGCCTGAGCCCCGCGACAGAGCGTTCCGATCCCGGGTACGGCGGGGATTGACACTGTTGTTACTCTATAACAGTTCTAGACGGGAGTATCCCTTGAAGCCTGCCGCCCCCACCGCCTCGGCCTGGGCCGATCTTTCGGCCGCCGCCCTGTCCGGCCTGTGCCTGCTGCACTGCCTTGCGCTGCCCCTGCTGGCGTCACTGCTTCCCGTCCTCGGCGCCTGGGCCGAAGCGGAGTGGGTGCATGGCGTGTTCGTGTTGCTGGCGCTGCCACTGAGTCTGCTGGCGCTCGGCCGTGCGCATGCCCGGCGCGCCCTGCCCCCGAGGATGTGGGCGCTGGCCGCGGTTGGCTTGGCAGCGCTGGCCGCCGGCGCGCTGGGCTGGCCCAACCCGCGCTGGGAAACCCCCATCACCGTGGGCGGCAGCCTGATGCTGGTGGCGACGCACGTGTGGAACCTGCGTCGCGGCCATACCCACTAGCTCAGGGATCGAAACCCAGCAGCAGCGGATCGTGGTCGGAGCTGCGCCAGGGCCCTTCGACATTGCGCTCGCGATAACCGAGCGCGTCCTGCTCGTCGGCGTTGATGTGCCACTCGACCGCACCGCGCAGCGCCGGAACCAAGGCCGGGCTCAACAGCGCATGGTCAAGGCGACCGGTCTGGCCGTTGTAGACATAGCTGTAAGGCTGCTCGACCTTGGCCACGGCGAAGGCATCCTGCCAGCCGCGCGCACGCAGCTCGCGCAGCGGTGATTCCTGCGCATAGGCGTTGAAGTCACCCAGCAGCACGGCGCGCTGGCCGCCGCTGCGGGTCGGATCGGTACGCAGCCATTCGTCGAGACGACGCGCGGTCTCGACCCGCGTGGCGTTCCAGCAAGCCTGGCCATCGTGCTGGTCGGCGTCGGCACCGGTGGCTTCACTGCAGCCCTTGGACTTGAAGTGGTTCGCGACCACCACGAACGGCTTGCCGCCCGCCACGCTGCGGAACGCCTGCGCCAACGGCACACGGCTGTGGTCGACGAACGGGCCGCCCTCCAGGATCACCGGCTTGCCCACCGGCTTCACCTTGGAAGCGCGATAGATCAGGCCGACCCGGATCGGATTGGTACCCGGCCCCTTGCCGGCATCGACATAACGCCAGTCACCCGCGGCGCCCTGGCCATCGTTGAGCGCCTTCACCAGCGTGGCGATGGCCGAGTCCGGGCCGTAGCCATCGTTCTCCAGTTCCATCAGCGCGGCGACATCGGCACGCAGCGGCCGGATGGTGGCCACCAGCTTGGCCAACTGCGCCTGGAACTCCTCGGCCGTGCGCGCGCCGCGCAGGGTCGGGAAGCCGCCACCCTGGCCATCACCGTTGAAGAAGTTTTCCAGATTGAACGAGGCCACCCGCAGTGCGCCGGGGACATCCGGCGGCGCCGGGCGCTGCAGCGCAGGGGGCACCAGCGGGGCGGTGACCTGCAGGCGCCAGCTGCCGTCGTAACGGCGGTCCACGATGCCTTCCACCGGCGTCAACAGGGTGCCGGTGCGCAGCATCGCGTCGGCGGGCAGGTATGCCACCCGCGCCGGATTACGCTGGCTGCTGCCATCGTCCAGCACCAGACGACGGCGCGCGTTGTCGCGCTCGACCTGTGCGTACTCGGCGCTGCCCGGCACCGCGACTTCGCTCGGTTGCCACAGGCGGCCATCGAATGCCACGACCAGCTCGCCATTGCGCTCCAGGCCGTCGGTGCCGGAGAGCGTCAACGGCGCGGTGATACGCACGCGCTCGCCTTCCAGCGCGCCCCAATCCGCCGGGGTGACGGCAATCTCGCTCAGCGGTAGCGGCTGCGCGTGCTTCAGCACTTCGACGCGTGCGCCCTTCAACGTGGTCAGCGAAGCCTGTCCACCGGCAGCATTCTCGGCGACCTCGCCACGCACGCGGACGCGATCGCCTACCGCCAAGGCCACGTCACCTTCCGTCTGCACGAACAGGGCATCGGAAGTGGCGTCGTTGCCATCACCGCCATCCTGCACGAAGAAGCCGCCGAGGCTCGCGCGCCAGTCCGCGGTGACGACGCCTTCAATCGTGACGTTCCGGCCTGCCAGCGCGCTGTGCTCCCCGGTGCCCTGTACCGCTCCGATCGCCAACGGTCTGGGAGCGGCGGCGGCCATCGGCAGTACGGCACACAACGCGAGAGTGAGTGCCGCCTGACGCAGGCGCGGCGAACGGAAGGAAGACGACATGCGGGGGGCACTCCGGGGATCGAACCAAACAAAACGCCGCCCGGAAAAGGCGGCGCGGGGGTGTGCACGATACACCCGGCCTATTTCAGATTGCCGACCATCCAGTCGACCGTCGCCTTGACCTGTTCCTCGGTCAGCGCCGGGTTGCCGCCCTTCGGCGGCATGATCCCGCCATCGGGGCCGGTGAACCCTTCGATGGCGTGCTTGTAGAGCGTGTCCTTGCCCTGCGCGATGCGCTTGTCCCAGTGCGAATGGTCCAGCGTCGGCGCGTTGCCCACGCCGTTGGTATGGCATGCGGTGCAGAGGTTGTTGAAGATCACCTTGCCATCGGTCGTGCCGCCGTAGGCCACCTGGGAAGCCGCCTTGGCCAGGGCCGCGGCCTGTGCCGCGGCTTGGGCCGCCGCGCCGGTGCTGCCCGCATAGACGGCACCCGACGGCGCGATGCGCTGCTCGGTGCGTTTGGCCGCGGTCGGTGAGATCTCGTCCGGAATGGCGCGTTGCAGGTGGGCGGCAAACAGGATCAAGCCCAAGGTGATCAGCATCAGCAGGCCGATCACCATGGAGAACTTCTTCAGGAACTCGAGATCGTAATTCCGCACGCGCTCACTCCTGGCTGTGGTTCGGGGACCTTCGCTACGCGCCGGAGTATAGGGCCAGTCCGTATTCACTGAAGCCCCCCGGCCATCGACGCACGCGGTGATCGGCACGAGGGCGGAAAATCCCGGGGGTTTCGCACGTCGATGGCATGGCCGGCCGGATGTTTTGCCGCAGCGCGGCAAGTCCGCTGCGTCGCGGGCAAGTCAGAAAATGAGTATCATTCCCAACTTCCCGCATCCCACCGGAACGCTCTCATGAAGAAGCTGCTGCTGGCCTGCATGGCCTGGTCGTGCCTGTCGCTCTCGGCCCAGGCCCACGAAATCTGGATCGAACGTGATGGCCAGAGTGGCCCGGTGCGCGTCTATTTCGGCGAGCCGGCGGAAGCCGCGGCCGCGGAGAGCGAGGACGAGCTCGGCCGCCTGAAGCACTTCGAGGTGTTCGGCACCCAGGGCAAGGCCGGCAAGGCCACGCGCGCGGGCGACCATCTGGTTGCGCCGCTGGCGGCCAGCGGTGATGCCTGGCTGTTCGACAACCAGGTGTTCGAGCCGTGGCAGGGCGAGGACAAGCGCTATGAGGCGGTGAGCTACTACGCGCGCGCCGGCCGCAGCAGCACGATGTCGCGCCTGGCCTTCGAGCTGATCCCGACCACCGCGAACGCGAACACCTTCACCCTCGACTTCCGCGGCAAGCCGTTGGCCGACACCGAAGTGACGCTGATCGACCAGGCGAAGACGCAGAAGACGCTGAAGACCGACGCGCAGGGCCGCCTGACGCTGCCGGCGCTGGCCAAGGGCCGCTACATCGTGGTGGCCGCGCACAAGGAGCCGGTGCAGAAGCTGGTCGCCGGCCAGCAGGTCACGACGATGCACCACATCAGCACGCTGACCTTCGCCACCGAATAAGTCCTCCCGTGTCCCGCAACAGCGTTCCCCTCCCCTGGTTCAAGCGCCCCTGGCTGGGCGTCCTCTCGCGCAGCGGCGCAGCCATCTTCGGCGGCTATGCGCTGGCCAGTGCCAGCAGCGTGCTGCTGGCACGCCTGCTGCCGACGCCGAGCCAGGCCGTGTTGACCGGCCTGATGGTGGGCATCCTGGTCTGCGCCTGCGCCGCGCTGTGGGCCTTTGCCACCGCGAGCGCCTGGCGCGCGTGGGCCGGCATCGCGATTCCGGCCGCACTGCTGTTCGGCGGCGCGGCCTTGCTGGCTCCGGGGGCGGCATGAAGCAGGGATTCCGGCAGTCGATGGCCTGGCTGCATACCTGGACCGGCCTGCTGGTTGGCTGGGTGCTGCTGCTGATCTTCATGGGCGGCACCAGCAGCTACTACAAGCAGGAGATCAGCCGCTGGATGCGACCGGAGCTGCCGACCGCGCAGGTGGATACCGCCACCGCGCTCGCCAGCGCCGAGCACTACCTCAAGCACAACGCCGCCGATGCGCTGAGCTGGAACATCACCTTGCCTGATGCCCGCACCCAGGCGATCGAGATGTACTGGATGAATCCGCCGGCGCCGGAGGGTGCCCCGGCGCGGCGTGCCTACGGCCAGGCCACCGTGGACCCGCGCAGCGGCGAAGTGGTGGCCGCGCGCGAGACCCGCGGTGGCGAGTTCCTGTACCGCCTGCACTTCGACCTGCATTACATCCCGGTGGTGTGGGCGCGCTATATCGTCGGCTTCTGCGCGATGTTCATGCTGGTGGCGATCATCACCGGCGTGATCACCCACAAGAAGATCTTCAAGGACTTCTTCACCTTCCGCCCGGGCAAGGGCCAGCGCTCGTGGCTGGACTTCCACAACGTCAGTGCGGTGCTGGCGCTGCCGTACCACGCGATGATCACCTATACCGGCATCGTGACCCTGGTCTTCATGTACCTGCCCTGGGCGATCAACGCGCGCTATCCCGGCAACGAGATGCAGTACTACGCCGAAGCGGCGAACCGCATCAGCGACAGCGCGCCCGCCGCCGGCACGCCCGCGACGATGCTGCCGCTGACGGATCTGCTGGCACGCGCCGGCAGTGAATGGCCCGGCGTGGACATCGGCACCGTATCGGTCGCCAATCCGGGCGATGTCAACGCCACGGTGGACTTCAGCGCGCGCGCTTCCTCGCTCTCCAACATCACGCCATCGCTGCGCTATGACGGCGTGAGCGGCAAGCTGCTCGAACGCAGCGCGCCGCCGGGCGGTGCGACGCAGACCTACGGCACGCTCTACGGCCTGCACATGGCCCGCTTCGCCGACCCGGCGCTGCGGCTGCTTTTCTTCGGCTGCGGCCTGCTCGGCTGCCTGATGGTCGCCAGCGGCGCGGTGCTGTGGGCGCAGAAGGAACGACCCAAGCACCTGAAGGCCGGACGCATCGGCTTCGGCCTGCGATTGGTGGATTCCCTCAACATCGGCGCCGTCGCCGGCCTGCCGATCGCTTTCGCCGCGTATTTCTGGGGCAATCGTCTGCTGCCGGTCGGCATCGAAGGCCGCGCCAACCTCGAACAGAACGTGTTCTTCTGGGCCTGGGCCGCTGCGCTGCTGGCTGCGTTCGTCTGGCCGAAGCGCTCGATGTGGGCGTGGCAACTGTATGTGGGCGCGGCGATGTTCGTCGGCATTCCGCTGCTCAACGCGGCGACCACCGGCATCCATCTCGGGGTGACGATTCCTGCCGGCCTGTGGTCGCTGGCCGGCGTGGATCTGGTCTGCCTCGGCCTGGGCCTGTGCCTGGCGGTGGCCGCGCGCCGGGTCCAGCGCTGGCAGCCACCACTGCCCGCCTCGCAGCGCAAGCCACGCCCGCAGGCCGCGGCGGTGGTCGCAACGCCCGTCGCCGGAGAGAGTGCATGAGCATCTGGCTGGCGATCGCGCTGGGCTTCTCCGGCTTTACCGCCCTGTGGCGCGGCATGGAGCACCCGGCGCACGTCCCGCCGGGCCAGCCCGCGCTGGCACCGGTACGACGGGGACAGCTGCGCATCGCTGGCTGGGTACTGCTGGCGCTGTCGTTCGCGCTATGTATTGGCGTGCGCGGCGGCGCGATCGGCTCGGTGCTGTGGCTGGGCACGCTCACCGCCTCGGCGGTGTTGCTGGTGTTCGGCCTGCTGCCCTATCGCCCGCGTGTGATCCGGCCGCTGGCCTGGGGCGCCCCGGTGCTGGCCCTGCTACTGTGGGCGGTGCTGGGCTAAACCGCCCCGGCCCTATCGCGCGCCGACCGCGCGCAAGCAGAAACCACAGATCGCCTCGACCAGCCGTTCGCCGTCGCGCGGACTGCTGCGGCTGGGCGCGATGGGCCCGACCAGGGCCTCGGTATAGGCGCCCACCAGGCAGGCAGCCGAAGCATCCAGATCCTGCGGCGGCAGCTCGCCGTTCTCCACGCCCTGCGCGAGCAGATCGCGGAACACCTCGCCCAGCAGTCGGCGGGCACGGATGCGCTCGGCGTCGACCTCGGCCTCGACCGGCTCGGCGATGAAGGCCCAGGCCAGGCCAGGCCCGGCCAGCGCACGGCGCACGAAGGTCTCGACCGCCCGGTGCAGGCGCCTGCAGACGGGCATGGGCTCGGCGGCGATGGCACGCAGAATGGCGATCTCATTTTCCACGGCCGCGTTCAGAACTTCTACGAACAAGTCGGCTTTGGACGGGAAATGGCGATAAATCTGCCCAGTGGAGACGCCAGCGGCGGCCGCGACGGCGGTAATGGGCGCATTGCGGTAGCCCCCTTCGGCCACCAGCCGGCGGGCGGCGTGCAGGATGCGCTGGCGGTTCCCGGCCAGGCGTTCCTCCATCAGCGGAGAGCGTTTGTAGACCATGCTGTGAGTTTTAGTTCAATTTTTGAATTGTGATTCACTTCTTATCCGGAACGGGATAGGCTGGGCCGGCGCCTAGCCCACCGCTCACGGAGTTCCACCATGCACGTGCCGTCGCTGAATTTCGACCTGGGCGAGGAGATCGACCTCCTGCGCGAGAGCGTCGCCGCCTTCGCCGCCAGCACGATCGCGCCGATCGCTGCCCGCGTCGACCACGACAACCTCTATCCCGCCCCGTTGTGGCGCCAGCTCGGCGAGCAGGGACTGCTCGGCCTCACCGTCGAGGAGGAGTATGGCGGCAGTGGGATGGGATATCTCGCCCATGTGGTGGCGATGGAGGAAATCTCGCGCGCCTCCGGTTCGATCGGGCTGTCCTACGGCGCCCACTCCAACCTGTGCGTCAACCAGCTGCGCAAGAACGGCACCCCGGAACAGAAAGCGAAATACCTGCCGAAGCTGTGCACCGGCGAACATGTCGGCGCGTTGGCGATGAGCGAGCCCGGTGCGGGCTCGGACGTGGTGTCGATGAAGCTGCGCGCCGAACGCCGGGGCGACCACTTCGTGCTCAACGGCAACAAGATGTGGATCACCAACGGCCCCGATGCCGACGTGCTGGTGGTCTATGCCAAGACCGATCCGGAAGCCGGCGCGCGCGGCATCACCGCTTTCCTGATCGAGAAGGGCATGCCCGGGTTCTCCACCGCGCAGAAGCTCGACAAGCTCGGCATGCGGGGCTCCAACACCTGCGAGCTGGTGTTCGCGGACTGCGAGGTACCGGCGGAGAACGTGCTGGGCCAGGTGGGTGGCGGCGTGCGCGTGCTGATGTCCGGGCTGGACTACGAGCGCGTGGTGCTGTCGGGCGGTCCGCTGGGGTTGATGTCGGCGGCGATGGATGTGGTGTTGCCCTACGTGCACGAACGCCGCCAGTTCGGCGAGCCGATTGGTACGTTCCAGCTGATCCAGGCGAAGATCGCGGACATGTATGTGGGGCTCAACGCATGCCGCGCGTATGTCTATGCGGTGGCACGCGCATGCGACCAGGGCCGGACCACCCGCCAGGACGCGGCCGGCGCGATCCTCTACGCGGCCGAGAAGGCGACCTGGCTGACCGGGCAGGCGATCCAGATTCTCGGCGGCAATGGCTACGTCAACGAATATCCGACGGGCCGGCTGTGGCGCGATGCGAAGCTCTATGAGATCGGCGCGGGCACGTCGGAGATCCGGCGCATGCTGATCGGGCGCGAGCTGTTCGAGAAGACGCGGTAACGCAGCGCTTCCGCGCGTGGGTGCCTGTAGGAGCGGCTTCAGCCGCGACTGCCAGGTTCCCTCGGTCGCGGCTGAAGCCGCTCCTACAGGTAATACCCGGCAACAACCCCAGACAACAGGGAACGAGATGACCGTTCTGACCAGCCAGCTCCACGCCGGCAGCGAGACCTTCCAGGCCAACGCCGCCGCGCTGCGCGCGCAAGTGGATGACCTGCGCGCCACGCTCGCCCGCACCGCCCTCGGCGGCAGCGAGGCGGCCCGCGCTAAGCATGTATCGCGTGGCAAGCTGCTGGTGCGGGAGCGCATCGACGCGCTGCTCGATCCCGGCAGCCCGTTCCTGGAGATCGCCCCGCTTGCGGCGCATGGCATGTATGGCGACGAGGTGCCCTGCGCCGGCGTGGTGGCCGGCATCGGCCGTGTCAGCGGCGTGGAATGCGTGGTCGTCGCCAACGATGCCACGGTCAAGGGCGGCACCTATTATCCGATCACGGTGAAGAAGCATCTGCGCGCGCAGGAGATCGCCGCGCAGAACCGCCTGCCGTGCATCTACCTGGTGGATTCCGGCGGAGCGTTCCTGCCCATGCAGGACGAAGTCTTTCCCGACCGCGACCATTTCGGGCGCATCTTCTTCAACCAGGCCAACCTGTCCGCGCAGGGCATCCCGCAGATCGCCTGCGTGATGGGTTCCTGCACCGCCGGCGGCGCCTATGTGCCGGCGATGAGCGACGAGACGGTGATCGTGCGCGAGCAGGGCACGATCTTCCTCGGTGGCCCGCCGCTGGTGAAAGCGGCTACCGGCGAGGTGGTCAGCGCCGAGGAACTGGGCGGCGCCGACGTGCACACCCGCATTTCCGGCGTGGCCGACCACTTCGCCGACAATGACCTGCAGGCGCTGGCGCGGGTACGCGCGATCGTGGCCCAGCTGAACTGGCGCAAGCCGCCTTCGCCGCTGCGGCTGCAGGCGCCCGAGCTTCCCCAGCACCCCGCGGAGGAACTCTACGGCGTGATCCCCGCCGACACCCGCAAGCCCTACGACGTGCGTGAGGTGATCGCGCGCATCGTCGATGGCTCGCGCTTCGACGAATTCAAGCCGCGCTATGGCAACACACTGGTCACCGGCTTCGCCCATCTGCATGGCTATCCGATCGGCATCATCGCCAACAACGGCATCCTGTTCTCCGAGTCCGCGCTCAAGGGCGCGCATTTCATCGAGCTGTGCTGCCAACGCGGCATTCCGCTGGTGTTCCTGCAGAACATCACCGGCTTCATGGTGGGCCGCAAGTACGAACACGGCGGCATCGCCAAGGACGGCGCCAAGCTGGTGATGGCGGTGGCCTGTGCGAAAGTGCCGAAATTCACCGTGGTCATCGGCGGCTCGTTCGGTGCGGGCAACTACGGCATGTGCGGACGTGCGTACTCACCGAACTTCCTGTGGATGTGGCCGAACGCACGCATCGGTGTGATGGGCGGAGAGCAGGCCGCCAGCGTGCTCGCCACGGTGCGCCGCGACGGCATCGAAGCCAAGGGCGGGCAATGGCCGCCGGAAGACGAGGAAGCGTTCAAGACGCCGATCCGCGACCAGTTCGAGCAGCAGGGCCATCCGTATTACGCCAGCGCCCGGCTCTGGGACGACGGCGTGATCGACCCCGCCGATACCCGCCGCGTCCTCGGCCTGGCGTTGTCCGCCTCGCTCAACGCGCCAGCCGAAGCGTCCCGCTTCGGCGTGTTCCGCATGTAAGCGGCGAGGAGACCTGCGCATGTTCGACAAAATCCTGATTGCCAACCGCGGCGAGATCGCCTGCCGCGTCATCGCCACCTGCCGTCGCCTGGGCATCGCCACCGTGGCGGTGTACTCCGACGCCGACCGCGATGCGCGCCACGTCCGCCTTGCGGATGAGGCGGTACATATCGGCGCCGCACCGGCGGCCGACAGCTACCTCAGGGGCGAGGTGCTGCTGGAAGCGGCCCGGCGCACTGGCGCGCAGGCCATCCATCCTGGCTACGGCTTCCTGTCCGAGAACGCGGACTTCGCCGACGCCTGCGCGGCGGCCGGCCTGGTCTTCATCGGGCCGCCACCGGCGGCGATCCGGGCGATGGGCGACAAGAGCGCCGCGAAGGCGTTGATGCAGGCTGCCGGCGTGCCGCTGACACCGGGATATCACGGCGATCAGCAGGCACCCGAATTCCTGCGTGGCCAGGCCGACGCGATCGGCTATCCGGTGCTGATCAAGGCCAGCGCGGGTGGCGGTGGCAAAGGCATGCGGCGCGTGGATCGCAGCGAAGACTTCATCGCCGCGCTGACCAGCTGCCAACGCGAGGCGCAGTCGGCGTTCGGCAACGCGCACGTCCTCGTCGAGAAGTATGTGGAGCGGCCCCGGCATATCGAGATCCAGGTATTCGGGGACAGCCACGGCAACGTCGTGCACCTGTTCGAGCGCGACTGTTCGGTACAGCGGCGTCACCAGAAGGTGCTGGAGGAGGCACCGGCACCGGGCATGAGCGCGGAACGGCGGGCGGCGATGGGCCGCGCCGCGGTGGAAGCGGCGCGTGCGGTGGGCTATGTCGGCGCGGGCACGGTGGAGTTCATCGCCGGTCCGCAGGGCGACTTCTATTTCATGGAAATGAACACCCGGTTGCAGGTGGAGCATCCGGTAACCGAGTGCATTACCGGTACCGACCTGGTGGCGTGGCAGCTGCGCGTGGCCAGCGGCGAGCCGCTGCCCCTGCGGCAGGAAGACCTGGGCATCCGCGGGCACGCCATCGAAGCGCGGTTGTATGCGGAGGATGCCGATCGTGGCTTCCTGCCGTCCATCGGCACGCTGCGCCGCCTACGCCTGCCGGCCGATGATGGGCACGTGCGCGTCGATGCGGGTGTCGAGGAGGGCGACGCGATCACACCGTACTACGACCCGATGATCGCCAAGCTCATCGTCTGGGATGTCGACCGCGATGCGGCGCTGCGGCGGATGCGCGCGGCGTTGTCCGCCTGCGAGATTGCCGGCGTCACCACCAATGTGGATTTCCTCGGCCGCTTGGTGGCGACCGCGTCTTTCTCGCGGGCACACCTGGATACCGCCTTGATCGAGCGCGAGCAGGCGGCGCTGCAACCCGCCGGCGAGCCCGACGCGCAGACGTGGATGCTGGCGGCGCTGGCCGCGCGGCTGCGCCAGCCCGCGAGCAGCAGCGACGCCGTGGACCCCCATTCGCCCTGGGCGCAGGATGATGGTTGGCGCTTGGGCGAACGCGCCTGGTCGTGGTTCGCGCTGACGCAGCGTGACGCGCAGCGCCGCGTGGGCCTGCGCTTCGACGGCGGCCGTTGGGAAATTGCACTCGATGCCGAGCGCCGGCATGCCGTCGTGCAGGAGGAAGCGGACGGCCTGCGGGTGAGCTTGGATGGGCGGCAGTTGCTGCTACGCGCCTGGTGCGATGGCACGCGCGTGCATCTGTTCGGGCGCGATGGCGGGCAGCCGTTCCAGCTGCATGACGCCATCGCCGAAGCCGACCAGCCGCCGGTGGAAGCAGGTGGCCTGACCGCGCCGATGCCGGGTCGGGTGATCGCCCTGTCGACAAAGCCCGGCAGCCGCGTCACCCGCGGCCAGCCGCTGGTGGTGCTGGAGGCGATGAAGATGGAGCACAGCCTCAACGCGCCGGCCGATGGCGTCCTCAAGGCGTACCGGGTGCGCGAGGGGGAGCTGGTCGGCGAGGGTGCGGTGCTGGTGGATTTCGAGGTGGAGTAAGCCCCGTTGCGCCCTAGGGGCCTCCCCTCAGTTCCATATCTTGCGCAGAGGATCCAGCTCAGCCGTCTCCATTACCTGCGCGCGCCAGCCAAACCCACAGATGGCCATTGCACCCTGCGTCGCCGGGTCCAGGCCCAGCGCGCGCTCAAGGTGCTTCTCGTTGATCGCGCCGGTGATGAACGCGCCCAGGCCCAGGTCGGTCGCCGAAAGGTAGAGCGTCTGCGAGATGTGGCCGGCTTCCAAGGCCACCACCCTGTAGCCTTTTGCATGCTGGCGGTATTTCCAGAATGTCCGGTCGAATCGTGGCGCGAGGATGATGAGTACGTGGGCGTCACGAAACCAATGCTGCTGCGCAACGGCCTCCATCACGAAGTCTTCAAGCGCGACATCCGGCGCCGGTAGCGGCTCGAGCGCATGCGCATCGGCGCGATAGTGATAGAGGCCAGGTGCCAGGCCTTCCACGTTCTGAACTATGAAATACGCCTCCATCGGGTGCAGCCCGCCGCCGGAAGGAACATTCTTCTTCAGGAACACCATGTCTTCGGTGACTTCGACCTTGGTCTGGGCCGCCAACGCACGCTCGATGATCTTGGAAAATGTGGATAGCGGCACAGGGCGTGACGCATCGAAGTTGCGACAGGTCACACGGCGATGCATGAGTTCATCGAAAGCGTTGTTCGGAACCTCCGGAAGCCGGATCAACGCCGCATTGTCGACGATCTTTCGCTGCGCTTCGGCGGGGGGCGTACCGAAATACTCCAGCATTTCCAGCGCGGTTTCGGTATGGGAGTCCTTCATGTTCTTGACCGCGTCGACTTCATCCCAACGGGTAAACGCGTGCAGCACCGCCCCCAAAGGATGCCAGTACGCCATTCGCACGCGCTCGTCGCTCAAGCGATGGGCGTCGTGAGCGCCCGAGTCCCTGGCCACAACGAGTCCCTTCTGCATCAGCTGTTCCAGCACACGTGGGTCGCCCGCAAATTCGCTCGCGGCCATCCAGCGTGACGGACTGATCCGCCCCAGCATTTCACGCTGCTCCGCATCGATCTCCACCGGCTCACCCAGGTGCGGCGCAAGTGCTCGCCAGCGCAGCGTTCGACGCAATCCATCCCCACCGCTCACCAGACTTTCGAGATCAAACTCGATGGTCTCTTCGGGCTCGATCAGAAGAATCTCGCAGCGGCGAATGAAGGGAACGGAATTTTCGGTAGACATATGAACAGGCCATGCGTGGTGTATGGAAGCGCAGCATCAACTCGATCGCAGCTAGCGCGGGAAATGAGAAAAAAGCACTGCCACCGGGCCCTGCCAAGCAGAGCGCCCGTTTCTCTTTCTTGATTCCCCAAGCCACAATCGCGAAGATTGAACGCCGGAAACAGCGACATTCTAGTCGCGTCTTCCGCTGGCAGCATGGCAACGCAAAGCGTAATTAAAGTGTCAGCACATACCGCCGATAACCATCGACACCCACCACCAGAAGATCAATCATGCCGACCCTCAAGCTCGATGCCGATACCGCAAACAAGCTGATCGAACTGCTCTCCACGGATGATGCGTTCCGGGATCTTTTTTCCCGCGATACGCTCGCTGCGCTCGAGCAGGTTGGCCAGGCGCCGACAGACGAACTGAAGGCCTTCGTGACCGAGTGCTGCAGCAAGGTAACGCTTGCCGACAAGAGCGTGATCGCCGGCGCACAGGACAAGATTCTCGCCATGTTGACCAGCGGCGGAAACCAGACCGTTCCGATGCTGGACGCGAACCAGGAAGGCGGCCGCACCCTCAAGTAAGACCCGGGTTGTCGCCCTGCCTAATTCGACTTCGGCAGGGCGACAGCCGGCATCACATTCGGATGCGCGGCGTAGGCGGACATGACAGCACTACTGTCGCCGACGTTGAGCACCTGCAGGCAGTACCCGCACTCGATCTCAGCGTAGGCAAGGCCTCGCTTGCTGCGTAGCCACTGCTGCTCGCGGCGAACTCCATCGGCGTTGCCGGAACGCTTCATGATTTCGAGTGACACCACCCGGCTCTGATAACGCGAGCTGTCATCCAGATAGGGCTGGATGATGCGAAGTGCTTCGGCAGGATTATCGCCCGCGTCATCCAGTGCGATCCACGCCTTGGCCACCGCCGTCAACTCATCCGCGATACGCGCCGTGACCAGCCCTTCGTGTGGGTCCAAGCTACGTAGCACGCCGGAAGCAAAGCCGCTCTCGCCCTTGCGCGCTGCGAGGATCGCCGCCGAAAGTGCGAGCGTCATGTCGTCCTGCGCGTCGCCACGACTTTCTTTCTTCAGAGCCGCCAGCGAGAGCTTTGCGACCTCATGAAGGCGCGGCATGGGATCCTTATCGAGATTGTTCTCGGCGGTAGCCACCAACAGCAGGTTGCGGCGGTAGGCGAATGAATTCTTGTCAGCAATGACATCAAGGCCAGCCTGCGCATACCTCAGCGCGTCCTGCAGCTTTCCCTGGTCTGTCGCCACGCTGGTCCGTTCGATGCTGGCCTCCGGGTCCGGCCCTCTCGTCTCCGAAAGCGCCCGCTCCGCCAGCACGAAGTTCCTCTTGGCCGCGGCGGCAATGGCGATACGGCGCGCCGCCGCCGCATAGCCGCCGTCCTTGGCCTGCGTAGCCGCATGGATGGCGCCGTCGTAGTCGCCTAGTGCGAGCATGACGCGCGCCAGCTGGTCCAAGCCGACGTTCGGGAGATCACTGCCCGTTTCGATCACACGCTTGGAGTAAGGAAGCGCTTCCTTGAAGCGATTGTCGCTAGCCAGGAGAATCGAGGCGTTGTGATGCGCCGGGGCATAGTCCGGATAGATCGCGGCCATCTGCACCCACGTCACCAGCGCCTGGTCCGGCGCAAGCAACTCTTCACTCCAGCCATCCAGGTACATCGCCTCGCGGGGTGGCAGGCGGGTCCTCAGCTCCAGCGCATGCTGCAGCACCTCGAGTCCTTTCGCGGTGTCGGCGAGGATGAACCGGCAACGTACTTCGCCAAGCCAGGCAAGCGCGAACTGCGGATCGAGTTCAACCGCCTTCTGGTAAAAGCCGATCGCACCCGCGTAGTCACCCTCGTTGAAACGCTTTTGTCCCAACGCATAGGTGCGCAGCGCCACCAGGCTGGAGGTGGTGACTTCGGGAAGCGGAATGAAGTTCTCGCTGGCGGCGGCTTTGCCTTCCCCCAGCCGTTGGCGCAGATCCATGGTGACCGCGTCCACGGCCTGGAGGCTGGCATCGTGGCCGCGTCCGTCCGCGGAGGCTACAAACACCGTCTCCTGCGTGACTGGATTGACGACCTCCACGGTCATCCGGGTATGTCCGCCAACATCCGAAACTGAAGGCAGCAGTGCGATCGCCGCCCCAGTGCGGATCGCGATCTCCGAAGCCTTCTGTCGATCGATGAAGGTGCCCGGCGAGTCCTGGCGCATCATTCGCAATGTCTGCCGCGAGCGCCGCTCACTCACCACGTTGACGTATCGTGACTGCTCCAGGCTGATACGGAATGCCTGCTGGAGCGAGTCATCCAGCAGCGTATCGCCCGTCAGGTTGCGCATATCCCCCACGACAACCCAATCGCGCTCGGCAAAAGCGATCGCCGGCTCCGGCCGGGTGAAAAACCAACCACCCACCGCGATCGTCGCCACCAACGCCACCTCGGCAACCAGCGCCGCCGGTCGCCGCCACAGCGGAATATCGCGCCATGCCTTCGGCGTGCTCTTGGGTGCGCGCAGCGGGGTCAGGCCGATCTCACCGACCTCGTACACCTCCATGCGCGTGGGCATGCCCTTGAAGCGCCAGTGGCCATGCGATTTCCACAACAGGCGCTCGCCGCGCTCGCCCAGCTCGCGTGCGGCGCGCTGGGTCAACGACTCGGCCACCGCCGACAGCAGAATCTGCCCCGGCCGCGCCAACGCCATCAGGCGCGCGGCGACCGGCTTGGCCAGGCCCTCCACTTCCAGCGGCTTGGCGCCGATCTGCACCGCTTCTTCGCTGTTGCGCCAGGTCAGCACTTCGCCCACGTGCAGGCCGGCGCGGGCCAGCAGACGCAGTCCGCGTGCGTGCCCGACGTCGCGCAGGCCTTGTTGATAGTCGAGCGCGAAGCCCAGCCCATCGATGGGGCGCTCGAACAGCAGCAGCAGGCCGTCGGATCGGTCGATCAGGCGCCCTCGCCACTGCTGCTGGAGACGCAGCACCAGCGTGTCGTGTTCGCGGAAGAGTTCAGCGGCGGCGGCATCGCCGAGACGCTCGACCAGTTCGGTCGAATCGCACAGGTCGGTGAGCAGCAGCGTGCGCAGCTGTGGGGAATCGGTCAGAGGTTGCGGGACACCGTTCATCGCGCGATCTCCTGTTCGCCCAACGCTCAGACCAGAGTGGATGCCGTTTCCAGCCCATGCAGGCGGTTGCCGCCCAGGCGCTTGGCTTCATACAACGCACTGTCGGCGCGCGCGTACCAGTCGTTCCAGCTGCCGCCGTTCGCTTCCAGCAGGGTGATGCCGATGCTGACCGGACAGATCTGCGGTGCGCCGTCGATGGTCAGCTGTGCCTGCACGTTACGCAGGATGCGCTCGGCCAGTGTGCGCAGTCCCTCGATATCGGTGCTGGCCACGAACACGCAGAACTCATCGCCGCCCAGGCGACAGGCGAGATCGTCGCCCACCAGCACCGAACGCAGGATGTGCGCCACGTTCTGCAGCACGCGGTCGCCGGTCAGGTGGCCGTGTTCGTCGTTGACGCGCTTGAAGCGGTCACAGTCGATCAACAGCAGGCCGTTGCCGGGGCGCCGCCCCGCGCGGCGGCATTCCTGCAGGTGCAGGGTCAGGCCGCGGCGGTTGTACAGGCCGGTGAGCTCATCGGTACGGATCAGCTCCTCGGTCTGGTTGAGCTGGTGCGAGGTCGCGTAGAGATTGTCCAGCGCCTCTTCGAGGTCGTGGTTGCGGCGACGCAGCTGGCGGATCAGCAGCTGTTCGTTGTTGACCACGCGCACGATGGAACGGCGCAGGAAATGCGCGGTCAACACCGAATCGTGGTCCACCAGCTTCTGGAAGTCGGCATGGTCCAGCTCGATCAGTTCGCAGTCGCTGGCGGCGGTGGCATCGGCGCTGCGCGGATGGTCGCCGATCAGTAGGCCAAGCTCGCCGAAGAATTCACCGGCGCCCATGTGCTTGATCACCAGGTCTTCGCCGAAATCCAGGTCGACGGTGCCGCTGACCACGATGAACATCTGCGTGCCGATGTCACCACGACGGAACAGGTGCTGGCCGGCGGAAATCGTGCGCGCGCGTCCGAACCGTGCGAACAGCGCGGTTTCGGCAGGCTCGAGTACCGCATGCGCGGCATCTGGCTGGGTCGCTCGTACGTTGAGGTCGGCCACTCCGGGCCCCGCGCTGGCGCAGTTCATCCCCGCATCCTTGGCCGGCGGACTTTGCCGGTCGATCTTGGATATTAGCACCTTAAGAAAGTGTTCATCGTGACATCACACACAATCTCATGCCGCGTGAGAACACATGTGCGCCGTGCACTTCGGCCTTCACTAACCGCTTCAGGGTGCGTGCCGCAGGACAAAAAAAGGCCCGGGTCGCCCCGGGCCCGGCCCCTCCCGAGGCCGATCAATGGACCGCCTGGCTGCAGTCAGGCGGCCTTTTCGCCATGAAACTGTTCTTCCTCGGTCGAGCCGGCCAGCGCGGTGGTCGATGACTGGCCCTGCTGGATGGCCTGGGTCACCGCATCGAAATAACCGGTACCAACCTCGCGCTGGTGCTTCACCGCGGTGAAGCCCTTCTCGGCAGCCGCGAACTCGGCCTCCTGCAGCTCGACGAAGGCACTCATCTGGCGGCGGGCATAGCCGTAGGCCAGGTTGAACATCGAGTAGTTCAGCGAATGGAAGCCGGCCAGGGTGATGAACTGGAAGCGGTAGCCATAGCGGGCGATCTCCTTCTGGAACTTGGCGATCGTGGCGTCGTCCAGGTTCTTCTTCCAGTTGAAGCTGGGCGAGCAGTTGTAGGCCAGCAGCTTGCCGGGGAATTTGGCATGGATGGCCTCGGCGAACTTGCGCGCGAACTCCAGGTCCGGCTTGCCGGTCTCGCACCAGATCAGGTCGGCATACGGGGCATACGCCAGACCGCGGCTGATGGCCTGGTCCAGGCCTTTGCGGGTCTTGTAGAAGCCCTCGACGGTGCGCTCGCCGGTGGTGAACGGCTGGTCGATCGGGTCGACGTCGCTGGTCAGCAGGTCGGCGGCCTCCGCATCGGTGCGTGCGACCAGCAGGGTCGGCACGCCCATCACGTCGCTCGCCAGGCGCGCGGCATTGAGCTTCTCGATCGCCTCGCGGCTCGGCACCAGCACCTTGCCGCCCATGTGGCCGCACTTCTTCACCGACGCCAGCTGGTCCTCGAAGTGCACGCCGGCGGCACCGGCCTCGATCATGCCCTTCATCAGCTCGAAGGCGTTGAGCACACCACCGAAGCCGGCTTCGGCGTCGGCGACGATCGGCTGCAGGAAGTCGATATCGTCCTTGCCCTCGGCGTGGTGCAGCTGGTCGGCGCGCAGCAGCGTGTTGTTGATGCGCTTGACCACCGCCGGCACCGAGTCGGCCGGGTACAGCGACTGGTCCGGATACATCTGCCCGGCCAGGTTGGCGTCGGCGGCGACCTGCCAGCCGGACAGGTAGATCGCGTTGAGGCCGGCCTTCACCTGCTGCATGGCCTGGTTGCCAGTCAGCGCGCCCAGCGCGTTGACGAAGTCCTTTTCGTGCAGATAGCGCCACAGCTTCTCGGCGCCGAGCCGGGCCAGCGAGTGCTCCACGTGCACGGTGCCGCGCAGGCGCACCACGTCCTCGGCGCTGTAGTGGCGGGTGATGCCCTCCCAGCGCGGGTTGGTATCCCAGTCGTGCTGGATCTGTTCGGCGGTCGGCAGCTTGCTCATCGCGGTACTCCAGTAGTGGGGTGGAACGTGGAAATGAAGGGGTCGTCCGGCGGCGCTCAGTCGATGCGCTGGTACGCCGGCAGGGTCAGGAAGTCGGCGAGGGTGTCGCGGCGGCTAAGGCTGTCGAGCAGATCGATCGCCTCGGCGATGCGCGTGCCGCCCGGCAGCTTCTCGGTGTTGCCCAGGCGCGCGGGCAGGTTGCGCAAGGTGGTGTCGAGCAGCGCCAGGTCGATCGCGGTGCCATCGTCCAGGTGCTGGCCACGGTGATGCAGCCACTGCCAAATCTGCGCGCGGCTGATCTCGGCGGTGGCGGCGTCCTCCATCAGGTGATGGATCGGCACGCAGCCGTTGCCGTCCAGCCAGGCGGCGAGGTAACGCACGCAGACCTCGACGTTGCCCTCGAAGCCGGCGCGGGTGATGGTGCCCGGCGACGGGGCGATCAGCGTGTCGCGGTCGGCCTGCACGTCCTGGCGCAGCACCGCCTGCTGGTTCGGCCCCGGCATGTGCTCGTCGAAGATCGCGCGCGCCACCGGCACCAGCGCCGGATGCGCGACCCAGGTGCCGTCATGCCCGGCGGTGACCTCGCGCAGCTTGTCGGCGCGCACGCGGGCCATGGCCTGCTCGTTGGCGGCTTCGTCGTGGTTGATCGGAATCTGCGCAGCCATGCCGCCCATGGCGTGCGCGCCACGGCGATGACAGGTCTTGATCAGCAGTTCCGAATACGCCTTCAGAAACGGCTGGGTCATGGTGACCTGGCCGCGCTCGGGCAGGATGCGGTCGGCGTGGCCACGGAAGGTCTTGAGATACGAAAAGATGTAGTCCCAGCGCCCGCAGTTCAGGCCGACGATGCGCTCGCGCAAGGCGTGCAGGATCTCGTCCATCTCGAACACCGCCGGCAGCGTCTCGATCAGCACGGTCACCTTGATCTGCCCGTGCGGCAGGCCGAGCATCGCTTCGATGTGGGCCAACGCGGTCTCCCACAGCGCGGCCTCTTCCATCGACTGCAGCTTGGGCAGGTACAGATACGGGCCGCGATCGCGCTGGATCAGCGTGCGCGCGTTATGGAAGGCGAACAGCGCCGCGTCGAACAGGCCGCCGGCGATCGGCTGGCCGTCGATCAGCACGTGCTTCTCGTCCAGGTGCCAGCCGCGCGGGCGCACGATCAACACCGCCTGCTGCTCCAGCGGCTTCAGCGTGTAGTGCTTGGCCGGGGTATCGAAGGTCAGGTCGCCGCGCACCGCCCCCATCAGTGCGCGCTGGCCGTTAAGCAGGTTGCGCCAGGTCGGCGAGGTCGAATCCTCGAAGTCGGCCATGAACACCTTGGCGCCGGAGTTCAGCGCGTTGATGACCATCTTCGGGTCGGTCGGGCCGGTGATCTCCACCCGGCGGTCCTGCAGCGCGGCCGGAATCGGCGCGACCTTCCAGTCGCCGGCGCGGATCGCCGCGGTATCGGCGCGGAAGTCCGGCAGCTCGCCCTGGTCGAAACGGGCCTGGCGCTCGCCACGCGCGGCCAGGCGCTGCTGGCGGCCGGGCTCGATCGCACGGTGCAGCGAGACCAGCAGCGCCAGTACGGGCGGCGGCAACAGTTCGGACTGGCCGGCCACGTTGACGGTCAGGGTGATCCCTGGGGTCGGGCGCTCGGTCGGTTCCGGGCGGGGCGCAATGGCGGCGGCAGTGGCGGACATGGGCGGTTCCTGTGGTGCGGGCTGGATGCCAAGGTGCCGCCACGGCGTAGTATTTGACAAAGCAGTTTTTGCAATGCCTTAAATAAGACTGGCTTATAGTTGTCACGCCATGCCAACCCGCGAACCCGCAAGTCCTCGTTTTTCCTACAAATCCGACCGGCTCAAGCCGTTGCGGGCGTTCTGCCAGACGGTGCGCCTCGGCTCGGTGTCGCGCGCAGCCGATGCCTTGTTCGTCAGCCAGCCGGCGGTCACCCAGCAGTTGCAGGCGCTGGAGCGGGAGTTGGGGGTGGTGCTGTTCGAGCGCAGCGGGCGACGCCTGTCGCCCAGCCGCGAAGGCCAGCTGCTGTACGAGATGGCGCAGCCGCTGGTGGAGAGCCTGGACGGGCTGGAGGCCAGCTTCCGCGACAAGGTCCGCGGGCTGGATGCGGGCGAACTGCACGTGGCCGCCAACAGTTCGACCATCCTCTACCTGTTGCCGAAGATCGTGGAGGCCTTCCGCGCCCGCCACCCGGCGGTGCGGCTGACCCTGCACAACGCGATCAGCGCCGACGGTACCGACCTGCTGCGCGAGGACGCGGTGGACCTGGCGGTCGGCTCGATGCTCGACGTACCGGCCGACCTCAGCTACGCGCCGGTCTACCGTTTCGAGCAGCGCCTGATCACCCCGCGCGACCATCCACTGGCCACCAAACCGGGGCTCACGCTGGAAGACCTCTCGCCCTATCCACTGATCCTGCCGCCGCGCCGGCAGGTGACCTACCGGCTGGTCGACCTGGTGTTCCAGCAGGCACGCGTGCCTTACACCGTGGCGCTGGAGGTAGGCGGCTGGGAGGTGATCAAGCAGTACGTGGCGATGGGCATGGGCATCTCCATCGTCACCTCGATCTGCCTGACCGAAGCCGACCACGACAAACTCGCCACCCGCTCGCTCAAGGACTGGTTCCCCACGCGCAGCTACGGCGTGGTGGTGCGCAAGGGCAAGTACCTGTCGCCGCAGGCACGCGCCTTCATCGAACTGATCCAGCCGGACCTGTTCGCGCCGCGCAGTTACGAGGACAGCGGCCCGTCCGAGCGCTGAGCACGCCGATGCGGGAAGATGCACGCATGCCGCACGCGCCCCGTTATCGCGAGATCGAGCCTCCCGCCGCCTGGCGTGCGCAGGTCCGTCGCCTCTGGGAGTACCGCGCATCGCAGGCACCTTCGGCGCCCACGCGCGTCCTGCCCGATGGCTGCATCGACCTGATCTGGGATGGCACGCGCGTGTTCATCGCCGGTCCCGACCGGGTGGCGGCAATGGCGGCCATCGCCCCCGGTAGCCGCCTGCTCGGAATCCGCCTGGCGCCCGGCGCGGCATACCGCCTGCTGCGGGTGCCGATGGCGGACCTCACCGGCCAACGGGTGGCACTGCGCGAGGTATGGGGGTCCCGCGCGGACGCGCTGGAAGAGCACTTGTCGGCGCGTTCCATGTCGCCGGCACGCGCACTGCTCGACGCCGTGGCCCGCGAACCTGCGGACACCGACCCGCGCATGGCCTGGCTGTTTGCACGGCTCGCGGCAGGAGACGCGCCGCGCCTACCCCAACTGGCCCGCGAACTGGGCAGCAGCGAACGTGCGTTGCGCCGGCACTGCCTGGCCCATTTCGGCTACGGCCCCAAGACGCTGGATCGCGTGCTGCGCCTGCAACGGCTGCTGGCACTCGCGCCCCGCGCGGCCACGCTCACCGATGCCGCGCTGGCCGCCGGCTATGCCGATGCCGCGCATCTGGTCCACGACACGCGTGATCTCACCGGCCTGGCCCCCGGCGCGCTGCTGCACGCCCACGCCCGCTGAGTGGCCGATTCCTACAAGCCGCATGCCACGGCGCGCGGCGATACTGGCGCCCTCTTCCCGCCAACACCACCATGACGACTTCCGACCGCCACCACCGTATCGACTATCTCGAATTCGCCGTCGCCTCGATCCCGGCCGCCTGCCGCTTCTTTGGCGATGCCTTCGGCTGGACCTTCCAGGACTACGGTCCGGATTACTGCGAATTCCGCGACGGCCGGCTCACCGGCGGCTTCTTCCACGGCACGCCGCAACCGGGCGGCGCGTTGGTGGTCATCTACGCCGACGACCTCGCCGCGACCCAGGCCGCCGTCGAGCGCGCCGGTGGCAAGGTGGTGAAGCCGGCATTCGATTTCCCGGGTGGCCGCCGCTTCCACTTCCAGGATCCCGACGGCTACGAGTGGGCCGCCTGGACCACCGCCTAAGGTCTCAGCGCCGCGACGCCACGCCGGCGTCGCCCCGAATCGCCTCCGTCCCGGTCCGCCGCGACGGATGGCGCAGGCGTTGCGCCGCGTAGGACAGGCTGGCACCGAGGATGAAGGTGTACGCCAGCAGTTCGGTGCCCTCTTCGGCGGCATTCTTCACCACGCGCACGTAGCCGTCGCTGAGCAGGCCCTGCCAGATCACGGTCAGCCCGAACAGGCGCGAATACACCACCAGCAGCACGATGCCGACGGTCATCACCGTACCGGCGCGGGTCGACAGCAGCCGCACCATCGCCGGCAGCGTACGCGCGCGATCGCGCCATGCATTGATCAGCGCGCTCGAAGCGATCAACGCCACCATGAGCTGCCAGCAACCATGGAACAGCAGGTCCCACAGCGCATCCAGCTCGCGCACCAGCATGCTGGCGAACAGGCCGGCGACCAGCAGCGCCGCGGCGCGGTCTTCGGGACGGCGGCGTGCCAGGCGCAGGAAGGCCAGCGCACTGGCAAGCAGGAAGCCAAGCTGGGTGAGTTCCACCACCGACCATTCGCCGACGCCATCCTTCAACCAGTGGATGTCGATGTAGAGCAGCGCCACCGGCAGCGCGGCGACGAGTGCGAACACGGCGGTACGGCGCGCATGCGCCAGCAGGAACAGCAGATCTTTTTTCATGGAGGCCAAGCCCGCAGGCAGGGGAGGCGCGGTCACGCACGCGCGGAGGAACGGGGGAAACGGCGGGCGGAGACGCCCGCACCGCAAGCAATTTTAAGTTTTCGTGACGAACGTGAACAAGCATCCGCGCGGAACGCTGCGTGACGCCCGGATGCTGGCAACGGTTCGCCTGGCATGGGCAATAAAAAAAGCGGGGTGGCCTGCGCCACCCCGCTCGATATCCCACCTGCCGGCGCGGCTTACTTCAGGCCGCGGTTCTCCAGCAGCGGTTCGACGCTCGGATCCTTGCCGCGGAAATCGCGGTACAGGGTGGCCAGGTCGACGGTGTTGCCGCGCGAGAGGATCTTGTCGCGGAAGGTATCGCCGTTGGCACGGGTCAGGCCGCCGTTCTCCTTGAACCACTCGAACGCGTCGTCGTCCAGCACCTCGGACCAGAAGTAGGCGTAGTAGCCGGCCGAATAGCCGCCACCCCAGATGTGGTCGAAGTAGCTGGTGCGGTAACGCGGCGGGACTTCGGCCAGGTCGACCTTGAACTTCTTCAGCGCGTCGGCCTCGAACTTGTCCACGTCCTGCAGCGGCGCATCGGCCGGCTGGGTGTGCCAGGCCAGGTCGAGCAGCGCGGCGGCCAGGTATTCAGTGGTCGCGTAGCCCTGGTTGAAGGTCTTGGCCTTCTGGATCTTGTCCACCAACGCCTGCGGCATCGCTTCGCCGGTCTGGTAGTGCTTGGCGTAGTTGGCAAACACCTTCGGATCGGTCGCCCAGTGCTCGTTGAACTGCGACGGGAACTCGACGAAGTCGCGCGAGGTGCTGGTGCCGCCGATCGACGGGTACTTGCTGTTGGAGAACATGCCATGCAGCGCGTGGCCGAACTCATGGAACATCGTGGTGACGTCGTCGAAGCTCAGCAGGGCCGGCTGGCCGGCGGCCGGCTTGGTGAAGTTGGCGACGTTGTAGACCACCGGCTTGGTGCCGCTCAGGCCGTCCTGGTCGACGAAGTTGCCCATCCAGGCGCCACCGGACTTGCTGTCACGCTTGTAGTAGTCGGTATAGAACAGGGCCAGCGAGCTGCCGTCCTTGTCGAACACCTCGAACACGCGCACGTCCGGGTTGTACACCGGGATGTCCTTGCGCTCCTTGAAGGTCAGGCCGTAGAGCTGGTTGGCGGCGAAGAACACGCCGTTCTGCAGCACATTGTCCAGTTCGAAGTACGGCTTGATCTGCGACTCGTCGAGGTCGTACTTGGCCTTGCGCACCTGCTCGGCGTAGAAGTCCCAGTCCGAGGCGGCGAGCTTGAAGCCGCCGTTCTGCGCGTCGATGACCTTCTGCATCTCGGCCACTTCGCCGCGCGCCTTGGCGGTGGCGGCCGGCACGGTGTCGGTCAGCAGCTTCAGCGCCGCGTCCGGGGTGCGCGCCATCTGGTCGCCCAGGCTGTAGGCGGCGTAGCTGTCGAAGCCCAGCAGCTTGGCCTTCTGCGCGCGCAGCTGCGCCAGGCGCTGCACGGTCTGGCGGGTGTCGTTGCCGTCGCCCTTCTCGGTGCGGGTCTCCGAGGCCTTCAGCACTTCGGTGCGCAGGTCGCGATTCTTCAGGGAGGCCAGCACCGGCTGCTGGGTGGTGTTCTGCAGCGGCAGCACGAACTTGCCGTCGAGCTTCTTGCCCTTGGCGGCTTCGGCGGCGGCGGCGATGTCGCTGTCGGACAGGCCGTCCAGGCGCGCCTTGTCATCCACCACCACGGCACCGGCGGCGGTGGCCGCGACCAGCTTGGTGTGGAACTGCGTGGAGAGCGTGGTCTCCTCGACGTTGAGCTTGCGCAGGGTCGCCTTGTCGGCATCGGACAGCTGCGCGCCGGCGCGCACGAACTGGTCGTAGGTGCGGTCGACCAGACGCTTCTGCTCGGCGTCGAGGTTCAGGGTGTCACGCGCGTCGTAGATGGTCTTGATGCGCGCGAACAGCTTCGGATCGAGGTTGATCTCGTCCTGGTGCGCGGCCAGCTTCGGCGCCACTTCTTCCTGGATCTTCTGCCGCGCATCGTTGGTGTCGGCCTGGACCACGCCGAAGAACGTCAGCGCGACGCGCTTGAGCGTCTCGCCGCTCTTCTCCAGCGGCACGAAGGTGTTGTCGAAGGTCGGCGCTTCGGTGTTGTCGGCGATCTTGCGCACTTCGGCCAGGTGCTGCTTCATGCCTTCGTCGAAGGCCGGCACGAAATCGCTGTCCTGGATCTTGTCGAACTGCGGTGCCTGGAACGGCAGCGGGCTCGCGCTCAGCAGCACGTTGGCGGCGGCGGGCGCGGGGGCGGTGGTGGCGGCAGGCTCGGTCACTTGGTTGGACTCTTTACCGGAACAGGCGGCCAGCGCCAGGCTGATGGCAGCGGCCAATACGACAGTGCGCGTCATGGAAGGAAACTCCTGGGAGTACGGGGTTGAACGACGAGTGCGCGCACCCTAGCGCGTTCGGGCGATGGCCGCCATGTGCCATTGGGTGGCTTGGCCGGCACCCGTGTGAAGGCCGGCCAGCGGTGGCGTCAGGGGGTCGGGAACGCTTCGTCCGTGAAGATCGCCACATGCGGCACACCGTCGGCACCGATCCAGCCGCGATACATGCCCTGAGTGTTGAACGGGAAAGCCATGTGGCCCTGGGCATCCAGGGCGATGGCGCCGCCATTGCCGCCCGCGGCCGGAATCTCCTGGTCGATCACCGCCTCGGCGGCCTGCTGCACGGACTGCCCGGCGTACTTCATGCGCGCGCAGATGTCATGGGCGGCCACCGCGCGCAGGTAGTACTCGCCCCAGCCGGTGCCGGACACCGCGCACTGGGCGTTGGCGTAAGTGCCGGCGCCGATCACCGGCGAGTCGCCGACGCGGCCATAGCGCTTGTTGGTCATGCCACCGGTGGACGTGCCGGCGGCCAGGTGCCCGCGGGCATCCAGGGCCAGCGCGCCGACGGTGCCGAAGTGCTTGGCCGTTTCCAGGTCGGCATGGGCCTGCCCGGCCGCTTCCTCCTTCAACGCCTTCTGCAGCTGCTGCCAGCGCTTGTCGGTGCGGAAGTAGGACGGATCGACCAGCGCCACGCCCTGTTCCTTCGCGAACACTTCGGCGCCATCGCCGGCCAGCATCACGTGCGGCGAGTGCTCCATCACCGCGCGGGCCAGCAGGATCGGATTGCGCACGCGGTGCACGCCGGCGATCGCGCCGGCCTGGCCACTGGCGCCATCCATGATCGCCGCGTCCAGTTCGTTGCGGCCGTCATGGGTGAACACCGCGCCACGGCCGGCGTTGAACTGCGGGGCGTCCTCCATCACGGTGATGGTCGCCGCCACCGCATCCACCGCGCTGCCGCCCTTCAGCAGCACCGCGTGGCCGGCGCGCAGCGCGCGCGCCATCGCCTCGCGTGCGGCGGCCTGTTCGTCGGGCGAGAGGCTGCCTTTCTCGACGCCGGCGCCGCCGTGGATCACCAGCACCGGCGTGGCCGCCCATGCGGGCAGCACGCAGGCGGACAGGCACAGGCCCAGCAGACGGGCACGCAGGCGCTTGGACATCGGGAACTCCTCGCCGATTACAGGGTGTCGCGGTTCTTGCCGCGCCACGGGCGGTACCAGGTGCGGATCGCGGCCATGTCGGCCTGCAGGTCCTCGGTGGGCCAGAACAGCTCGCCGACGCCGATGGTCTTGCTGGGGTAGTCGAAGTAGGCCGGGATGATCGGCACGCCGGCATCGCGGGCGATCTTCCAGAAGCCGTTCTTCCAGTGCTCCACCCGCTTGCGCGTGCCTTCGGGCGTGATCACGTACCACATGCGTTCGGAGCTGCGGATCAGCCGCACCGCCTGGCCGATGGTGCCCTGCGGCGAACTGCGGTCCAGCGGGATGGCGCCGAGCTTCTTCAGCAGCGGGCCCAACGGCCACCAGAACAGCTGCGCCTTGCCGAGCACGCGCACCTCGAAGTTCAGCGCGATCTTGGCGGCAAAGCCCCAGAAGCCATCCCAGTTGGACGAATGCGGGGCGACGATCATCACCGCCTTGGGCACGTTCGGCAGCGTGCCCACCACCTTCCAGCCGGTGCTGCGCAGCACGCGGCGCGCCAGCGACTGGAGAAAGGCGGAATGGCCACCCGGCGGCATCTCGGGCGGCGCGGGCTGGGACAGCAGATCGGTTTGACTCAAGGGTTACTCCCAATGGGAAGACGAGCGCCCGCGCTTGACGTGGCTGCGCTCGCGCTTGGTATCGAGACGGCGCAGCTGCGAACCGCGGGTGGGCTTGGTGGCGATCCGTCGCTTGGGTGCCGACAGGCCGCCGGCGATGAAGTCGGCCAGGCGCGCCCGCGCGTCCTCGCGGTTGCGGTCCTGGGTACGGAAACGCTGCGCGTCGATGACCAGCACGCCTTCGCCGGTCATGCGACGGTCGCGCTTGGCCAGCAGGCGCGCTCGCACCGGCTCCGGCAGCGAGGGCGAGCTGGCCACGTCGAAGCGCAGCTCCACCGCGGTGGAGACCTTGTTGACGTTCTGCCCGCCGGCACCGCTGGCGCGCACGAACCGCTCGACGATCTCGCCGGGCGGGATCGCCAGCTGCGGACTGATCTGGAGGGGTTCGGCGGCCATGCGCCGGATTGTAATCGGGCCGGATGACGCTGCGCCGCCTTTTCCTTCAAATCGGACTGATCGGGGTATGCTGGCCGCCGATCCCCAGCAGGATGCACGACGATGATCGCAATTTCCGTCCGCGGGCCGGGCCTGCAGATGCGTGGTTTGCTGATGCTGTTGCTGGCTTGCCTGGCGTGGAGCGCCCAGGCCGCACCGCCCACCGATGCCGACGTCAACCGCCTGCTCGCCGCCTCGCGGGCGCAGAACATGCTCGACAGCATGCTGCCGCAGCTGGAGCAGATGCAGCGCGAGCAGTTCGCCCGCATCGCCGCCGACCGCCCGCTCACCGCCGCGCAGCAGACCCAGCTGCGACAGGTGCAGGACCGCACGCGGCAGACCCTCGGACAGGCGCTGTCGTGGTCGCAGATGCGGCCGATGTACGTGGACCTGTACAAGCGCACGTTCTCGCGCGAGGACGTGATCGCGATGGCCGAGTTCTACGAGAGCCCGGCCGGCCAGAGCCTGCTGGACAAGACGCCACTGCTGATGCGCAACGTGATGGAAGCGATCCAGCAGAAGATGACGCCGATGATGGCCGACCTGCAGAAGGACCTGAACCAGATCCTGGCCGAGCCGGCGACAGCGCCGGCACCGGCACCGGCACCGACGAAGCCGGCGAAACCCTGAGTCCGGGCTTCCCGGCGGCTACGGGCCGCACTTCTATTCTTTTGCCTGTTCTTTTGTAGGAGCGGCTTCAGCCGCGACCGCCATGATCCGCAGTCGCGGCTGAAGCCGCTCCTACAGCGGCTGTCGCGGCGCCCACCCGAACAGCCCCATCGCCTTGGCGAACTCGCCTTCCGGCGCGGCGAACACCTCCATCCTGCGCCCATCCACCGGATGCGGGAACGCCAGCCGCTCGGCGTGCAGCAGCATCCGGTGCACCCCCAGCATGCGGAAGGTCCGGTTGTGGCGGCCGTCGCCGTGGCTGGTGTCGCCAATCAGATGGTGCGACAGGTGCTTGAGATGCCGGCGGATCTGCCGGAAGCGCCCGGTCAACGGCCGGGCACGCAGCAGCGCGTAGCGCGAGGTCGGAAAGCCGGTCGACGGCACCTCCAGCTCGCCACACAGCAGGCGCTCGAACTCGGTCACCGCGTCCTTCTTCTGCGGCTTCCCCGGCCCCCCGTCCAGCGCGTGGTCGACGGTGAAGCGGTCCTCCGCCGGCCAACCACGGCAGATCGCCAGGTAGTCCTTCTCCACCTCGCCGCCCATCAACGCCTTGCCCAGCGTGCTGGCACTGTCGCGGTCGAAGGCCAGCAACAGGCAGCCGCTGGTCGCGCGGTCCAGCCGGTGCACCAGGAACACCTGGCGGCCGAACTGCTCGCGCAGGCGGTCGGCGAGGAAATCGTCCTCGCCCCGCGCCAGCTTGCTGTCGTGGACCATCAGCCCGGCGGGCTTGTCGACCACGGCGAGGTAGTCGTCCTGGTACAGCACGGGAATCGGCGCCGGGGCGGGTTCGGGCGCAAAGTGGCCGGGCAGGCCGTCGGTATCGGAGATCGCGTTCACCCCACCATTATCCGGTCTGGTCCTTTGCCCGTCATGGCAGGCGCTTAAGAATCGCTTAAAGCTTTGCCTCTACCATGCCAGGCTTCCCCGCCTCGGCCCCGCCCTTGTCCCAACTGCTGCTCGTGGAAGACGACGCCATGCTCGGCGATGCGCTCGCCGAAGCCTTGGCCGGCGATGGCTGGGAGGTCGACCGCGCCCGCGACGTCGGCCAGGCCCGCTTGGCGCTGGTCGAGCACGCCTATTCCGCCGTGCTGCTGGACCTGGGCCTGCCGCAGGGCTCGGGGCTGGACGTGCTGCGCGCCATGCGCCAGCGCTACGACCCCACGCCGGTGCTGATCATCACCGCGCGCGACCAGCTCAGCGACCGCATCAGCGGGCTGGATTCCGGCGCGGACGACTATCTGGTCAAGCCCTTCCAGAGCGATGAGCTGTGCGCGCGCCTGCGCGCGGTGGTGCGCCGCAGCCAGGGCCGGGTGACGCCCGCGCTGGAATGGCAGGGCGTGCGCGTGGACCCGGCCTCGCGCCATGTCGAACGCGATGGCGTGGCGGTCCGGCTGGGCGCGCACGAGTACCGCACCCTGGTGGCACTGCTCGAACGCCGCGGCCGTGCGGTGCCGCGCGAGACGCTGGAGGCACAGGTCTACGGCGGGGGTGGCACGCTGGAGAGCAATACCATCGCGGTGTACGTGCACCAACTGCGGCGCAAGCTCGGCGATGATTTCATCGTCACCGTGCATGGCATCGGCTACCGGATCGGCTGATGCGCCACCCCTCGCTCAAGCTCAAGCTGCTCAAGACGCTGATGGCGGTGATCATTGGCGGCTGGCTGATCTGGCTGCTGTGCCAGCACGACCAGGTGAGCCGCCAGCAGAGCCGGCAGGGCGACCTGCTGCTGCGTGAAGTGGCCGAGCAGGTATTGCTGTCGATGCCGCGCAACATCGCCGATGTCGGCAGCGCCGGCTACCTGGAGCTGCCGCCGACGCTGGACGCCGCGCCCACCCGCGAGTTCGACAAGATCCGCTTCCAGGTATGGAGCCTGGCCAGCGGCGAGCGCGTGGTCGCCTCGCGCAAGGCGCCGACCACGCCGCTGAAGCCCGGCTTCGTCCCCGGCTTCGGCAACGTGCGCACCGCCGGCGACCGCTGGCGCGTGTATGCGGTGACCGACGCCGAGGGGCGCGTGCAGGTGCAGGTGGGCTTGGCGCAGTCGCAGGTGGAGGCCGAACTGGCGCATTGGATCCGGGTCAGCCTGATCTCGGCGATCGGCGTGCTGCTGGCGTTCGCGCTGGCGATCTGGCTGGCGGTGAGCTGGAGCCTGCGCTCGACCAACCGCCTGCGCGACGGCATGGCCGCGCGCGAGCCGCTCGACCTCACCCCGCTGCCGACCGCCGGGATCGCGCGCGAGATCCTGCCGCTGGTGTGTTCGTTCAACGACCTGCTGGGCCGCCTGGGCGTGGCGATGCAGCGCGAGCGGCAGTTCCTCGCCGAAGCGGCGCATGAAATCCGCACCCCGCTGGCGGCGCTGCAGACCCAGACCGAGCTGGCGATGCGTGCCACCGACCCGGCGCAGACCCGCGAAGCCTTGCAGCGCCTGCACGGCGGCATCGAACGCATCACCCGCCTCGCCCAGCAGCTGCTCGACTCGGCGCGGTTGGAAGCCTCGCGCAACGAAGGCCGCGAGGCGATCGTGGAGTTGTCGGACGTGGCCACCATGGTCGCGCGCGAGTTCGAGGCGATGGCGATGCGGCGTGGCCAGACCCTGGTGCTGACCATCGAGGAAGCACGGGTCTGTGCCGACATCGACGATCTCGGCATCCTGCTGCGCAACCTGGTCGACAACGCGGTGCGCTACTGCGGCGAGGGTGGCCGCATCGAGATCTGCTGCCACGCCGACAAGCTGGCCGGCGAGGCGGTACTGCGCGTGCGCGACGATGGCCCCGGCGTACCGGCGCACGAACGCGAACGCATTTTCGACCGCTTCTTCCGCGGCAGTACCGGCAACGGTGAGCGCGGCAGCGGGGTCGGCCTGTCGCTGGTGGCGCGGATCGCGCGCCACCATGGCGCACGCATCGAGACCGGCCCGGGCCTGCAGGGCCGCGGCCTGTGCATCGCGGTGCGCTTCGCCCTGCAGGACGAAGCGCCCGCCGGTTGAGGCTTACTCGGCCGCGAGCTCGCGGCCGGCGGCGCCCCGCCACCACATGCGCAGCGGCGGCGGCTGGCGCGGATCCACCGCCTGGCCCAGCAGCGGCATCGCGATCGCCACCTGGCGCTGGCGCGCCGCGGCGAGGACCTGCTCCATCGGCGCATACCAGTCGTGGAAGGCCAGGTCGAAAGTGCTGTTGTGGATCGGCACCAGCCAGCGGCCGCGCAGGTCGATATGCGCCTGCACGGTCTGCTCCGGCAGCATGTGTACGCCCGACCACAGCGGGTCGTACGCCCCGCATTCCACCAGGGTCAGGTCGAACGGGCCAAGGCGGCGGCCGATCTCGGCGAAGCCGTCGAAGTAGCCGCTATCGCCACTGAAGAACAGGTTGAGCTCGGGAGTGCGGATGGCCCACGACGCCCACAGCCGGCGATCGCGGTCGAACAGCCCGCGGCCTGAGAAATGCTGCGCCGGGGTGGCGGTGAAGGTGATCCGTCCGGCGTCGTAGGACTGCCACCAGTCGAGCTGGTGGATGCGCGCGGCCGGCACGCCCCAGCGCTGGATCAGATCCCCGACGCCGAGCGGCGTGACGAAGGTTTCGGCGCGCTTGGCCAACGCGATGATCGTGGCCTTGTCGAGATGATCGTAGTGATCGTGCGAGATCAGCACGCCCTTCAGCGGCGGCAGGTCTTCCAGCGCCAGCATCGGCGGCTGGAACCGCTTGGGGCCGGCCCAGCTGACGGGTGAGGCGCGCTCGGAGAACACCGGGTCGGTGATCCACCAACCGCCATCCAGCCGCATCAGCACGCTGGAATGACCCAGCCGGAACAGCTCGCCTTCCTGCGCGGCGGCCAGGACCTCGGCGGTGATCGGGCTGACCGGGATCGGCGCGGAGGGCCGCGTGCCCGGCTGCTTGCCAGTGAGGAACTTCCACCACAGCGAGACGGTTTCACGTCCTTCCGGCATGCGCGGCGTGGCCGCGTTGCGGAAACGACCTTCCTGGAATTGGGGAGACAACGGGTATTCGAGAGCAGAACCGGAAACCGACATGCCGGTGATTCCTGTAGCAAGGACGAGGGAGAGGGAAATCCAGAGCCAGCGGCGCTTCACGGCGCGACCGGCCAGTGCAGGCGCGTGCAGCCCATGTCGTCGGCGATGCGGCGGGCCTGCAGCCGCAGACCTTCGCCGATGCCGCCGCCGCGCCAGGCGGGCTTCACGTACAGGCCCTCCACCCGCAGGCAGTACTCGCCTTCGGGGAGATCCAGGCCAACGCTGGCCACCAGCGCACCGACATCGCGGCCGCCACTGCGGGCGATCCATGCCCAGGCGCGATACGGCGCGTCGAGCAGCGCCTCGCGCAAAGGCAGGGGCGCCGAGCCCGGCAACGGCGTGGCCGATGCCTCCTGGCACAGCACCCACAGGCGCGCGAGCGCATCGGCATCCACGCGCTCCAGCGACCAGGCCGGCGCGATGCGCCGGGTGCCAGGCATCGCCTCGCGTACCAGCGCGATCATGCGGGCTGGACCGGCAGACACGGGAAGGGGCATTGCGACGTCATCGACGATTCTCCATGGGCAGGGGGAGGCCCATGGAGACAGCATGCGCGGCGGGCTTTAAGAACCCTTTAAGACCAGACCGCCGGGCTTAACCGCAAGCAACTCGCCCTTCCCGACCGGCACCAGGGACACGGCATAGCCACGCGCGGCGTCGAGCAGTGCGCGCAGTGCCGCGATCTCCTGCGCATGAGATACCGCGTTGTCGACCACCAGCAGACCGCCGGGCCGCAGCACGCGGTCGATCCAGGGCCACCACTGTGCGTAGGCCTGGCGCTGGGAGTCGAGGAACACCAGGTCGATCGCCGACGCCGGTGCGGCCGCCAGCCAATCGCCCGCATCCCCCTGCCACTGCGTGATGGCACCGGTCAGCCCGCCCCGCAGGAAGTTCTCGCGTGCCATCGCCACCTTGTCCGCATCGCGCTCCAGGGTGATGACATGGCCGCCATGCGCTTGTGCCGCTTCGGCCAGCCACAGCGTGGAGTAGCCGTTGGAGGTGCCGATTTCCAGGATGCGTCGCGCCTGCGTGGCGCGCACCAGCACGGCGAGGAACTCGCCGGTGTCCGGGGTGATGTTGAGCATGCGCGCCGCATGCGCGGCGTCGGCATCATGCGTGGCGCCGAATGCCGCCAGTTCTTCCTTCAGACGTGCGAGGACGCTGGAAGCCATGCGCTCAGCGCTTGAACCACGCCGCGGCCAGCGAGACCATGCCGGCCACGCCGCTGGCCCAGATCCACACCGTGGCGCCCTGCCGCGCATCGCCATGCAGGCCATGCAGCACGGCCGCGCAGACCAGCAGGCCGACGCCGGTGATCGCCATCACCGCGCGCCGTTGCAGCAGGCGCACGCTGCGGTCCAGCGCGCGCAGCTCCTGCGAGCGCACGTCGATGCGATGTTCGCCTTCCACCTGCTGGCGCAACCACGCGTGCACCAGGCGCGGCATGTCCGGCGCATGCGTCATCAGTTCGGGCAGGCGCTTGCGCAGTTCCTTCAGCGCGCGGCGCGGGCTGTAGCGTTCGAGCAGGATGCGTTCGAGCACCGGCCGTGCCACCGCCCAGATGTCCAGCTGCGGATCGAGCTGGCGGCCGACGCCCTCGATGTTGAGCAGGGTCTTCTGCAGCAGGATCAATTGCGGCTGCAGCGTGAGCTGATAGCGCTGCGCGACCCGGAACAGCTTGAGCAGCACCTCGGCCAGCGAGATCTGCGACAGCGGCCGGGTGAAGTACGGCTCACACACCGAACGCGCGGCCGCCTCCAGCTCGTCGATGCGCACGTTGGACGGCATCCAGCCCGCCTCCACGTGCAGCTCGGCGATGCGCCGGTAGTCGCGGTTGAAGATGGCCATGAAGTTCTCGGCGAGGTAGTACTGATCCTCCTGCGAGAGCTGGCCCATGATGCCGAAGTCCAGCGCGATGAAGCGCGGGTTGAGGCGCCGCTCCGGGTCGCTGTCGACCCAGATGTTGCCGGCGTGCGCGTCGGCGTGGAAGAAGTTGTCGCGGAACACCTGGGTGTAGAACACCCGCACGCCCTTGGCGGCCAGCACCTTGCGGTCGATGCCGGCGGCGTCGAGCGCGGTGATGTCGTCGGACGGGATGCCGTACACGCGCTCCAGCGTCAGCGCGCGCTCGGCGGTATGCGTCCAGATCACTTCCGGCACGTACAGGTCGTCCGAGTCCAACCAGAAGCGGCGCAGCACGCTGGCGTTGGCGCCCTCGCGCTGCAGGTCGAGTTCGGCCGCCAGCGTGTTCTCGATCTCGGCCACGACCTCGCGCGGACGGATCTTCTCCGCGCGCGGGTGGGTGCGGTCGACCAGCGCGGCCAGCGACTTGAGCAGGGCGATATCGGCGTCGATCTGCTGCTCGATGGTCGGGCGCAGCACCTTGACCACCACCTGGCGGCCGTCCGGCAAGGTGGCGGCATGGACCTGGGCGATCGAGGCCGACGCCAGCGGCGTGGTGTCGAAGCTGGCGAAGGCGACCTCGATCGGCCGGCCCAGCGCCTGCTCGACGATGGCGCGCGCGGTCTGCCCGTCGAACGGCTGCACGCGATCCTGCAGCAGGGTCAGCTCATCGGCGACATCCGGCGGCACCAGGTCGCGACGGGTGGACAGGATCTGCCCGAACTTGACGAAGATCGGCCCCAGGTCCTGCAGCGCCAGACGCAGGCGCGCACCGCG
>DJAN01000264.1:0-2858 GCA_002429615.1 Lysobacteraceae bacterium UBA6001
CACCGGTCACCAAGCCGGCCACCCCGAGCGCGCCCGCCGCGCCCGCGGCCAGCGGCGTCGGTTTCGCCGTGCAGCTCGGTGCCTTTGGCCGGGTCGAGGACGCCAACGCCCTGCGGGATCGCGTCCGTGCCGCGGGTTTCAGCGCCTTTGTCGAGCAGGTGCGTACCGACAAGGGCACGCTGAGCCGGGTGCGGGTCGGGCCGGTCGCCAACCGGGCCGACGCCGAGCAGCTGAAGGCGCAGGTCGCCGCCAAGGTCGGCATCGCCGGCATGGTGCGGCCGCACCCTTGAGCCCGGCCTTGATTCCGCCGTGGCCCGTACCCATCCACGGGGCGGCAGCACCTGGCGGTGGGGCCGACCCTGACGCACGGAGCGCGGCGTGATCGATCTGGTACTGCTGGGCGTGATCGGGCTGTCGGCGCTGCTGGGGCTGTTCCGCGGCTTCATCGGCATCGTGGTCGGCACCCTGTCCTGGATCCTGGCGGTGTGGCTGTCGTTCCTGTTCGGCGGCGCCGCGGCGCACTGGCTGGCGCAGGGGCAGCATCCTTCGCTGACCCAGTACATGTGCGGTTATGGCGGCGTGTTCATCGCGGTGTTCGCCTCGGTGGCGATCGTCGGCTGGCTGATCCGCGCGGCGGTGAATGCGGTGCGCCTGGGCGGGCTGGACCGGATCGCCGGCTTCGGGCTCGGCGCGGTGCGTGGCGTGGTGCTGGCCTGCGTGCTGGTGCTGTTGATGGGCTACAGCTCGCTGCCGCAGGAGCCGACGTGGCAGCAGTCGCAGGTGGTGCCCTGGCTGGCACCGGGCGCGCACTGGATGCGCGCGCAGTTGCCGGACTGGTCCGTTCCGGTGGCGGATTTGGGCAAGCTGGCCCTGCCGGGCGATAATGACCACCTCTCCGCGACGGGACAGCCCGTCGCAGTGCCCGCGGCGGAAGGCCACGTGGGACAGGGCGGCGACACGGCCGTGGCGGAACCTGCCACGGCGCTGCCCACCAACATCGAGCCGACGCCTGCGCGCGACGGCGAACACGGCCCTCGGCGGGCCGACCCCCACGGCCAGGCACGGCCACCTTCACATTGAGGGCGCAAGCCCCAGCGGAGATCACGCAACATGTGTGGCATCGTCGGTATTGTCGGCAACCAGAACGTGGCCGGGCAGCTTTATGACGGCCTGACCGTCCTGCAGCATCGTGGCCAGGATGCCGCGGGCATCGCCACCGCGGATGGCACGCGCCTGCGCGTGCAGAAGGCCAACGGCCTGGTCCGCGACGTCTTCGACGAAACCAAGATGGCGGTACTGGAAGGCCGCGTGGGCATCGCCCACTGCCGCTATCCGACCGCTGGTTCCGAAGGCATGGACGAAGCGCAGCCGTTCTACGTGAACTCGCCCTACGGCATTGCGCTCGCCCACAACGGCAACCTGATCAACACCGAGACCCTGCGCAAGCAGGTGTTCGAGGCAGACCGGCGCAACATCAACACCGATTCGGACAGCGAAGTGCTGCTGAACGTATTCGCGCATGAGCTCGATGCGCAGGGCATGCTGACCCCGGAAGCGGCGATCCGCGCCGTGGCCGGCGTGCACCGCCGCTGCAAGGGTGGCTACGCCGTGGTCAGCGTGGTGCTCGGCCTGGGCCTGGTGGCGTTCCGCGATCCGCACGGCATCCGTCCGCTGGTGCTGGGCAAGCGTGCGCACGCCGAAGGCGAGGAATACGTGGTGGCGTCGGAGTCGTCGGTGCTGGACATCCTCGGCTTCCAGCGCGTGCGTGACGTGCAGCCTGGCGAAGCGCTGGTGATCACCGCGCGCGGCGAGCTGTTTTCCGAAGTGTGCGCGCCGGCGGTGGAGCACACCCCCTGCATCTTCGAATACGTCTATTTCGCCCGCCCGGACTCGATGATCGACAATGTGTCCGTGCACAAGGCGCGCATGCGCATGGGGCAGAAGCTCGGCGAGAAGATCCTGCGCCTGCGCCCGGACCATGACATCGACACCATCATCCCGATCCCGGACACCTCGCGCGATGCCGCGCTGGAGATGTCCAACGTGCTCGGGGTGAAGTACCGCGAGGGCTTCGTCAAGAACCGCTACGTCGGCCGCACCTTCATCATGCCGGGGCAGGGCGAGCGGGTGAAATCCGTGCGTCGCAAGCTCAACCCGATCCACCTGGAGTTCCGCAACCGCGTGGTGCTGCTGGTGGACGACTCGATCGTGCGCGGCACCACCAGCCGGCAGATCGTGCAGATGGCGCGTGAAGCGGGTGCGCGCAAGGTCTACCTGGCCTCGGCGGCGCCGCCGGTACGCTATCCGAACATCTATGGCATCGACATGCCGGCGGCCGAGGAACTGGTCGCGCACAACCGCACCGAGCAGGACGTGCAGGAATTCCTCGGCGTCGACTGGCTGGTCTACCAGGACCTGGAAGACCTGGAGAGCGCGGTGCGCGAGGGCAACCCTGCGCTGAAGGAATTTGATTCCTCCTGCTTCAACGGCCGCTACACCACCGGCATCGAGCCGGGGTATTTCGAGCGCATCCAGCAGCTGCGTTCGGACGAAGCCAAGCACAAGCGCCGCGCCTGATCGCGGCGCGCAGGCGGCCATGGACGCAGCCCTGCCCGAGAACCTGTTGCAGGCGGCCGAGCGCTGCCTGGCGGCAGTGGATCCGACTGAGAAAGTCGCGCTGACCCAGCGCTATGCCGCGGCGTTCCGTCGCGGCGAACTGGCGATGCCGGCTGACGCGCCCGACCCGGAACCGATCCGCATGCCGGGGCGTCCGGCGCTGCCGCGGCTGGTGCATCCGCGCGAGCTGCCGCGCCGTGGACTGGGTAGTGCCGAGGGGCGCGCGGCGTTCCTGCATGCCA
>DJAN01000264.1:3013-3688 GCA_002429615.1 Lysobacteraceae bacterium UBA6001
GCGCGGCGTTCCTGCATGCCATCGCGCACATTGAACTCAATGCCATCGACCTGGCCTGGGATGCGGTGTATCGCTTCCGCGCGCCACCGTCGCCTTTCCAGGCCGACTGGGTGTCGGTGGCGGACGATGAATCACGCCACTTCGCGTTGCTGCGCGCGCGATTGCGCGAGTACGGCTATGACTACGGCGATTTCGATGCCCACAACGGTTTGTGGGAGATGTGCGAGAAGACCGCGCACGACGGTCTGGCGCGCATGGCGCTGGTGCCGCGTGTGCTGGAGGCGCGCGGGCTGGACGTGACGCCGGGAATGATCACCAAGCTGCGTTCACTGGGCGATGCGGCTACGGCGGACATCCTGGAGATCATCCTGCGCGAGGAAGTGGGGCATGTGGCGGCGGGTTCGCGCTGGTACCGCTGGTATTGCCTGCGCGCGGGCGTGGAGCCGCGTGCGCGCTTCAAGGAACTGCTGCGCGAGTACGCCGGGGGTTACCTGCATGGGCCGTTCAACATGGAAGCGCGCTTGCTGGCGGGCTTCGATGAGGAGGAGCTGGCCAGTCTGGTGGAGCAGGCGGGGTAGGGCTGCGCGCTTGCTTGCGGGTTTTTAGGCCTGTGCTTTTCGGCCTGTGCTTTTTGCTCTGTGTTTTTCGGTCTGTGCTTTTTGTAGGAGCGGCTTC
>DJAN01000266.1 GCA_002429615.1 Lysobacteraceae bacterium UBA6001
TGGCGGCGGAAGCCCCGCCGCTGGCCGCCCCGGCGCTGGTCGCGGTGCCGGTGACCCCGGCGCCGCAGAGCGACGAACAATTGGCGCAGCTGCGCGATGAGCTGGCACTGATGCGCCAGATGATCGAGCGCGAAATGAACCGCCTCACCGACGAACGCCTGCGCGGTTCGCCGGTGCGTGCCCAGGCACTGGAACTGCTGGACGACTACGGCTTCGATGCCGGCCTGACCCGCGACATCACCCTGCAGATCCCGCCGGAAACCGAACTGCCGCGCGGGCGCGGGCTGATGCTGGGGCTGCTGTCCAAGCGCCTGCCGATCGCCCCGGTCGACCCGCTGCTGACCGGCGGCGTGATCGCCCTGGTCGGTCCGACCGGCGCCGGCAAGACCACCACCATCGCCAAGCTCGCCTCGCGCTTCGCCGCCGAGCACGCACCGCGCGACGTGGCCCTGGTCACCACCGACACCCAGCGCGTCGGCGGCCGCGAGCAGCTCTACAGCTATGGCCGCCAGCTCGGCATCGCCGTGCACGAGGCCGACAGCGACCAGGGCCTGATCGAACTGCTCGAACGCCTGGCCGACTACAAGCTGGTGCTGATCGACACCGCCGGCATGGGCCAGCGCGACCGTGCCCTGGCCGCCCAGCTCAACTGGCTGCGCGGCGCGCGCCAGGTGACCTCGCTGCTAGTGCTGCCGGCCAATGCCCACTTCGCCGACCTGGACGAGGTCGTCCGCCGCTTCGCCGCTGCCCGCCCGCAGGGCGTGGTGCTGACCAAGCTGGACGAGACCGGCCGCTTCGGCAGTGCCCTTTCCGTGGTCGTGGACCACCAGCTGCCGATCACCTGGGTGACCGACGGCCAACGCGTCCCCGACGACCTGCACCGGGCCAATGCGGCCAGCCTGGTGCTGCGCCTTGAAGATTTGCGCCGTGCTGCCGATAAGCCCTGTACTCCGGAGCAGAACCATGCCGTCGCGTGAATACGCCCACCTGACCAACGCCTTTCCGCTGACAGCGACCCGTAGCGAGCCCCTGGGCCCGGTGCGGACCATCGCCGTGACCGGCGGCAAGGGTGGCGTCGGCAAGACCAACCTGTCGGCGAACCTGGCCGTGGCGCTGGCCGACATGGGCAAGCGCACCCTGCTGCTGGACGCCGACCTGGGCCTGGCCAACCTCGACGTGATCCTCGGCCTGTCGCCGAAGTTCACCCTGGCCGACCTGATCGCCGGCCGCTGCACGCTGGAGGAGGTGCTGCTCGAAGGCCCCGGCGGCGTGCTGGTGGTCCCGGCCGCGTCCGGTCGCCGGCACATGGCCGAGCTGGCCCCGGCGCAGCATGTCGGCCTGGTCAACGTGTTCTCCGAACTGGAACGCGACCTGGACGTGATGGTCATCGACACCGCCGCCGGCATCACCGACAGCGTGCTGACCTTCTGCCAGGCCGCCCAGGACACCGTGGTGGTGGTCTGCGACGAGCCGGCCTCGATCACCGACGCCTACGCGCTGATCAAGGTGCTCTCGCGCGAACGCGGCGTGGACCGCCTGCAGATTGTCGCCAACATGGTGCGCGACCCCAACGAGGGTCGCCTGCTGTACGACAAGCTCTCGCGCGTGTGCGAGAAGTTCCTGGGCGACGTGTCGCTGAACTACCTCGGCCACGTGCCGCAGGACGACTGGCTGCGCCTGGCCGTGCAGCGCCAGCAACCCGTCATCAAGGCCTATCCGGCCAGCCCGTCGGCGCAGGCGATCGCCGAGATCGCCCGCCGCACCTCGCGCTGGCAGGCACCGACCGCGCCGCGCGGCAATGTCGAGTTCTTCGTCGAGCGCATCATCCAGCGCGGGGTGGCGGCATGAACGCCGCGGCGCAGTACCGTGCGGTGCAGCGTGCCAGTGACGCCAGCGAGTGCGTCACCCAGCACGCCGACCTGGTGCGCCGCATCGCCCATCATCTCGCCGCGCGCCTGCCGGCCAGCGTCGAGGTCGATGATCTGATCCAGGCCGGCATGATCGGCCTGATCGAGGCCTCGCGCTCGTATGACGCCGACCAGGGCGCTTCCTTCGAGACCTACGCCTCGATCCGCATCCGTGGCGCGATGATCGATGAAATCCGCCGCGGCGACTGGGTGCCGCGCTCGGTGCACCGCCGCGCCCGCGATGCCGCCGCGGCGATCCGCAAGATCGAGCAGAGCACCGGCCGCGCCGCCGCCGCCACCGAGGTGGCCGCCGCGATGGAGATGCCGCTGCCCGAATACCTGCGGCTGATGGAGGACGCCGCGCGCGGCCAGGTGCTGAGCCTGGAGTCGCGCGTGGAGGACCACGGCGAGCTGGACACCATCGCGCGTGGTGGCCCGAACCCGCAGCAGCTGTTCGAGCGTGGCGAGTTCGGCCGCGAGCTGGGCAAGGCCATCGGCCAGCTGCCCGAACGCGAGCAGCTGGTGCTGTCGCTGTACTACGAGCAGGAATTGAACCTGAAGGAAATCGGCGCCGTGCTCGGCGTGAGCGAATCGCGCGTGTGCCAGATCCATGGCCAGGCGATGGTGCGCCTGCGCGGTCGCCTGAAGACGTTCGAGCTGGCCGATGCCGGCGTGCAAGACGATGAATGATGAAACGGAACGCGGAACCGGGATCGAAGCGCGCCAGCACCGTATGCTTGGCGGCTACCCCTTCCCTGCCTCCCCTTCCCAACGCTTTTGGAGCCTGAAGTGAACAAGAACATGCGGATCCTGATCGTGGACGACTTCTCGACGATGCGACGCATCGTCAAGAACCTGCTCGCCGATCTGGGCTTCACCAACACCGCCGAGGCCGAGGACGGCAACAGCGCCCTCGCCGCGCTGCGCTCGGGCCCCTTCGATTTCGTGGTCACCGACTGGAACATGCCGGGCATGACCGGCATCGAGCTGCTGAAGGCGATCCGCGCCGACGACAAGCTGCGCACGCTGCCGGTGCTGATGGTGACCGCCGAAGCCAAGCGCGAGCAGATCATCGAGGCCGCGCAGAGCGGCGTGAACGGCTACATCATCAAGCCGTTCACCGCGCAGACGCTCGAGGAGAAGCTCGGCAAGATCTTCGAACGCCTGACGGCCACCGCCTGATGACCACCGTGGACGCACAGGAAGAGCGCCGGCTGCTGATCGAGCGGCTGCAGGGCGCGCTGGACGCGCTGGAAAGCGGCGATGAGAGCGCCTGGCGGCGCGAGATCGACACGCTGGCCGCGTGGCGTACCCGTCCGATGATGCAGGGCCTGAGCCGCCTGGCACGCGAACTTGGCCAGGCGCTAGGCGAGTTGCCGACGGTGCCCAGCGAAGCTGGCGAACTGGACGATGCCTGCGCACGCCTGGACCACGTCGTGGCGATGACCGAACAGGCCAGCCACCGCACGCTGGACCTGGCCGAGGAATGCCGCAAGCTGGCCGACCAGCTCGCCGCCGGCGGCCTGCAGGGCGAACAGACCGAACTGCTCGACAAGATCCGCCACAACCTGACCGAAATGGCGCTCACCCAGAGCTTCCAGGACCTCACCGGCCAGATCATCCGTCGCGTCGCCGGCATCGTGCGTCGCGTGCATGAAGGTTTCGGCGCGCTCGGCCTGCCGCCGAAGGAAGCGCCGGGCGAGAAGAACGGCCTGGCGGGCCCGGCCGTGAGCGGCCTGGATCGCCATGCGGTCTCGCAGGTGGACGCCGACGACCTGCTTTCCACGCTGGGGCTGTAGATCATGAGTGCCGTACCAGACGACATCGCAGCGGATTTCATTGTCGAGGCCCAGGAAATCCTGGATCGCCTCGGCGAACAGCTGGTGTCGCTGGAACAGGCACCGGAAGACAACGAACAGCTCAACGCGGTGTTCCGTGGTTTCCACACGCTGAAAGGCGGCGCCGGTTTTCTGGCGATCCACGCGATGGTCGAGCTGTGCCACGCCGCCGAGGACACGCTCGGCAAGGCGCGTTCGGGCGAAATCCAACTGCTGGCGCAGCACTTCGATGCCGCGCAGCAATCGCTGGATTACCTGCAGTCGATGCTCGACGCGGTCTCGGCGGGGCGCGAGCCCACGCATGCCCCGCCGGCGCTGATCGCACAGTTCGACGCGCATGGCGCGGCGCCGGTCGTGGCGGCCGCGCCGGTAGCGGCAGCTGCCAGCGGCGGCGATCTGATCAGCGAGGACGAATTCGAGAATCTGCTCGACGCCCTGCACGGCACTGACGCGCCGGGCGCCAAACCGTTGCCGGCGACGCCGGCCACGGCTGCCGTCGCCGCGCCCAAGCCGGCCGCCGCCGCCAAGCCGGCCGCGGAAGTCGAACATACCGTGCGCGTGGACACCAAGCGCCTGGACGCGATCGTCAACCTGATCGGCGAACTGGTGCTCTCGCGCAACCGCTTGAAGACCCTGCGCACCCGCCTGCGGGATGAGGAACTGGACCGCGCGGTCAGCGTGCTGGACATCGCCACCGCGCGCCTGCAGTCGGCGGTGATGCGCACGCGCATGCAGCCGGTCGGCAAGGTGTTCTCGCGCTTTCCCAAGGTGGCGCGCGACGTGGCCCGTTCGCTGCAGAAGGAAGTCGATCTCGAACTGATCGGCGCCGAGACCGAACTGGACCGCAACCTCGTCGAGGCGCTGGCCGACCCGTTGGTGCACCTGGTGCGCAACGCCATCGACCATGGCGTCGAGGCGCCCGCGCTGCGCGATGCCTCCGGCAAGCCGCGCAGCGGCCATGTGCGGCTGTCCGCGCAGCAGGAAGGCGACTACGTCAGCATCGAAGTACAGGATGACGGTGCCGGCATCGACCCCGAACGCCTGCGCGAGAAGGCCCGCGAAAAGGGCCTGATCGATGCCGAAGCAGCGGCGCGCCTGAGCACCGACGAGTGCCTGCACCTGATCTTCCTGCCCGGCTTCTCCACCAAGGCCGAAGTCACCGACATTTCCGGGCGCGGCGTCGGCATGGACGTGGTGCAGTCGCGCATCCGCGAGTTGAGCGGCACGATCCAGATCCAGTCCGAGCTGGGCCGCGGCAGCCGCTTCATGATCCGCGTGCCGTTGACCCTGGCGATCCTGCCCACGCTGCTGGTGCAGGCCGGCGAGCACGTCTACGCCCTGCCGCTGGCGCGCGTGGTCGAGGTGCTGCATGCACCGCAGACCTCGCTGGGCTGGTTCGATGGCCGCGCGGTGCTGGACCGTCGGTCGCACACCTTGCCGCTGGTGGACCTGCGGCGCTGGCTCGGCGTCGAGCCGGTGCCGACCGCCCTGCTCACGGTGGTGCTGCTGCAGGCCGGCGAGGCCCGCTTCGGCCTGGTCGTGGACCAGGTGCGTGGCCGCGAGGAAGTGGTGATCAAGCCGTTGCCGCGCGCACTGCGCGGCTTGCCGGGCTATGCCGGCGCCACGCTGATCGGCGATGGGCGCATGGCGTTGATCCTCGACGTGGATGGGTTGCGCGCCAGCGACTGAGCCTCGTACTGCCGGCTCAGGCCGGCAGTGCTAGCCATCGCCGCATGTTGCGCAACAGCTCCGGCACGGGCAGGTTCGCGGCATCGTCCGCGGAGAAGCCGCGGCATGCCAGCCACACCTCCTGCCAGATGCAGAAGTCCGAGAACGCATCCCAGACATCCGTTGGCCCGGGTGCATCCGGGCGACACTGCGTGGCCAGCCAGTTCCGCACCGCCGCCATCGCCTGCCGCGGCTGATCTTCATGCGCGTCGATGTCCGACCCGGAAAGATCAGATAACGCCACCTGGTAGCGATAGCGCTCCGATTCCAGGATCAGGCAACGCTTGGCTGCCATGCAGTCCATGCCGAAGTGCCTGCAACCCACATCCAGCCCCAGTTCGAACGGCATGTTGAGGCGAAAGAATTCACCTGCCTCGCTTGCGCGCAGCCGTGACAGGTCGTGGATGGCGTAGCGGGAATCCCGGATCAGCTCGAGGATCTTGCTGATCCGGGACTCGCCAGAATCGGCGCGCTCCAGGGCGATGCGTGGCCGCAGGCCCAGGTAGAGCGTGGTGAACAGTACCGACCACAACAGCGGGCGGTACGCCTCGTCGAACGGACAGTTGATGAAAACGCAGTCCTCGGCGGGACTAGTACTTGTAGGCCTGATGCCAGCGTGCACGGGGACCCTCGGCGAAGTCTCGCCAGCGCTGCACTGCGCCATGCTGGTAGTGGACGAAAAGCCGCACGCCCTTGCGCCGCGCGATTTCAGTCGCGTGGCGCAGCGCCTCGGCCTTCGTGCGATAGACGCGGAAGTACTTCTTGGTGCCGGACCGGCGTACCGCCCAGCCGCCATGGAATGCGGGCCAGACCTGCTGATCCTGGCTCAGATCAATGTCGAAATCGGCCTCGTTCGTGCTCATCGTGCTGCCACCTTCGGTTCGATGGAGTCAGCCTATTGACGGCGCTGGGTCGGCTCAAGCAGGAACAGGCGCGAAACAGTGTCGGAACATGCCGCGAAGCGCGAACAAAGGCATCGATACCGGCACCGAGCAGCACATAGACCACCCCGCCACCCCGGCAACGGTGGCCGCTTGCCGTTGAGGCCCTGCATGCCGGGTTCAACGAGCAACTCGACCACGGCCTGCAGCACCCGCTCGATCAGCAGTTCAATCAGAAATGCCGTGCCGCGCCCCTGTCGATGGCTACGGGAACCTCAGCCTTCCGCCTTCGCCACCGCGGGCACACCGCCGGACGCGGCACCCGCCGGGCGCGCGGCTTGTTGTTGCAGGTACAGCGTCCACAGCAGCAGTGTCAGCGCATAGACGTTCACGCCCAGCAGGACCGAGCCGACCTCCAGCTTCAGGTGCAGCTGCAAGCCGAACCACAGGAAATACTGGAACGTTCCGGTCGCCAGCACCGGCACCTGCACCGCCCATTGCAGCATCGCCAGCCACGGCCCCCAGCGCCGGCCGGCGAACCAGCCCACCAGTGCCACCGCCGCCACCGCCATCAGCGCCCAGATGAGCCAGCCCGCGGCCCCCAGTTCTCCCCACCATGCCGTGCAGCACAACGCGAACGCCCCCACGCCCCATTGCACGCACAACAGATACGCCGGCCAGCGCGTGCGCCGGCCCGTCTTCGTCTCCATCGCCAATCCCCGGCACATCCCCAGCGCGAGCTTCCCATGCCGGCCCGCCGGAAGGAAACCGCATACCCGGAACTGTGACGTTCGTCGTTCCCCGTCCACTAAGCCTTCAAGCCAGGCCCTCCGCCGCCGATAACCGCTTCATGGACAAGCTCAGTGTCACTGGAATCGTGCTCGCGCTGGCCGCCCTGGTCGGCGGCAGCATCCTCAAGGGTGCCGGCGTCGCCTCGCTGTGGTCGCCGGCCGCCTTCGTGATCGTGATTATCGGCACGATCGCGGCGATCCTGCTGCATACCGCCCCGGCGGTGTTCAAGCGTGCTTTCCAGATCGTCGGCTGGGTGTTCAGCCCGCCCGCCAGCGACCGCGAGGAGCTGATCAACCAGATCGTGGAATGGAGCAACATCGCCCGCCGCCAGGGCCTGCTGGGCCTGGAGAGCCAGGTCACCCGCCAGGATGACCCGTTCCTGCGCAAGGGCCTGCAGATGCTGGTCGACGGCGTGGAGCCGGAGCAGATGCGGCGCATGCTGGAAATCGAGGTCGAGCAGCAGGAGAAGCACGACCTGGCCGCCGCGCGCGTGTTCGAGGGCATGGGCATCTACGCGCCCACCCTGGGCATCATCGGCGCGGTGCTGGGCCTGATCGCGGTGATGAAGAATCTCGCCGACCCGAGCAAGCTCGGCCACGGCATCGCCGCCGCGTTCACCGCCACGATCTACGGCATCGCCTCGGCGAACCTGCTGTTCCTGCCGATCGCCGCCAAGCTCAAGAGCGTCATCCATGGCAGCAGCGGCGAGCGCGAGATGATCATCGAGGGGTTGATCGCCATCGCCCAGGGCGAGAACCCGCGCAACATCGAATCCAAGCTCAACGGCTACGTGCACTGAGCCATGGCCCGTCGTCGCAGCGCCCATGACGAGCATGCCAACCATGAGGCGTGGGCGATCCCGTATGCCGACCTGATGACGCTGCTGCTCGCCTTCTTCGTGGTGATGTACGCGATCTCCTCGCTCAACGAAGGCAAGTACCGGGTGATGGCCGATGCGCTGACCGCCGCGTTCGGCGGTGCGCCGCGCACGATCAACCCGGTGCAGGTGGGCAACAACCAGATGCAGGGCGCGAACTGGGACCGCCCTTCGCCGATCAAGTCCGGCGCCAAGAGCGGCCCCACCGCGCCCTCGCCCAGCCCCGATCCCACCCTGCTGCCATCGATGGCCTCGCAGATGCGCATGCCGGTCTCGCTGCGCAACCAGGACCAGCTGGCGCGCGCGCAGCGCCAGCTTGATGCGGTGAGCGCGCAGCTCAGCCAGGCGCTGTCGCCGCTGATCGAGCAGAACCTGATCAGCGTGCGCCGTTCGGAGCTGTGGATCGAGGTCGAGATCCACAGCGACATCCTGTTCGCCACCGGTTCGGCCAGCCTGGACCAGAAGGCGCGCCAGACCCTGTCGCTGCTGGCCAACGTGCTGCGGCAGACGCCCAACGGCGTGCGCGTGGAGGGCTATACCGACAACCAGCCGATCGCGACCCTGCAGTTCCCCTCCAACTGGGAACTGTCGGCCGCCCGTGCCGCGTCGGTGGTGCACCTGTTCGCCGACCAGGGCCTGAGCCCGGGCCGGCTGGCGATGGTGGGCTATGGAGAATTCCGTCCGCGTGCCGATAACTCCACCGAGGCTGGCCGCAATGCCAACCGGCGGGTGGTGTTGATCATCCTCGCCGACTCGGCAGCGAACCTGGCGCCGGAACCCCCGGCACCGCCGCAGTTGCAGGCCGGCCCGTCCCTGCCCCTTTCACCGGTGGCGGGCGGCCCGATGAATCCGGGCCCCGGCGCAGCCGTGGCCCCTGCCGTGACCGAAGGAGTGAACTGATGCGTATCTGGGCGATCGCCAACCAGAAAGGTGGCGTAGGCAAGACCACCACGACCCTCGCGTTGGGCCGTGGCCTGGCCGCGCTCGGTCATCGTGTCCTGCTGATCGACCTGGATCCGCACTCCTCGCTGACCCGCGCCTTCGGCGTGCCGCTGGATCCGCCGCCGAAGGGCGTGCTGGACCTGTTCTCCACGCCGCCGGCCGACCTGTCCGGCCTGCTGCGCGAAAGCAGCATTCCCGGCCTGTCCTACGTCTGCGCGCAGACCGCGCTGGCGACGCTGGAACGCCGCAGCGCCAACCAGCCCGGCCTGGGCCTGGCGCTGCAGAACGCGCTGACCCGCCACGCCCGCCATCACGACTACATCCTGCTGGACTGCCCGCCGACCCTCGGCCTGCTGATGATCAACGCCTTGGCCGCCGCCGACCGCCTGATCATCCCGACCCAGGCCGAGCCGCTGGCGTTGCATGGCCTGGCCGGCATGAGCCGCACCGCCGACATGGTCGAGCGTTCGCGCCGGCGTCCGCTGCCGGTGTCGATCCTGCCGACGCTGTTCGACCGCCGCACCCGCGCCGGCACCGAGACGCTGAAGCAGATGCAGGACAGCTACGGCGAGCGCGTGTGGGAAGACGCGATCCCGGTGGATACGCGCATCTGCGCGGTCGAGACCCTGACCCTGCCCGGCGCGCCGGGCGAGTATCCGGGCCGCGGCCTGTCGGCGTACCGCCGCGCGCTGGAGTGGATTCTTTCCGAGGACGCGCAGGCGATGGAGCAGGCGGCATGAATGCCGTTGATGCCCTGGACGACTATCTGATCGGCCTGTTGGCCGAGGCGGTGCCGGCGGCACCGGCACCAGCACCGGGCGCCGCGGTGGCGCTGGTGGCCGCTGACGCTGGCGCCGATGTGCATGGCGTGGACGCGCCTGCTGCCGTTGCGCCCGATATGGATGCCGCTGTCGCTGATACCGCCGCTGTTGAGGCTTCTGTCACGGAGACGTCTGTCGCCGATGCTCCGGTCACCGCCCCCTCTGTAGGAGCGGCTTCAGCCGCGACCGCCGAGGCTCACGAGGTCGCGGCTGAAGCCGCTCCTACAGAAGCGCGCCCGGTCGCGGAGGCCACGCTGGACATCGACGCCAATATCGCCGCGATGCTCGCCGAGATGGAGGGCGACCCCGCCTTCGCACCGGCCAAGCCCAAGCCGGCCGCCACCCCGACGCTGGACATCGACGCCAACACCGCCGCGA
>DJAN01000300.1:0-529 GCA_002429615.1 Lysobacteraceae bacterium UBA6001
GCGGTGATGGTGATGGTGTCGGTGGAGACCTTCGACTGGCGTTCGCTGCGCCAGCTGGTGCGCCACCCGCGCACGTCCTCGGCGGTGATGCTGGCCACGGTGGGCGTGACCCTGGCCACGCACAACCTGGCGGCCGGCGTGGGCATCGGCGTGCTGCTCAGCGGTGTGTTCTTCGCCTTCAAGGTCGCCAAGCTGCTGCATGTGGACGGCACGGTGGTGGACGGCGTGCAGGTGTGGAAGGTGAGCGGGCAGGTGTTCTTTGCCTCGGCCGATGCGTTCCTCGATGCGTTCGATCCGCGCGAGGTGCCGGGCCGGCGCGTGCGCATCGACGTCAGCCGGGCGCACTTCTGGGACATCACCGCGGCCGCCGCGCTGGAGCAGGCGGTCCAGCGCTTGCGGCATCACGGGCTGGAGGTGGCGCTGGTCGGGTTGGATCCGCACAGCCGGCGGCTGCTGTCGCGGGTCGGGGCGGGAGAGGGGTACGAGCCCGCGCTGTGAATCCGATGCCTGTCCTGTAGGAGCGGCTTCA
>DJAN01000300.1:677-1318 GCA_002429615.1 Lysobacteraceae bacterium UBA6001
GCGGCTTCAGCCGCGACCACGGAAACGCCGAGCCACCCGGCCCAAAAGTCACATGCCAGCCCACCCTCGCCATGCCTACACTCGGGAGTTGTTCCAACTCTTCAAGAGGTGCAGGGTGAAGCGAGTCATGGTGGGAATCCTGGCGCTGTCGGTATCGACGGCGCTGTACGCGGCCACGCCGCAGTTCGACGGTCAGCGCATTTCCCAGGACGTGAAGGTCCTGGCGTCCGACGAATACGAAGGTCGCGCCCCGGCCAGTGCCGGCGAGGAAAAGACCATCGCCTACCTCAGCCAGCAGTTCCAGGCCGCGGGCCTGCAGCCGGGCGGCGACCTGCAGGACGGCAAGCGCCTGTGGACCCAGGCCGTGCCGCTGCGCAAGGCCGATATCGTCGGCACCCCGAGCCTGTCGCTCGATGTCGCCGGCAAGCCGGCGCAGGCGCTCACCCAGGGCCAGGAGATCGCCATCCGCGCCGCGCTGGACGGTTCCAGCACGGTGGACGTCAGCAACGCGCCGCTGGTGTTCGTCGGCTACGGCGTCAAGGCGCCGGAGCGCAGGTGGGATGATTTCAAGGGCGTCGACCTGAAGGGCAAGATCGCGGTCGTGCTGATCAACGACCCGGATTTCGAGACCGGCAAGGGCG
>DJAN01000300.1:1554-1774 GCA_002429615.1 Lysobacteraceae bacterium UBA6001
TTTCGACGGCAAGGGCATGACCTACTACGGCCGTTGGACCTACAAGTACGAGGAGGGGGCGCGCCAGGGCGCGCTCGGCGTGCTGGTGATCCATGAGACCGCGCCGGCGTCCTACGGCTGGGCGACCGTGGCCAGCTCCAACACCAACACGATGTTCGACGTGGTGCGCGACCAGCCGGCGTCGGCGCATCCGAAGATCGAGGGCTGGATCCAGCGCGAT
>DJAN01000300.1:1991-2377 GCA_002429615.1 Lysobacteraceae bacterium UBA6001
GATCCAGCGCGATCTGGCGGTGCAGCTGTTCAAGCAGTCGGGGCTGGACTTCGATGCGTTGAAGAAGCAGGCGCAGTCGCGTGATTTCAAGCCGGTGCAGCTGAAGGGCGAGGGCTTGAGCGCGCGCTATGACGTCAAGAGCGAGGTCATCACGTCGCACAATGTCGTGGCGCGCCTGGAGGGCAGCAAGAAGCCGGATGAGACGCTGGTCTACAGCGCGCATTGGGACCACATCGGCGTGGGCAAGCCGGATGCGAATGGCGACACGATCTTCAACGGTGCGCTGGACAATGCGAGCGGCACGGCGGCGCTGCTGGAGCTGGCGCGCGGTTTCGCCGCCGGCCCGAAGCCGGAGCGTTCGGTGGTGTTCCTGGCGGTGACGGCCG
>DJAN01000300.1:2547-3184 GCA_002429615.1 Lysobacteraceae bacterium UBA6001
GTTCCTGGCGGTGACGGCCGAAGAGAAGGGCCTGCTGGGCTCGGAGTACTACGCGTCCAAGCCGCTGTATCCGCTGGAGAAGACGGCGGCGGTGATCAACATGGATGGCATGAGCCCGTTCGTGCCGTCGCGCGATTTCGGCATCTACGGTACGGCCAAGCTTGAACTGCTGGACGATCTCAAGAAGGTGGCCGGCGAACGCGGCCTGCGCTATACGCCGGATCCGAAGCCGGAGGCAGGCTACTTCTTCCGCTCCGATCACTTCTCCTTCGCCAAGCGCGGCGTGCCGGCGCTGTCCTACTCGGCCGGGCAGGACTGGGAAGTCGGCGGCGTGGCCGCCGGCAAGGCGGCTTCCGACGACTACACCGCCAAGCGCTATCACCAGCAGGGCGATGAGTGGAAGCCGGACTGGACGTTCGCCGGTGCGGCACGCGATCTGTCCATCCTCTACACGCTGGGCATGCAGCTGGCCGATTCGAACCAGTGGCCGAACTGGAGCGCCGACTCCGAGTTCCGCGCTACCCGCGATGCCAGCCAAGGGCAGCGCAAGTAGTCGGCTGGGAATTGGGTTGGGTGGTTTTGGGGAAGGGCGGCCTTTTGGTCGCCCTTTCCTTTTTTGGCCTTCGATGTTGATCGG
>DJAN01000221.1 GCA_002429615.1 Lysobacteraceae bacterium UBA6001
GCCAGGTAGAAGTCCGGCTCGATCAGCTCGGCCTCCATCAGCACCCAGTCGCCGTCGTCGCCCTTCGTCATGTCGATGCGGGCGTAGAGGAGGTCTTCGTCGATGACGGCCAGGGTGCGTTCGGCCAGATCGAGCGCGCCCTGAGGCGCGGCCTTCAGCGCTTGGTATTGTCCGCCGTACTGGGTCTGGATGCGGAACTCGCCCGCCGCGCCGGGGCGCTTGTTCACGACGTGGCTCAGTTCGCCGCCGAAATAGAGCAGGGAGGTCTCGCCCTCGGTCTCGATGGCCTTGAGATAGGGCTGGATCATCGTTCCGCCGACAGGGGCGTCGGCCAGGGCCGCGTCCAGCAGGTCGCCCGCCGCCACCCGCAGGGTGCGCCAGGCGCCGCCCGAGACGGTCGGCTTGACGATCAGGGTCTCGGCGCCTGTCGCGGCGAAGGCGGCTTCCAGAACCGCAGCGTCGACGTGGTCGGCGAAGATCGTCTCGGGCACGGCGACGCCCTTTTCCGCCAGGAGGGCCAGGTAGCGCTTGTCGGCGTTCCAGCGCAGGGTCGCGGCCGGATTGGCCAGGGGCGCGCCCGCCTCGGCCCAGGTCGTGCAGGCCTGGACCCAGCGGTCGTGGCCCTGATGATAGCCCCAGACCAGCAGCGGCAGGACCAGGGGGAAGTCCATCAGGGCGCGGGCGTTCTCGACGTGATCGGTCCAGGGCGTCGGCCGCGCCGTGATCCCCGCCGTCGCCAGCGCCTCGCCCAGCTGCACCGCCGACTCGGCGCGCAGCTGCGGCGCGAATTCCGCCACGCCCGGCGGCAGCAGCACGATCACCGTCGAGCCATAGTTGAAACGCGCCATCTCGGCGAAGCGCTGCAGCGTGATGCCCTTGCCGCGGTAGTCCTTGCGCGTGATCCGGTCCCCATACGCCGGAATCTCCTCGCCGCTCCACACCGTCTCCACGCCCGACACCAGCAGCGCGCCCACCATCACCGAGGCCATCGGGCCGAAGTCGGTATCGAAGTGGCACACCAGCCGCTCGTTGCGCGCGAACAGCCGCGGCACGCCGGCCACCGCGGCCGGGCCGACGCTGAACAAGCGCCCCGGCACATGCACGGTCTCGCGCAGCGTGCCGGTCCAGGGCATGTGCACGCGGTGATAGTCGCGCGGCGACAGGTACACGGTGGCGAACAGGCCGTCGCGGAACGGCAGTGCCGCCGCTTCGTCGCCGAGCAGCTCGGCGGCGGTGAACGACTGGCCCTTGGCCTGGAAGATGCGGCCGTCCTCGATCGCGCCGAGCTGGCTGATGCGTCCGTCCGCCGGCATCACCAGGCGGCGTGGATCCGGGTCGGCCTGGCGCGCGCCTTCCTTCAAGGCCCGGGTGAAGAAGGCATTGAACGACGGATACGCGGTCGGATCCGGCTGCGCGGCCTCGGCCAGGTTGACGTTGAACTTCTCGGTGACCGTGTCGATCAGCCACTGCTTCACGCGCGGGTTCGTCGAATAGGCCAGCCGTCGCGCCAGCGATGACAGGGCGCGGTGCGGCAGGGCGTAGGTCAGGGCGGTGGTGAAGTTCATGGAGTGGAAGCCTGGGTCAGCCGGGTGAAGTCCGCGGCGATGGCCTGCGGCTGGAAAGGAGGACGGATCAGGCCGGCGAGGCGGCCCTGGGGGTCGAGCACGGCGATGCCGGCGGAGTGGTCCATGCTGTAGTCATTCGGGTTCTCGTCCATGTGTTTGCCCGGCACCTTCTGGAACACAAAGCCCAGCGCGGTGGCGAAGCGCTCCAGTTCCGGCACGTCGGCGGTCGCGGCCAGGGTGTCCTTGTGGAAGGCATGGGCGTACTCGCCCACCCGTGCCGGGGTATCGCGCTCCGGGTCGATCGAGACGAACAGCACGCGCGGGCGCAGGCCCTCGGGGATCGTCGTCCATTGCTGCTGGGCGCGGGCGAGGTCGGCCAGGGTGGTCGGGCACACATCCGGGCAGGACAGGAAGCCGATGAACACCAGGGTCCAGTGGCCCTTCAGTTCGCCCGGCACCAGTGAGGTGCCGTCGGACTGGCGCAGGTTGAAGTCGGGCAGGGCGCGCGACTGCGGGTACATCACCACCGTGTCGGTGTCCGCGCCGGGGGCGCGGTCGGTGAAGAACTTCTGCGCGGCCACCAGGCCCAGTCCGGCCGCCAGGGCGACCGCGAGCACGATGCCGGTTGTACGTAGGGTCATGCGGCCAGTCACCTCGGTCCAGGGCGCCGGGGGACCGGCACGGGTCGGCGGAAACAGGCCGCCGGCGGGCGTCGCCCGGGGCCGGCGCGGCCCGCGCGCCGAAGTTTCCCCTGCAACAGACGCTCATGATAGCGGCCACGCGCCTATAATCGGGGGCCTTTCCCCACCTGCTGTTGCCATGACTGCCGCCACGGCCGACGAACTGTCCACGATCATCGACCTGATCCGCTACGGCACCAGCCGTTTCAACGAGGCCGGCCTGACCTTCGGCCACAGCTACGACAACGCGCTGGACGAGGCGACCCAGCTGGTGTTGCATACCCTGCACCTGCCGCACGATCTCGGCCCGGCCTATGGCGCCGCGCGCCTGACCCGCGCCGAGAAGGAGCAGGTATTGGCGCTGTTCCAGCGCCGCATCGACGAGCGCGTGCCGGCGGCCTACCTCACCGGCGAGGCCTGGTTTGCCGGGCTGAGCTTCAAGAGCGACGCGCGCGCGCTGGTGCCGCGTTCGCCGATCGCCGAGCTGATCGAAGCCGGCTTCGAGCCGTGGCTGGCCGGGCGCGAGGTGTATCGCGCGCTGGACCTGTGCACCGGCTCGGGCTGCATCGCCATCGCGATGGGCCACTACAACCCGAACTGGCAGGTCGACGGCGTGGACATCAGCGACGACGCGCTGGCGCTGGCCGCCGAGAACAAGGCGCGCCTGCATGCCGACAACGTCACCCTGCTGAAGTCGGACCTGTTCAACGGCCTGACCGGGCGCCACTACGACCTGATCGTCACCAACCCGCCGTATGTCACCAACGACGAGACCGACGCCCTGCCGCAGGAATACTCCTACGAGCCGGAACTGGGCCTGCGTGCCGGTGACGATGGCCTGGATCTGGTGCTGAAGATCCTGCGCGATGCGCCGATCCACCTGTCCGAGGATGGCCTGCTGATCTGCGAGGTCGGCGAGTCCGAGCAGCACCTGATCAAGCTGCTGCCGGAGGTGGACTTCGCCTGGGTCGAGTTCAAGGTCGGGCAGATGGGCATCTTCGCGGTGGAATGCCGCGAGCTGATCGCGCACAACGCGCGTATCGCGGAACTGGCCTCGACCCGTCCATGAGTTCGAATTCCTTCGGCAAGCTGCTGACGGTCACCACGTTCGGCGAGTCGCACGGGCCGGCGATCGGCTGCGTGGTCGACGGCTGCCCGCCGGGGCTGGCGATCAGTGCCGAGGAATTCACCCACGATCTGCAACGCCGCGCCACCGGCAAGAGCCGCCACACCTCGGCGCGCCGCGAGGCCGACGAGGTCGAGATCCTCTCCGGTGTGTACGAAGGCGTCACCACCGGCACCCCGATCGCGCTGCTGATCCGCAACACCGACCAGCGCAGCAAGGATTACGCGAACATCGCCCAGCAGTTCCGCCCGGGCCATGCCGACTACAGCTACTGGCAGAAGTACGGCATCCGCGACCCGCGCGGCGGCGGGCGTTCGTCCGCGCGCGAGACCACGATGCGCGTGGCCGCCGGCGTGATCGCCAAGAAGTGGCTGGCACAGCGCTACGGCGTGACGGTGCGCGGCTGGCTCTCGCAGCTCGGGCCGATCGTGCCGCAGGGCTTCGACTGGAACGCGGTGGAAGACAACCCGTTCTTTTGGCCGCACGCCGCGCAGGTGGACGAGCTGGAAAGCTACATGGACGCGCTGCGCAAGTCCGGCGATTCGGTCGGCGCGCGCGTCACCGTGGTCGCCGACGGCGTGCCGCCGGGCTGGGGCGAGCCGATCTACGGCAAGCTCGACGGCGAACTGGCCTCGGCGTTGATGAGCATCAATGCGGTGAAGGGCGTGGAGATCGGCGACGGCTTCGATGTCGTCGCGCAGAAGGGCACCGAGCATCGCGACCTGATCTCCGCGCAGGGCTTTCATAGCAACCATGCCGGCGGCATTCTCGGTGGCATCTCCACTGGCCAGCAGGTGGTGGCGTCGATCGCGCTCAAACCCACCTCCAGCCTGCGCCTGCCCGGCGAGAGCATCGACGTGGACGGCCAGCCGATCGAGGTGGTCACCACCGGCCGCCACGATCCCTGCGTGGGCATCCGCGCCACGCCGATCGCCGAGGCGATGATGGCGCTGGTGCTGATGGACCATGCGTTGCGTCATCGCGCGCAATGCGGCGATGTCGGCGAGGTATCGCCCCGCATCCCTGGAAGCGTGGATGGCTGAGTCGCGGCCACGGGTATGGGTCAGCCAGCCGCTGTTCGATGAGGAAATCGAACGGCTCGGGCAGTATTTCGACGTGCAGGCCACGGCGGATGTCACCAAGTACTCGGCTGCCGACATCGCGGCGCGGCTGGCGCAGGTCGACGGCGCATTGATCACCCTCAACGAGCGCGTGGGCGCGGCCGAAGTGGCCGGTGCCGGCGGCTTGCGGGCGATCGCCAATGTCGGCGTCGGCTACAACAATCTCGATCTCGACGCGCTCAGCGCCGCCGGGATCATCGCCAGCAACACCCCGGACGTGCTCACCGAGACCACGGCCGACCTCGGCTTCGCGCTGCTGATGGCCGCCGCGCGCCGCCTCACCGAATCCGAGCGCTGGCTGCGGGAAGGGCAGTGGCGGCAGTGGTCGTTCAAGACCATGCTCGGCCGCGACATCCACGGCAGCACGCTGGGCATCCTCGGCATGGGCCGCATCGGCCAGGGCATCGCCCGCCGCGGCGCGCTCGGTTTCGGCATGAAGGTGCTGTACCACAACCGCAGCCGGCTGCCGGAAGCGCTGGAGGCCGAGACCGGCGCGCGTTACGTCGGCTTCGACGACCTGCTCGCGCAGGCCGACCACCTGGTGCTGGTGCTGCCGTATACGCCGGCCTCGCATCATCTGATCGACGCCGGCGCGCTGGCGAAGATGAAGCCGTCGGCCACGCTGGTGAACATCGCCCGTGGCGGGCTGGTGGACGAAATCGCGCTGGCCGATGCGCTGGCCAACGGCCGCCTGGCCGCCGCCGGCCTGGACGTGTACGAGGGCGAGCCGAACGTGCGCCCGGAACTGCTGGCGCTGCGCAACGTGGTGCTGACCCCGCACATCGGCAGCGCCAGCCTGGATACCCGCCGTGGCATGGTCGCGCTGGCGGTGGACAACCTGATCGCCGCGCTGGGCAAGGGACCGGATGCCGGCCGCCCGCCGAGCGCGCTGAACCTGGGCCAGATCGACGCCGGCAAAACCGCCGGTGCGGCCCTGCGCGCGGGCAAAATCGGCGACGCCAAACGATAGGGAGCCTCCGCGTCCGCTTCACCGGAGGTTCCCCGAACCCAGCGATGCTGCGCAGAACTCCTTTCCCTATCGAATCATCGAGCAACAACCCATGAGCCAGAACAACCGTCGTTTCAACGTCGCCGTCGTCGGCGCCACCGGTGCGGTCGGCGAGACCATGCTGAACATCCTCGCCGAGCGCGATTTCCCCATCGGCACCCTGTATGCGCTCGCATCCGAGCGCTCGGCCGGCGGCAGCGTCGAGTACAAGGGCGAGAAGATCGCCGTGCAGGACCTGGCGACCTTCGATCCGAAGGGCGTGGACATCGCCCTGTTCTCCGCCGGTGGCAGCGTCTCCAAGGAGTACGCGCCGAAGTTCGCCGCCGCCGGTGCGGTGGTGATCGACAACTCCTCGGCGTTCCGTTACGACGACGACGTGCCGCTGGTGGTGTCGGAAGTGAACCCGGAAGCGCTGAAGGACCGCCCGCGCGGCATCATCGCCAACCCGAACTGCTCGACCATGCAGATGCTGGTCGCGCTGGGTCCGATCCACCGTCAGTACGGCATCGAGCGCATCAACGTGGCCACCTACCAGTCGGTGTCCGGTGGCGGCCGTTCGGCGCTGGAGGAGCTGGGCAAGCAGACCGGCCAGCTGCTGAGCTTCCAGGAGATCGATCCGCAGCGTTTCCCGGTGCAGATCGCCTTCAACCTGATCCCGCACATCGACGACTTCCAGGACAACGGCTTCACCAAGGAAGAGATGAAGCTGGTGTGGGAAACCCAGAAGATCCTCGGCGACGCCAGCATCAAGGTGAACCCCACCGCGGTGCGCGTGCCGGTGTTCTACGGCCACTCCGAGGCCGTGGCCATCGAGACCCGCGAGAAGATCACCGTGGAGGCCGCGCGCGAGCTGCTGTCGCGTTCGCCAGGCGTGGAAGTGGTCGATGAGCGCAAGGCCGGTGGCTATCCGACCCCGGTGACGCATGCCTCCGGCAACGATGCGGTGTATGTCGGCCGCATCCGCGAGGACTTCTCGCACCCGCGTGGTCTGAACCTGTGGATCGTCTCGGACAACATCCGCAAGGGCGCCGCGCTCAACGCCGTGCAGCTGGCCGAACTGGTCGCCGCCGAGCAGGGCTGAGCCTGCTGCGATGCGGGAAGGACGCCGGGCTTTCGGCGCGGCGTCCTTCACCTGCCCGTATCCAGTCTTCCGGCGCGACGTTATATTGGCGCCCATGAAACGCAGGGGAATGGGCGCCAGGCGCCCGCTACAAGGTATTGGCGCGCTGGTCCTGACGCTGTGCAGCGGTGCTGCGATGGCGCTCGGGCTCGGCGACATCCGCGTGCTGTCCCGGCCGGGGCAGCCACTGGTGGCCGAGATTCCAGTCATCTCCAACGAGCCGGGCGAACTGGAGAACGCGCGTGTCGCGCTCGCCTCGCCGGCCACGTTCGCCCGCGTCGGCCTGGAGCCGCCGCAGGGCCTGGTCAACGAACTGAAGTTCCAGTTCTCCCAGGATGCCGGCGGCCGCGCCATCATCCTCGTCACCAGCAGCACGCCGGTGTCGCAGAAGGCGTTGTCCTTCCTGATCGAGGTGGACTGGGGGCAGGGACGGCTGGTGCGCGAGTACTCCGCGCTGGTCGACACGCCCAATACCGCCGCGGCGATCGCCGAGCCGATGATCGAAGCCCCGGCCGCCAGCGCCGAGAACCGCATCATCCGCGAGACCGAAGCGTTGCCGCCGGAACCGCTGCCGACGCCCGACGCACCGCCGGCCAGCGCCGACGCGCCG
>DJAN01000220.1 GCA_002429615.1 Lysobacteraceae bacterium UBA6001
CTGAAGCCGCTCCTACAAGGCAGATCCGAACGCGAAGGCGCGGTTGCGGCAGAAGCCGCTCCTACTTGTCACACCCCACCAACTGGATCACCTGCCCCGGCTTCAACGCATACGCCGGTGCGCGCAGCTTGTTCGCCTTGGCCAGGTCCTTGAGCTCGCACTGGTGCTTGTCGGCGATCCGCCCCAGCGTGTCGCCCTTGGCCACCTTGTAGCTGCGCACCTGCTTGGCCTTCGGCTTGGCCGGCGCCGGCTGGCCGGTGGCCACCGTGGTCGCCACGCCCGCCATCGGCGTCGCACTTCCCACCGCCACGCTGCCGGTGAACGACTGCGGCGAGGGCCGCACGATCGCCTGGTTGAGGTCGGCGCTGATCAGCGTGCGCGCCAGGTCCGCGCGCGGGCCCTTCACGCAGTAGCGGTTGTATAGCCCGACGATGCGGGTGGTCGCGTTGATCGTGGTGCCGCCCGGAATCCAGCCGTCCGGCTCATAGCGCGGGTTGAGGTTGCGCAGCGCGCGCATGTAGCCATCGCGCGTGCCGGCGCTGCCCAGGCAGATGGTCAGCTCGTAGATCGTGGTCGAACGCGCCAGCGTCAGCGTCGCCGGCACCGCGTTGACCTTCGGGAACTCAAGCCCGTACTGCTGCGGGTGCAGGAACAGCCACGCCGCGGCGATCACCATCGGCACGTAGTCCTTGGTCTCGGCCGGGAACTGGTCGTATACCGACTGGTCCCAGAAACTGCGCCCGCCAGTCGCGCCATACACGCGCGCCGCGCGGCCTTCGCCGCCGTTGTAGGCGGCCAGCGCCAGCTCGATGTTGCGGTTGAGCTCGCCCATGCGCTCGTTGAGATAGGCGGCGCTGGCCATTGCCGCGCTACGCGGGTCGAAGCGGCTGTCGAAGCCGGTGTCATCCACGCCCAGGCCGAAGCGACGGCCGGTGGCGGGCATGAACTGCATCAGGCCGGCCGCGCCGGCGCGCGAGCTGGCATGCACGCGGCCGTTGGATTCCTTGGCCATGATGCCGAACAGCAGCGCCTCGGGCAGCGCGCGGCGCTGCCATTCCGGCCACATGATGCCGCGCAGGTTCTCGTAGTTCTCGTAACTGGTGAGCAGCTGCGGGCGCAGGTCGGTCAGCCAGCGGCGGATGCCGGCCTGCACCGCCGCGTTGTACTCGACCATGCTGTCGAACTCGTGCCGATGGTCGTTGAGCAGTGCCGCGGCGCGGGCGGCCTCGGGCACGTCGGCGGCCAACGGCCCGACGTGATCCGGGTCGGCCTCCAGCAGGCCGTCGTCGGCGCCATCGTCGTCCTGCTGCTGGGCGTCGGCATTGGCCTTCAGCAGGCGCTTGTAGGTGGCCAGCATGGTGCCCATCTCGCAGCCACGCTGCTGGGTGCAGGCAGTGATGACGTCCTCCATGTCCTCCAGCGCCGCATCGCTCTCGGCCTGACCCTTGGGGTCGGCGTTGCCGACCAGCACCTGGGCATCGCGGTAGCGCTTCTCGGCCGCGGCCATGCGCACCTGGAGGGCATCGACCTTGGCCTCGTCGCGCTTGGAGAGCGCCAGCGCGGGCGGAACAACCGACAGCAGCGCCGCGGCGACCAGCAGGGACCACGGGCGCGGAACAGGGAACGGAAGCGGCATCTTTCGGGTACGGCGGCGGTGTGGTCTGGCAGGGTAGCCGCCGGTCGCGCGCCGGGGCAAGGCGCGCTGCAGGACGGGTACAGTGCGACGTCAGCCAGCGCCGTAGAATCGCCGCAACTTGAATGCGAGGCATGCCATGGACCCGATCCTGCTCGGCAAAGGTGTCACCGACGATGTCCCGGTCGTCCTCCAGCCCCGGCTGGGCAACCGCCACGGCCTGGTGGCCGGCGCCACCGGCACCGGCAAGACGGTGACCCTGATGACCCTGGCCGAGGGGTTCTCGCGGATCGGCGTGCCGGTGTTCCTGGCCGACGTGAAGGGCGACGTGGCCGGCCTGGCCATGGCCGGCGACGGCAACGACAAGCTGCGCCAGCGCGCCGCCGAGATCGGCGTGGCCGACTACGCGCCCGCCGCCAGCCCGGTGGTGTTCTGGGACCTGTACGGCCAGCTCGGCCATCCGGTGCGGACCACGGTCAGCGAGATGGGCCCCACCCTGCTCGCCCGCATCCTGGAACTGAACGACACCCAGGCCGGCGTGCTCGACATCGTGTTCAAGCTGGCCGACGACCGCGGCCTGCTGCTGCTCGACCTCGACGACCTGCGCGCCCTGCTCAACCTGGTGGTCGAGGACCGCAAGGAGATCTCCACCGAGTACGGCCTGATCAGCGCGCCCTCGGTGGCGGCCATCCAGCGCGCCCTGCTGCGGCTGTCCCAGGACGGCGGCGAGGGCTTCTTCGGCGAGCCGGCGCTGGCACTGGAAGACCTGATGCGCACCACGACCGACGGGCGCGGGGTGATCGGCATCCTCGCCGCCGCGCAGCTGGTGCTCAAGCCGCGGCTGTATTCGACCTTCCTGCTGTGGCTGCTCTCCGAGCTGTTCGAGCGCCTGCCCGAGGTGGGCGACCTGGACAAGCCCAAGCTGGTGTTCGTGTTCGACGAGGCCCACCTGCTGTTCGACGATGCGCCGCCCGCGCTGGTGCAGCGCATCGAGCAGGTGGTGCGGCTGATCCGCTCCAAGGGCGTGGGCGTGTACTTCTGCTCGCAGTTCCCCGACGACGTGCCTGCCAACATCCTCGGCCAGCTCGGCAACCGCGTGCAGCACGCGCTGCGCGCGTACACGCCGCGCGACCAGAAGGCGGTGAAGACCGCGGCCGAGACCTTCGTCGCCAATCCCAAGCTCGATGTCGCCAGCGCGATCTCCAGCCTCGGCACCGGCGAGGCGCTGGTGTCCACGCTGCAGGACAAGGGCGTGCCGATGCCGGTGCAGCAGACCCTGATCGCCCCGCCGCGCTGCCGCATGGGCGCGATCACCGACGCCGAGCGCGCGCAGGTGCGTGCCGGCAGCCCGGTCGGCGGCAAGTACGACACCGCGGTGAACCGCGAGTCGGCCGCCGAAATGCTGTCCAAGCGCGCGCAGGTACAGGTCACCAAGGCCGACGCGCCGCCGGCACGCGGCCCGGAGCAGGACGCGGCCGCCGGCAACGACTGGGGCCAGGCGGTGAAGGACGCGGTGTTCGGCACCAAGCGCCGCCAGGGCCTGCTGGAGACGATGGCCAAGCAGACCACGCGCACCGTGGGCAGCAAGCTGGGGCAGCAGATCGTGCGCGGCATCCTTGGCGGCATCTTCGGCGGCGGCAAACGCTGAGCGATGCCCTGCGACGACGCGTCGGGGTTCACCCGATTGCGTCGCCGCCCTCGCGCCCCACACAATCGGGCGCAAGAGATTTGCCCAGGGGGGCGTCATGGAAGACCGTCGCAAACCGGGTCGTGAGCGACCCGAACCGTTCTGGGCGCGCGTCCGGAACATCACCCTTTTCCCGCTGCAGGGCGCCGCGTTCTGGTCGCTGCTGGCGCTGACGCTGTGCACGCTGCTCGGCTTCCTGCCCGGCGTCGGCTGGATCCTCGCGCTGGTGACCACGCTGGCGACCTACCGCTACGCCTTCGAGGTGCTGCGCTACACCGCCAATGGCCACCGCGGCGCACCAGACTATGCGCTGGAGCTCGGCGACGGCGCGGTATGGCGCCTTTTCGCGCTGGTGTTCCTGGTGATCGGCGTGATCTTCGCCGTGCTGCTGCTGACCCGCAGCTGGGAGATGACCCTGCTGGCCGGCGGCGTGATCGTGCTGATGCAGCCGGGCATGGTCATCTCGCTCGCGCTCGACGGCAGCCTGCTGCGCGCGCTCAACCCGATGGTGCCGCTGGAACTGGCGCTGCGCATCGGCTGGCCTTACCTCGCCGCGTTCTGCCTGCTGCTGGTGATCCAGACCAGCACCGTGATGGCGCGGGTCTGGCTGCAGCGCTACCTGCCGCCGCTGGTGAGCGACCTGGCGGTCAATTTCGTGGCGATCTGGGGCCTGTTCTCGACCTTCCACCTGCTCGGCTATCTGGTCTACCAGTACCACGAGGCGCTCGGCTTCGAGCCGGAGGCGCTGCAGACGCCGGAGCGTACCGATCCCGACCAGCGCCTGCTCGACGAAGCCGAAGGCCATGTCCGCGACGGCCATCCGCGCGAAGCACGCGAATCGCTGCGGGGCGCGATCCGCGGCCGCGCGGTCTCGCTGGCGGTGCATGAGCTGTACCAGCGCCTGCTGCGCAAGGACGGCGCCTCGCCGGAGCTGCGCGAACATGCCCAGCTGTACCTCAGCCGGTTGCTGGCCGAGAAGCAGGAGCGCCGCGCCCTGGCGGTACTGCGCGAGATGCTGGAGACCGATCCGGACTTCACGCCGGCGCAGGTCGAACAGGCGGTGGCCCTGGTCGAACGCGCGCGCCTGGCCGGACAGCACCAGCTCGTGGCCGATGCCCTGCAGGCGATGGTGCGTGCCTGGCCACGTCGCGTGGAATCGGCGCAGTGGTCGCTGGATGCCGCGCTGCTGCTGGCCGAGCGCTATGGCCGCGACGACCACGCCCGCGCCCTGCTGGCCGACGCGCTGGGGCGCAAGATCGGAAGA
>DJAN01000247.1:0-2066 GCA_002429615.1 Lysobacteraceae bacterium UBA6001
TTGCAGTCGATCACCAGCCGCGAATACACCTGGGTGATCGCCACCGCGTCGAGCAGCTTGGCCAGCCGCGCGGTGGTGCCGGCGATGCCGATGTCCCAACCGATATGCCGGTCCAGTTCGGACTGCGGCAGGCCCAGCCCGTGCAAAGCACGTGGCACGCGCTGGCCGGCATGGTCGGCGATCAGCAGCCAGGGCGAGCGGCCCGTGGCGTTGTGCACCTGGAACGGCGCCGGTTCGTCGGCGTCCAGCAGGGGAGTGTGGACGGACTCAGCCACGCGGCGTGCCATCGAGATGGTGTTCGATCATCCACAGCCCCGCCCACAGCTTGGCATCCAGCTGGTAACCCTCGCCCATCTTCTGCACCAGCCATGCGGCCGCGCGCTGGCGCGGAATCTCATGCACGGTGATGTCCTCGCTGTCGTCGCCGCCCCCAGCGCCTACGCGGCTGAGCCCGGTGGCGCGCACGAAGGCGATCTTCTCGCTGCTGGCGCCGGAGGAGGTGGGGCCGATCAACAGCACCTCGGCCTGCGCCGCCGTCCAGCCGGTTTCTTCTTCCAGTTCGCGCACCGCCGAGACCTCGATCGACTCGCCGGCGTTGGTGTCGCCCACCAGCCCGGCCGGCATCTCGATCGTGCGTGCCTGCAACGGGACGCGGAACTGCTCGACGAACAGCACCTTGTCCTCGGGCGTGACCGCGATGATGATCACCGCCAGGCCGCCGGCATGCACACGCTCGGAATACTCCCAGGTGCCGCGTACCACCATGCGCTGGTACTTGCCTTCGTAGACCGTCCTGGGTTCGGCATCGTTCGGTTTCATGGGGCTTCCATCGAGGAGGAGGTCGGGAGCGGATGGCCGGCGGCGGCATGCAGGCGACGCCGCGTCATCGGGCCGAAGCGCAGCGCTTCGCACAGGCCGGCGAGCATGTCCGCATCGCCGCTGGCGCGGTTGAAACCGGTGGCGGGCAGCAGCAGCGGCGCATGCAGCGCGATGGTGGTGAGCTGCCGCCATAGCAGCGCGTGCTCGCGCTGTTCGCGCAGGCGCACCGCCATCTGCGCGGCACCGCGCAGGCGCAGGAACGGGACTTCGTCGATCCGCGCCAGCAGCGCATCGAGGCTGCCGAAGTGCGCCAGCAGCACCGCTGCCGATTTGGCGCCGATGCCGGTGACGCCGGGAATGTTGTCCACCGCGTCGCCGCACAGGGCCAGGTAGTCGGCAATCTGGTGCGCGTGCACGCCGTGCCGCGCCTTGACGCCGTCCATGCTCCAGCGCAAGCCGCGGGCGTAGTCCCACTGCTCGTCGTGTTCGACCAGCAGCTGCGAGAGGTCCTTGTCGGCGGAGATGATCACGCCACGGAAGTCGTGCGCGCGCGCCGCGTGCAGCGCGCTGCCGATCAGGTCGTCGGCCTCGTACTCGTGGTGCGCCAGCACCGCCAGGCCCAGCGCCGCGCACAATGCCTTGCAGTGGGCGAACTGGCGGCGCAGCTCTTCCGGCGCCGGCTCGCGGTTGGCCTTGTAGGCCGGGTACAGGCCGTGGCGGAAACAGCTGTCCAGCGCTTCGTCGAAAGCCACCACGATGTGCTGCGGGCGCTCGCGTTCGACCAGGTCGAGCAGGAAACGGGCGAAACCGTGCACGGCGTTGGTCGGCCAGCCCTGCGCATCGCGGAACTCGTCCGGCATCGAATGCCAGGCGCGGAACACGTACAGGCTGGCATCGACCAGGTACAACGGCCGCCGCGCCGGGCTCAAGCCCGCCGCGCCGTCGGCCGATAAACCGGAAAGGGTCATGGGGCCCAGTCTTCGAGCAATGCCGACGGATCCGGCCGCTCGCGTTCCGGCGCGGCCAACCGCGGGGTGCCGATATGGATGAAACCAACGACATGTTCGTCTTTGGCCAGGCCGAGATGGGCGGCCACGGCCGGGTCGTAGGCCATCCAGGCGGTCAGCCACTGCGCGCCGAAGCCATAGGCCTGCGCGGCCTGCAGCAGCGCGAAGCAGACGCAGCCGGCGGTGAGCAGCTGTTCCTGTTCGGGCACCTTGTGCCCCGGCTGCAGGCGCGCGATCACG
>DJAN01000247.1:2184-2957 GCA_002429615.1 Lysobacteraceae bacterium UBA6001
GGCTGCAGGCGCGCGATCACGGTGATGATCAGTGGCGCGAAGCTGAACCGTTGCCGATCCTTTTCCAGCGCCGCTTCCGCCGCGCCGGGGTCGCGTTCGCGGGTGCGGTCGGCAAGGAATTCACCCAGCTTTCGCCGCGAATCACCGCTAATGCGCAGGAATCTGAAAGGGACCAGTTTGCCGTGGTCCGGCACCCGCACCGCCGATGCCAGCATCCGCATCAGCGTGGCCTCGTCCGGTCCGGGTTCGGTCAGCTGTTTGGAAGGCACCGAGCGACGTTCGTCGAGTGCCTGCAACGAATAAAGTGTGTGCATAATCTCACTTTAGAACCGCAATGGCCCAATTATAGACGGCCATCGGGGACCGCTATCGGGGGGCAGCGGCGGCCATTTGGCACGCGCATTTCCCAGTCGGCGGCCGTTTCCACCGCCTCCGCAGTTGCGCGTACATGACGATCCACTCGCTGTCCGAAGAGCTCCCCAGTCGTAACCCACAACTGCTTGAGCAGGTTCGAGAGGCCGTGCTGGTGCCGTTGGCCGGTGCCTTCATGGAAGTGCAGGACGTACTGGCCGATGCGTTGTTCCGCCAGGCCGAACGGGTCAGCGCGGGGCAGAGCGACTACTTCGAAGCGATCGAGATGCTGCGCCGCCAGCGCGAGCGCGTCACCGCCGGTTTCCGTGGCCACCTGGCCAAGGCCTGGCAGGCGCTGGAAAGCGGGCGGCCGCTGTCGGTGGAGCGCACCCTGGCCAAGGGGCCGCAGGATCTGACCCTGG
>DJAN01000247.1:3198-3826 GCA_002429615.1 Lysobacteraceae bacterium UBA6001
CGCTGCAGCACCGCTGGCGCCCGGAGCTGATGCGGCTCAACCGCTACCTCGGCTTCATCGCCGGTGGCCTGCGCATCGATGCCGACAACAACCCGTTCGGCCCGGAGCACCTGGGCACCGCGGTGTATGCGGCGTTCCAGGGCCTGACCCTGGCGCCGCGCGTGCACCTGGCGGTCATCAAGGTCTGCGAGCAGCAGCTGGGCGACCGGGTGGGCACGCTGTACGCCGGGCTGGAGCAGTCGCTGGCCGAGGTCACCCGCCTGCGCGACCTGCCGAGCGCGCGTGCGCGGCGTCGCGGCATCCCGCAGGCCGGTGCGATCGAGGCGGTGGCGGCGCCCGACTGGATCGCGCGCTTCTTCGCCGACTGGTCGGGCGGACGCACCAACCTCGCCGCCTCGACCGCCATCGACGTGCATGCGCGCGAGGAACAGGACGTGCTGCCGCCGGCGTTGCGCCAGCTGTTGCAGCAGGCCCGGGGCGGGCAGGGCGCGGCGCCGGCGCGGGCGTTGTCGCCGCGCGAGCTGATGTCGGCACTGTCGCTGATGCAGACCGGCCCCGGTGCCGGCTTCGAGGCCATCGACGCGGGTGGGCGCGGGCTGGCGCGCGGCCTGCGCCGCGAAGTGCTGGC
>DJAN01000116.1 GCA_002429615.1 Lysobacteraceae bacterium UBA6001
CCGGCGCGGCGGCCGGCGCCGCGGCCGGCTCGATGTTGACCGGTGCCGCCGCCGGGGCGGCGAAGGCGAACGCGGGGCACAGGGCCAGCAGCAGGATCAGCAACAGGCGCAGCGCGCGGGCGGTACGGAACGGCAACATGTTCATCGGTCCTTGCGCAGCTTCTGGGCCAGCAGCTGGGCGAAATCGGGCAGCTTCTTCAGGTCGGGCAGCGAGGGCGGCGGCGGGGTCGGCAGCGGCGTGTCGAGGGTGTGCAGGGCGTTGATGCCGCCGGCGGTGACGCCGAGCAGCAACTGCTGGCCGGCCACTTCCACCACCACCACGCGCTCCTTGGCGCCGAGCGGCAGGCTGGCGACCAGCTTCAGTCCGGCGGCCGGGCGGAACCCGCTGCCCGGCATGCGCTTGAGCAGCCAGCCCAGGCCGACGATCAGGCCGAGCACCAGCAGCAGCGCGAACACCGCACCGAACAGGCCCGGCGACGTCGGCGCCTGGTTGCCGACCTGCGTGGCATGCCGCGTCATCGGCGCGGCGGCGGCCAGCACGAGCGCGATCACGCTCAACGCAGTCTCCGGATGCGCTCGCTCGGGCTGACCACGTCGGTCAGGCGGATGCCGAAGCGGTCATTGATCACCACCACCTCGCCATGCGCGATCAGCGTGCCGTTGACGTACACGTCCAACGGTTCGCCTGCGCCGCGTTCCAGCTCCACCACCGAGCCCTGGTTGAGCTGCAGCAGGTTGCGGATCGGAATGCGCGCGCGGCCCACTTCCAGCGACAGCGTCACCGGCACGTCTAGGATGACGTCGAGGTTGAGGTCGGCGGCGGCGTGTTGATCCTCGGCCAGCAGTTGTTCGAACTGGGCGGCCTGGGCGATTTCTTCTTCGGTCATCATGGCAGCAGGTCCTGCGCTTTGCGCAATGTCGGGGTGCCGGGCGGTTGCACGGCGGTGATCTTGACGGCGTTGTTGCCGTTGGAGACGCCAAATTCGCCGGTGAACAGCGGGATGTTCTCCACGCACAGCGGCACCTGCGCCGGCAGCTCGATCGGCAGCACGTCGCCGACCTTCAGGCCAGTGAGCTGGCGCAAGCTCACCCGCTTGGAAGCGAGCACGCTGGAGAGCGTGACTTCGGCGACATTGAGCTGCTCGCGCAGCATCACGTTCCAGCTTTCGTCACGGTCGTTGCGGTCGCTCTGGATGCCGGCGTCGAGCAGTTCGCGGATCGGCTCCAGCATCGAGTACGGCAGGGTGATGTGGATCTCGCCGCCGCCGCCTTCCAGTTCGACGTGGAAGCGGCACACCACCACGTACTCGCGCGGGGTGACGATATTGGCGAAGTGCGGGTTGATCTCGGAGTTGAGGTACTCGAAGTCCACGTCCAGCACCGGCGCCCAGGCTTCCTTGAGGTCGGCGAAGGTCTGCTTGAGCAGCAGCTGGATCACCCGCATCTCGGTGGCGGTGAATTCGCGGCCCTCGATCCGGGTCGGATAGCGTCCGTCGCCGCCGAAGAAGTTGTCCACCACGGTGAACACCAGGGTCGGCTCGAACACGATCAGGCCGGTGCCACGCAGCGGCTTGAAGCGGATCAGGTTGAGGTTGGTCGGCACATACAGCGAGTGCATGTACTCGTTGAACTTGATCAGGTCGATGCCGCGCACCGACAGGTCGGCTGAGCGCCGGATCAGGTTGAACAGGCCGATGCGCCACAGGCGCGCGAAGCGCTCGTTGACCATCTCCAGGGTGGGCATGCGGCCCCGGATGATCCGGTCCTGGCTGGCGAGGTCGTAGTTGCGGGCCTCGCCGGGCGCGGCGGCGGTCGGCGCCGTGTCGACGGCACCGGAATCGACGCCATGCAGGAGGGCATCGATCTCGTCCTGGGAGAGCAGATCGTTGACGCTCATCGGCCTGGCCTTACTGGGTCACGAAACTGGTGAACAGCAGTTCGTCGGCGCCCTTGCTGCCGGTCTCGGCCTGCATGAGCTTCTGCACCTCGGCCAGCGAGGCCGCCTGCAGCTTTTCCTTGCCGGGACGGTCGGCGATCTCGGCCGGCTGCACCTGCGAGAACAGCATCAGCAGGCGCGCGCGGATCGCCGGGGCGTTGGCCTCGATGTTCTTCAGCGCGATCGGGTCGCGGGTCATCAGCTGCACTTCGACCTGCAGGTAGCGCGGACCATCGATCGGGCCATTGAGGTTGACCACGAACGGCGGCTCCATCGCGAAGTACTGCGCCGGCGCGGGCACCGCGCTGGTGGGCGGGGCGGCCTTGGCGGCCTCGGCCTTCTCGCTCTTGCCATGGTTGGCGAAGTACCAGGCACCGCCACCGGCGGCGGCCGCGGCGACCACCGCGACGATGGCGATCATCATCACCGGCTTGCCGGCCTTCTTTTCCTTGGCTTCGGCTTTCTTGCTTTTATCGGCGGCAGCTGCCACGGGGAACTCCAATGAAACGGGCTGCCGAGACAGATGCAACGCCCGTGCCATTGGCCGGGTGGCGGTTTTCCGGCGTCCCGGGCGATGCGCCCGGCCGGGTTCCCGACCCGAAGTCGGGGATTCCCTGTAGGAGCGGCTTCAGCCGCGACAGGTTTCCGGCGTCACGGGCTTCAAGCGCCCATGGTCGCGGCCGAAGCCGCCCCCACGACGCATCTGCCGGGCGCCTGGCAAAACCCCACGCCAACCGATGCCGCAACGCCAACGATCAGGCGTAAGCGTCCAGCAGCCCGCGCGCCCGCAGCACCGCCGCCGGCACGACCACGCTGGTGGCCTCCTCGCCGGCCGCCTCGCCCCGCCCGGCGAAGCCGCTCTCGCTGGCATTTCCGTCGTTGCGCTGGCCCTGCTGCTGGGCGCCGACGTCGGCATGGGCGAGCTGGAAGCCATGCTCGCCGAGCATGTCGCGCAGGCGCGGCAGGCTCTGCTCCAGGGCCTGGCGGGTCTCGACATGGGTGGCGGTGAAGCTGGCATGGACCTTGTCGCCGTCCATCTGCAGGCGCACTTCGACCGGCCCCAGGTCGTTGGGGGTGATCTTGATGTGCGCGTGGCCGATCTTCTGCTCCGCCAGCCAGGTCAGGCGGGTACCGACCGCGTCGTCGAACCCGTCGCTGTTGAGGTCGGGGGTCGGGGTCGGGGTGCCGGTGAACACCGACGCGCTGTCCTGCACGCGCGTGGTGCCGGTGGTGTGCGGCAGCGTCGGCAGCACGAAGGTCGGGCTGTCGATCGCCGGGGTCGCGCCATCGGCGCTCGCCGCATCGGTGTTCTTGCCCGCGCTGGCGATCGCGGCCGCGGCCAGGGCCGTCAGCGCGGCGGCATCGCCGTCCGCGCCGGTGCTCGCGGCGCTGGTCGCAGGGGTCGCCAGGCCGGGCAGGGCAATGGCGCCGGTGGCCTGCGGCGTCGCGGAAGACATGGTGGCGTTGGCATCGGCCTGCGGCAGGCCGGGCAGCAGTTGGCTGGCGGCGCCGCCGGCCAGCGTGGCGGTATCCGCAGTGGCGACTGGAGCGGGCGTGGCACCGGGCTGCAGCAGCATCATGCCGAAGCCGCCCAGGCCCGGCGGCGGCCACGCGCCCGCGTCATCGGTGGCGGTGTCCTTGGCCTGGCCGGCTTCGGCACCGGCTTGTGCCGACTCTTCGGTCTCGGCGGTGCCGGCCTCCGCGCCTTGTGCCGAGGCCTTGCGCTGCGCGCGATCCGCGCGGTCAGCATGCGCCGGCTGATCGTCGCGCGCCTTGGCACGGCTGGCGTCGTCGTGGCGGGTGCCTTCCTCGTCCTGGAGCGGCTTGGCGTTGTCGCGGCCGGACGCATCGCTGCGCGCGCGCCGCGTGCTCGCCTGCGTCTGCGCCTGCCCGGGGTTGTCGAGCATGCGGGCGAAACTGCTGCCCTGGGTGGCGTGGTCGTCCTGCGTGGCGTCGTCGCGCGAGACGAAGCTGTCGCTGTCCTTCAGGCCGCTGGCACGGCTGGCGGTGTTGAGGATCGACAACGGGTTCAAGTGGCGTCTCCCGACTCGTCGGCCTGCTGCGCCAGGCGCGCGCGGCGCGCGCCCAGGTCGTCCATCTCGCGCTGGTCGCGGCGCTCCACCACCTGGCGCTCCTGCGCGCGGTAGCTGGCGGCGAGCTGTTCGAGCACCTGCTTCTCGCGGCTGGCGAGCAGCAGGCGCGCGCGTTCGGCTTCCACGCGCGCGCGGTTCTGGTCGACGGTGCGCATCTGCTGCTCGACCGCGCTGTCCAGGCGGTCGAGGAAGGCGCGCCGGTTGGTCAGCTGCGCCGGACTGGTCGCGGCCATCTGGCTGCCGGCGTATTCCTCGGCGTAGCGGCGCAGCTCCTCCAGGCGGGAGACGTGCGTGTCCAGGTTGCGCTGGCGCTCGGCCAGGTCACGGGCGACTTCGTCCTCGTGTTCCTGGGCGCGACGCAGCAACGGGTCGATCCGGCGGGATTGCATCATGGTTCAGTGCCTGTGGGGATCGGAGCGGCCGCCGGCTGGCGGTCGCGGGAAAAACGGTGGTGCGAGGCCTCAGACATGCGCGGCCTCCGTTTCGACCAGGCGCTTGAGCGCGGCCTGGCTGTGCGGCAGGTCGGCCGCCTTGGTGACGTCCTGGCCCAGGAATTCGAGGATGTCCGGCCAGCGGTCCAGCGCCTCGTCGGTGACCGGGTCGTTGCCGCGCTGGTAGGCGCCGATGGCGATCAGGTCGCGGTTGGCCGAGTACGCCGACACCAGTCGCTTGAGCTTGCGGATGCGCAGCCGCCACGGTTCGTCGGCGATGTCCTGCACCACGCGGCTGACCGAGGATTCCACGTCGATGGCCGGATACAGGCCGCTGTCGGCGACCCGGCGCGAGAGCAGGATGTGGCCGTCGAGGATGGCGCGCGCGGCATCGGCGATTGGATCCTGCGGATCGTCGCCTTCGGTGAGCACGGTGTAGAACGCGGTGATCGAGCCGCGGCCGGCGGCGCCGTTGCCGGCGCGTTCCACCAGCGCCGGCAGCTTGGCGAACACGCTCGGCGGATAACCACGGGTGGTCGGCGGCTCGCCCACCGACAGGCCGATCTCACGCTGCGCCTGGGCGAAACGGGTCAGCGAGTCCATCAGCAGCAGCACGTTCAGGCCCTGGTCGCGGAACCACTCGGCGATCGCGGTGGCGCGGTAGGCGCCATGCAGGCGCGCCAGCGGCGGTCGGTCGGCCGGGCTGGCCACCACCACGGCGCGGCGCAGGCCTTCCTCGCCCAGCGTGGTCTCGACGAAATCGCGCACTTCGCGGCCACGTTCGCCGATCAGGCCCACGACGATGACGTCGGCGGCCGTGTAGCGGGTCATCATGCCGAGCAGGGTCGACTTGCCGACGCCGGAGCCGGCGAACAGGCCGACACGTTGTCCGCGGCCGATCGGCAGCAGCGCGTTGATCGCGCGCACGCCCACGTCCAGCGGCTGGATGATCGGTTCGCGCGCCAGCGGGTTGATCGACACGCCGGCCATCGAGGTGCTGCCCTCGCCACGGATCGGACCCTTGCCGTCGAGCGGCACGCCGTCGCTGTCGATCACGCGGCCAAGCAGGCCTTCACCGACTTCCACGCCGCCGCGGCGGCGCGAGGGCACCACGCGCGCGTTCGGCAGCAGGCCATGCAGTTCGGCGCTGGGCATCAGGTAGGTACGTTCGCCGGCGAAGCCGACGACTTCGGCATCCACCCAGCCGCCATCGACGACTTCGACCTTGCAGGTCGCGCCCATCGGCGCTTCGCAGCCGACCGCTTCCAGGGTCAGGCCGACGGCGCGACGCAGGATGCCTTCGCGGATCAGGCCGCGGCCGTTGGCCGCATCCAGCCCGAGCGCGCCCAGGCGGGTGGCCAGGCGCAGGTCGCGCGCGGCGCTCCATTCGGCGGGCAGGGCGGTGGGCAGCAGCTGCGCGTTCACAGGCCAGCCCCCGCCTTGCGCATCACCGTTTCCAGGGCGGCGCGCAGGCGCGCCTCCAGCGTGCCGTCGATGCGCACGCTCTCGGCGTGCACGCGCAGGTCGCCGCGGCTCAGGCCCGGATCGGCGGTGAGGCGGGTGCCGGACATCATCGACAGCAGCGGGGTGAGCGCGGCGATATCGTCCGGGTGCAGGCGCACTTCGACTTCACGGCTGCTGCCGCCGACGGCATCGACGGCCTCGCTGACCAGGTCGGACAACAGCACCGGGTCGGCCTCGTAGGCGCGGCCGACCAGGCTGCCGGCGATGCGCACGGCCAGTTCGCCGAGCGCGCCGACCACCTCGTTTTCCAGGCGGGCGAGGGGACGGCTGAAATTGTCGAGGATGCCCTCGATCTGCGCGGTCAGGCGGCGTACCTCGGCCTGGCCGTGGGCAAAGCCCTCGGCGTGACCGCGCTCGTAGCCTTCCTGCCGGGCGGCTTCCTGGATCGCCTGGATTTCCTGCAGCGTCGGCGGCTTCGGCGGGGGCGGCACTTCCTCGACCGGCGCGTGCGCGCCGTCGGTGGTGACCACGTCCAGCGACGGCGCCAGCCAGCGCACCACGTCCTCGCCGAGGATCGCGCTCATACCATCGCCTCCGAGCCACCGCCGCCGAGCACGATGGTGCCTTCGTCAGCCAGGCGGCGCACGATGGTGAGGATTTCCTTCTGCGCCGCTTCCACGTCGGACAGGCGCACCGGACCACGGGCCTCCATGTCTTCGAGCAGGATTTCGGCGGCGCGCTGGGACATGTTGCGGGTGATCTTCTCGCGCACCTTCACGTCGGCGCCGCGCAGCGCCAGGCCCAGCTTCTCGCCGGACACTTCGCGCAGCAGGGTCTGGATCTCGCGGTCTTCCAGCTCGATCAGGTTGTCGAACACGAACATCTGGTCCTGGATCTTGCTGGCCAGTTCCGAATCGACCTTGCCGATCGCCTGCAGCACGCCCTGGTCCTGCCCGGTGTCGAGGAAGTTGAGGATGTTGGCCGCGCACTTCACCCCGCCCAGGCTGGAGGACTTCAGGTTCTGGTTGCCGGCGAACTGGCGTTCCATGATCTCGTTGAGCTCGCTCAGCGCGTTGGGCGGAATGCCGTCCAGCGTGGCGATGCGCAGCAGCACGTCGGCGCGGGTGCGCTCGGGCAGGTTCTTCAGCGCCTCGGCGGCCTGGTCGCTGTCCAGGTGCGCCATCACGATGGCGATGATCTGCGGGTGTTCGTTGCGCACCAGGTCGGCCACGGCGCGCGGGTCCATCCACTTCAGCGTGTCCAGGCCGGTGGTGTTGCGGCCGAGCAGGATGCGGTCGATCAGGCCGGAGGCCTTCTCCGCGCCCAGCGCCTGGATCAGCACGTTGCGGATGTAGTCGTCGGCGCCCACGCCCAGCGAGGTCTTGCCGGCGAGTTCACCGTTGAACTCGTCCATGACCTTCTCGACCTGCTCGCGGCTCACGCCGCTCATGGTCGCCATGGCGATGCCGATCTTCTGCACCTCCTTGGGGTCCATGTGCTTGAGCACTTCGGCGGCGTCCGCCTCGCCGAGCGAGAGCAGCAGCACGGCGGCGCGCTGGACGCCGTTGAGCGGGGGCATGTCAGGCTTCACTGGCGACCCATCCCTTCACGACCTGCGCGACGCGCTTGGAATCGGCCTTCACCGCTTCGCGCGCCTGGCGCAGGCGGTCTTCGTAGGCGTCGGAGGGCAGGGCAATCGCCGGGCGGCGATCGATGCCGAGCTGCGCGGTGTCCTCTTCCAGGCCGGGCAGCAGGCCGTTGTCCTCGTCGAGCATGCGCAGGTCGGCATTCTGCGGCGTGCCGGGTTCTTCCTTCTTGCGGCGCGCGGCCGGTGCCGGGCCGGTGATCGAGCGCAGCGCCGGGCGCAGCACGCCAAACAGCAGCGCCAGCACCACGATGGCGCCGAGCAGCAGGCGCGCCGCATCGCGCACGCGCGGGTCTTCCCACCACTTCGGGCCGGCCTCGGCGTCGGGCTTCTCGCGCACGAACGGCGCGTTCATCACCGACACGGTATCGCCGCGCTCGGCGTCGAAGCCCACCGCCTGCTTCACCAGCGATTCGACCTTGGTCAGCTCGGCCGCGCTCAGCGCCTGCTCGGTGATCTTGCCCTTGGCATCCGGGCGCGGCACGTGGTCGACCAGCACCGCCACGCTGACGCGCTTGATGCGGCCGGCCGGCTGGCGGGTGTGCTGCAGGGTGCGGTCCAGCTCGTAGTTGCGGGTCGCGCTCTTGGCGTTCTCCGTGGGCGTGGCGGCCACGGCCTGCTGCGCGTTGGCGGCGTTCGGCGCGGCGCCGTTGGCGCCCGGC
>DJAN01000133.1 GCA_002429615.1 Lysobacteraceae bacterium UBA6001
CGCGCGGCGGCGGCGGACTGGGGGGGCCGGGCGGGGCCGGGCGGGGTTCGCCCAGGAAGTCCACCTTCATCCGGCTGCCGCCGGCGGCGCCCTGCGGCGAGGTCACGGTGGGCTTGGAGGCGAACAGCAGCAGGAGCACCAGCAGCAGGTGCATCAACGCGCTGATGAGCGCGGCGATCCAGGGCTGCAGGCGTTCGAACCGGGACTCGGTCGCGGCATCCTCGCGGGTCGACGCGGCGCTCATGCGAGTGAGGGGGCGTCGGTGGGGCGGGCCTTCATGCGGAATCTGCGGGGTGCGGCCATGGGGGAGCGGCATCGTAACGCGAGCGGCGCCACCGGCGTTTGGCAGCGCTTGCCGGCAGGCGCCCGCAGCGCATGCATGCCGCCGGTGAGCAGGGCGAACACAGGCGGGCACCTATACTCGGGACAGGTCCATGAAAAGGTTCGCCCTGAATGAGCGCATCCCCCGCGTCACCGCTCGCCAACGCCAGTGACGCCCCCGGCGCCCTGCGCCGCTCCATCTCCAATACCCTCAAGGGGTCGGCCGGCAATCTCGTCGAGTGGTACGACGTCTACGTCTATTCGGTGTTCGCGAGCTACTTCGAGTCGCAGTTCTTCTCCAAGGAGGACAAGAACGCCACGCTGTACGTGTGGGCGATCTTCGCCGTGACCTTCCTGATGCGCCCGATCGGCGCCTGGTACTTCGGCCGCTTCGCCGACCGCTACGGCCGCCGCCTGGCGCTGACGGTGTCGGTGTCGCTGATGGCGGCCTGCTCGTTTGTCGTCGCCATCACCCCGACCGTCGCCTCCATCGGCGCGGCGGCGGCGATCATCCTGCTGCTGGCCCGGCTGGTGCAGGGTTTCGCCACCGGCGGTGAGTACGGCACCAGCGCCACCTACATGTCCGAGGCCGCGATCACCGGCCGGCGCGGCTTCCTGTCCTCGTTCCACTACGTCACCCTGGTCGGCGGCCATGTCATCGCGCAGACCGTGCTGCTGGTGATGCTGCACCTGGTCGACAAGCAGCACATCTCCGAATGGGGCTGGCGCGTGGCCTTCGCGCTGGGCGGCGTCGGTGCGCTGGTGGTGTTCTGGCTGCGCCGCACCATGGACGAGTCGCTGGGCTCGGATTCGATCGCCGCGGCCAAGGAGGGCAAGGCGCGCGCGTCCGGCTCGCTGCGTGAGCTGTTCCTGCACCAGTGGCGTCCGCTGCTGCTGTGCTTCCTGATCACCGCCGGCGGCACCATCGCCTTCTATACCTATTCGGTCACCGGCCCGAAGATGATCCAGACCGCCTTCGCCGGCGACGACCTGATGGCCGGCACCTGGATCAATCTCGGCGCGCTGGTCGTGCTGATGCTGATGCAGCCGGTGGGCGGCTGGTTGTCGGACATCATCGGCCGCAAGACGCTGCTGGTGTTCTTCGGCATCGGTGGCGTGCTCTACACCTGGTACCTGGTGCTGTACCTGCCGCAGCAGAGCGACTGGCGGGTGGCATTCGCCATCCTGACCATCGGCTTCGTGATCCTGACCGGGTACACCTCGATCAACGCGGTGGTGAAGGCCGAGCTGTTCCCCACCCATGTCCGCGCGCTGGGCGTGGGCCTGGGCTACGCCTTGGCCAACTCCGCCTTCGGCGGCACCGCGCCGCTGCTGTACCAGGCCGCGTTGCATTCGGACCGGGTCAACGACTTCGTGATCTACGCCACCGCCGTGATCGCCGTCTCGCTGTTCGTCTACATCTTCTTCCTGACCAACAAGGGCTCCAACTGGCTGGACCACGAGGATGAGATGCACCAGCGCCACGGCACCCGGCGCGGCTGAGGCCCGGGGCGCGCCTCTTTATTAATGGAGGCGCGCCGCCGGCCGGCGCCTTGGGTAGGGGACAAACCCCCTCCTCGGGTACCATGCATCCCCCGTCACGGGCGCTCAGTACCCATGTCCGCTTCCAAGAACACCCCCGAATCCGACGTCACCCAGGCCCAGGCCGAAGAGGCCGTGCGCACCCTGCTGCGCTGGGCCGGCGAGGACCCGGCCCGCGAGGGCCTGCTCGACACCCCGCGTCGCGTGGCCGAGGCCTACGGCGACTGGTTCAGCGGCTACCGCGACGACCCGCGCGAGTACCTGGCCCGCACCTTCGAGGAAGTGGCCGGCTATGACGAGCTGATCGTGCTGCGCGACATCGAATACGAAAGCCATTGCGAGCATCACATGGCGCCGATCATCGGCAAGGTCCATGTCGGCTACCTGCCGGACGGCAAGGTGGTGGGCATCAGCAAGCTGGCCCGTGTGGTGGAAACCTACGCGCGCCGCTTCCAGGTGCAGGAGAAGATGACCGCGCAGATCGCCCAGTGCATCCAGGACGTGCTGGGCCCGCGTGGCGTGGGTGTCGTGGTCGAGGGCGCGCACGAGTGCATGACCACGCGTGGCATCCACAAGCGCGGTGTGAGCATGGTGACCTCGAAGATGCTCGGCACGTTCCGCGAGGACGCGCGCACCCGCGCCGAGTTCCTGCGTTTCATCGAAGTCGGCGGCAAGCGCTGACAGCCCCGCACGCGCGCCGCCGTCCTGCATGAAGCATCGTGAACGGATCGCCGCCTATCGGCTGCTGCGCGAACGTCCGCTGTGGAAGCTGCTGGCCGCGGACCATGCGCCGGAACTGATCGGCCTGCTGCAAGGCCTGCTGCTCGACAACGAGCGCAGGCTGCCTTCGGCGGCCCTGCATGAGCGCCTGCAGCGCCAGCTCGACGCGCTGCGCGCCGACGAACTGTCGCGCGAACTGCCGCGCACCGCGCAGGCATACGTCGCGCACTGGCTGGCGCAGGGCTGGCTGGAACGCCGCCTGCCGGAAGGCGCCGAAGAAGAATCCTACGAACTCTCGCGCGCCGCGACCCAGGCGATCCGCTTCATCGCCGGGCTTGGCGACGGCCAGGCCGGCCGTGCCACCGAAAGCCGGCTGTCGCTGGTGATCCAGCAGCTGGTGCAGCTGGCCGGGCAGACCGAGTCCGATCCGGATACGCGCCTGGCCGCGCTGCACGCCGAGCGCGCGCGGCTGGACGAAGAGATCGCCCGCGTGCAGGCCGGCCAGCTGGCCGCACTGGATGGCAAGCGCGCGCTGGAGCGCACCCGCGACCTGATCCACCTGACCGACGAGCTGGCCGAGGATTTCCACCGCGTCCGCGACGACTTCGAGCGCCTCAACCGCGAATTCCGCGAACGCATCATCGACGACGAAGGCGCGCGCGGCGATGTGCTGGAACGCCTGTTCGAGGGTGTGGACCTGATCGCCGACAGCGAGGCCGGGCGCAGCTTCCAGGCGTTCTGGAACCTGCTCAACGACACCGAACAGAGCGGCCGTCTCGACGAGGCGCTGGAAGCGCTGCTGGCGCGCGGCTTTGCCCGTCGCCTCGGCCGCGACGAGCGCGCCTTCCTGCGTGGACTCACCGCGACCCTGCTGGCGCGCGGTGGCGAGGTGCACGGCGTGATGCAGCACTTCGCCCGCAGCCTGCGCGGCTTCGTGCAGAGCCGCGGTTACCTTGAGCAGCGACGCCTGCACCAGCTGCTGCGCCAGGCGCAGGGCGAGGCCCTGCAGCTGCGCGAGCGCCTGCACGCGACCACGCAGACCGGCTACACACTGGCCTTGAGCGGCAGCCGCCTGCGCTCGCTGTCGCAGTGGCGCCTGCACGACCCGCGCAGCGTGCGCGTGGACGGGCGCGTGCACGCGGCCGAGGTGGCGGCGATCTCGCTGGAAAGCGTCGGCGACCTGGTCGCGCAGTCGGAGATCGACGTGCGCGGCCTGCGTCGCGACCTGCACGAGATGTTGGGCGACCACCTCCGCCTGAGCATCGGCGAGGCACTGCAGCATCGGCCGGCCGTGCAGGGATTGGGCACGGTGATCGGCTACCTGTCGCTGGGGACGCGCCATGGCGTGCTCAGCGAGGACGAATGGGAAATCGTGGAGTGGCAGGGTGGGGATGGCCACGCGCGTCGCGCGCGCATCCCGCTGGTGCGCTTCACCCGGGAGAAACGAGATGAACTGGTCTGAAGACCTCGACGCGGAAGACCGCGAGTGCCAGGCGCTGGTCCTGGGCGAGGCGGCAAGCGCCGCGGGCAAGCCGCTGTTCGTCGGTGATACCGGCACGCTGCCGTTCGCCGCGCGGCGTGCGCTGTGCCAGCTGCTGGCCGGCCCGAGCATCGACGCCCAGCGCCACGGCGCGCTGTGGACTGCGCTGCTGCGGCACGAGGACGACATCCGGCGCGTGCTGTGCGAGCTGTTCCTGGAGCTGGTGCTGGACCGGGAGGGCGGTGTCGCCTTCACCCGCCAGGCCGATACCGCCGAGCTGGAATCCCCCACGCTGTTGCGCGCCGCGCCGCTGACGTTCATCGAGTCGGCATTGCTGCTGTTGCTGCGCCAGCGCCTGGCCGAGGCCGACACCCGCGGCGAGCGCGCCGTGGTGGAAGAGGCGCAGCTGATCGAGGCGATGTCGGTCTATGAGCGGCACGTCTCCACCGACCGCGCCGGCTATGCGCGGCGCGTGCTCACCGCCATCGCCAAGATGCGCGACAACCAGCTGCTGGCGCGCCTGCGCGGCAGCGAGGATCGCTACGAGGTGTCGCCGGTGCTCAAGCTGCTGTTCTCCGCCGAGGAAGTACAGGCGCTGTCGCAGGCCTATCGCGATCTGCGCGATGGCCATGCCGGCGCGCCGGTGGTGATGGCCGACGAGGAATGAGCCGATGAACCAGCTGACCCGTTCCCCCTCGCTGCAGCCGAGCGGTCTGTTCACCGACGCCACGCTCGACCCGCGCGCGCGCCAGTTCCGCATGCGCCGCTTGCAGGTGCACAACTGGGGCACCTTCAGCGGCCTGACCGACGTGCCGATCGCCGATCGCGGCTTCCTGTTCGTCGGCCGCTCCGGCTCGGGCAAGTCGACCCTGCTCGACGCGATGTCCGCCCTGCTGACCCCGCCGAGCATCGTCGACTTCAACGCCGCCGCGCGCGAGGCCGAGCGCAGCGGCCGCGACCGCAACCTGGTGTCCTACGTGCGCGGCGCGTGGGCCGACCAGCAGGACAGCAGTTCCGGCGAGATCGCCACCCAGTACCTGCGCGCCGGCGCGACCTGGTCGGCGCTGGTGCTGGAGTACCACAACGCCCTCGGCGAGGTGGTCAGCCTGGTCCGGCTGTTCTGGATCGCCGGCAGTGGCAACGCCGCCGCCGATGTGCGCCGGCACTACCTGGTGGCGCGGCGGTCTTTCGATGTCGCCAGCGAGCTCGACGGCTTCGACCTGGACCTGCGCCGCCTGCGCGCGCGGCTGGGCGAGGACGTACAGCACTTCGACAGTTTCTCCGGCTATGCCGAGCACTTCCGCGAGCTGCTCGGCATCGGCAACGAGATGGCGCTGCGCCTGCTGCACAAGACGCAGTCGGCCAAGAACCTGGGCGACCTTAACGCCTTCCTGCGTGGCTTCATGCTGGATGAGCCGCGCACGTTCGAAGCCGCCGACCGCCTGGTCGACGACTTCGCCGAACTCGATGGCGCGCACCAGGCCGTGGTCACCGCGCGCCGGCAGGTCGAGACGCTGTCGCCCGCGCGCGAACACCACGCCGCGTTGATGGCCCTGCGCCGCAGCGTCGGCGAACTGCGCGAGCTGCAGCTGGGCGTGGATGGCTATCGCGAGCAGCGGCGTGCCGAGCTGTTGCAGGCGCGGCTGATCGAACTGGACACGCAGGACCGCGGTCTGGCCGGCGAGGAAGGCCAGCGGCGTGAGTCGCTGGACAATCACGAGGAGAAACTCGCGGGCCTGGAGCGCGACCAGCGTGCCCAGGGCGGCGAGCAGATCGAGGCGCTGGAGCGCGAACGTACCCGCATCGAGCGCGAACGCGATGAGCGTGCGCGGCGGCGCGGCCAGATCGAACAGGCCTGTCGCCAGCTGGGTACCGGGCTGGCGGCCAGCGCCGGCGGCTTCGCCGAGCAGGTCGCGCACGCGCGCGAGCTGCTGGCCGGCAACCGCGAGCAGGCGGGATCGGTCGATGAGGCGATCGCCGAACGCATGGCCGAACGCCGCGATGATGAGCGCCGCTTTGCGGTCATTCGTGCGGAGATCGAGGCGCTGAAGAAGGCGCCGTCGAATATTCCGGCGCCGATGCAGGCGCTGCGGGCGCGGCTGAGCGAGGACACCGGGCTGAGCGAGGCCGCGCTGCCGTTCGTCGGCGAGCTGCTGCAGGTCCGCGACGACCAGATTGCCTGGCGTGGCGCGATCGAGCGCGTGCTGCATGGCTTCGCGCAGTCGCTGCTGGTGGACGAGCGCCATCACGCACAGGTGGCCGACTGGGCCAACCGCACCCACCTGGGAACGCGGCTGGTGTACTTCCGCGTGCGCCGCAACGACAACCTGCAGCCCCGCGACGCCAGCCCGCGCACCCTGCCGGGCAAGCTGCTGCTGCGCGAGCACGCGCATGCGGACTGGCTGCGCCACGAGCTGGTGCGTCGCTTCGATTACGACTGCGTGGACAACGCCACCGCGCTGCGTAGCGCCGACAAGGCGATCACCCGCGAAGGCCAGGTCAAGCACCCTGGCGACCGCTACGAGAAGGACGACCGCCACGCGGTGGGCGATCGCAAGCGTTGGCTGCTCGGCTACGACAACCGCGACAAGCTCAAGGTATTCGAGCGCGAGGGCCAGCAGCTGGCGCAGCGCATCGCCGCCTGCGACACCGACGTGGCCGCGCTGCGTGCACAGCGCGAGCAGGGTCAGGAGCGCACGCTGGCCGCGCATACGCTGGTGGAGCGCGACTGGGAGGAGATCGACGTCGCGCCGAAGCTGCAGCGGCTGTCCGATATCGACGCCCAGCTGCACCAGCTGCGCGAGGGCAACACCGGGCTGCGCGCGCTTGGCCAGGCGCTGGAACACGCGCGCGGCCTGCGCGACCAGGCCCGCCGCACCTACGAGGACGTGCGTCTGGAACGTGCGCAGCTGGCGCGCGAACGCGGGCGGCTGGAGCACCTGCAGCAGGCCAGCCAGGGCCGTGTGGGTGGCTCGCTGACGCCGGTGCAGCTGCAGGGCCTGCAGCAGCGTCTGGGGGAACTGCCGGCGCTGAGCCTGGACAACCTCGAAGCGCATTTCCGCGTGGTCGAACGCGGGCTGGCCGAACAGCTGGCCGACAGCCAGGGCCGCGACAGCCGCTTGAGCCAGCTGCTGCTCGATTGTTTCCGCAAGTACTGCCAGCAGTGGCCGGAGGACAGTGGCGACTTCACGGTCAGCGTGGCCAGTGCGGATGACTTCCTCGCCCGTCTCGACCGCCTGGAGAGCGACGGCCTGCCACGGCACGAGAACCGCTTCTTCGAGCTGTTGCAGACGCAGAGCAAGAACAACCTGCTGGCTCTGCAGCGTCACGCCGCCGAGGCGCACAAGGGTATCCGCCAGCGCATGGACGAGGTCAACGCCAGCCTGGAGCAGGTGCCGTTCAACCGCGGCACCGTGCTGACCATCGAGGTCAGCGACCGGCGCCTGCCGGAGGTGCAGGAGTTCCAGCAGCAGCTGCGCTCGGTGCTGGCGCAGCAGCAGACCGAGGACCGCGCGCTGGCCGAGGCGCAGTTCGACACGCTGCGCGGCTTGGTCGCCCGGCTGGGTGCGCAGGATGCCGAGCAGCGCCGCTGGCGCGAGCAGGTGCTGGATGTGCGCCAGCATGTCGAGTTCGTCGGCGTGGAGCTGGATGCGCAGACCCGCGAGCAGATCGAGATCTACCGCAGCGGTGCTGGCAAATCCGGCGGCCAACGCCAGAAGCTGGCCACCACCTGCCTGGCGGCCGCGCTGCGCTACCAGCTGGGCGGCGAGGATGGCGAGCTGCCGCGCTACTGCGCGGTGGTGCTCGACGAGGCCTTCGACAAGGCCGACAACGAATTCACCGCGTTGGCGATGAATATCTTCGAGAACTTCGGTTTCCAGATGATCGTCGCCACGCCGCTGAAGTCGGTGATGACGCTGGAGCCGTTCATCGGCGGCGCGTGCTTCGTGGAGATCAGTGGGCGCCACACCTCCGGCGTGCTGCTGGTCGAATACGACGACGAGGCGAACCGGCTCAAGCTTCCCGAGCGCGCGCGCGCCGGGGCGCCGGAGGCCGACACGGTGGCGGTGGACGTCGTGGAAGCGGCGCCGGTCGATACGCCCGCTGCCGCCAAGGCGGCGAAGGTGCCGAAGCAGAAGTCATCGACCGCAGCGAAGAAGCCGGCCAAGGTCGCGCCTGCGAAGGCGGTAAAGGCGGCCAAGCCAACGGCGTCGAAGAAGGCGGCGCCGGCGGCTCGCGCGGCCAAGCCGGCGAAAGCCGCGCCGGCCAAGTCCAAACCGGCCAAGAAGCGTTGAATGCCGGGGCGCCCGCGGGCGCCCCGCTCAGGCGCGCAGGGTGTCCCAGCCCATCCGGGCGATCAGCACCACCACCAGCACCAGGAACAGCTGCCGGATCAGCGGCGTGCCGCCGCGCAGTGCCAGCCGCGTGCCGGTGACCGCGCCGGCCACGTTCGCCGCGGCCATCGGGATGGCCGCCGCCAGCAGGATCTTGCCGGTGGGCAGGAAGAACGCCAGCGCCGCCAGGTTGGTCGCCAGGTTCACCACTTTCGACGCGGCCGAGGCGCGGAGGAAGTCCAGCCCGAAGAAGCGGATGAACAGGAAGATCAGGAAGCTGCCGGTGCCGGGGCCGAAGAAGCCGTCGTAGAAGCCGATCGCCGCACCCATCGCCAGCGCCATGCCCAGTTCCTTGCGGCCGATATGGCGAGGCCGGTGCAGGGCGCCGAAATCCTTTTTCACCAGGGTGTAGGCCAGCATCGCCACCAGCAGCACCAGGATCAACGGCCTGACCGCCTCGCGTGGCAGCAGGCTCACCGCCGTGGCACCGAGGAAGGAGAACGCGAACGCGGTCGCCGCGGCGTACAGCACCGGCCGCCAGGGGATGCGCACGTTGCGCGCGTAGCGCCAGGTCGCCATGCCGGTGCCGAACATCGAACTGAATTTGTTGGTGCCCAGCAGCACTGCCGGGATCTCGCGCGGCAAGGTCGCGAACAGGCCAGGCAGCTGGATCAGGCCGCCGCCGCCCACCGCGGCGTCGACCAGGCCCGCTGCGAACGCGATGCACAGCAACCAGGGCAGTTCGGGGGGCAGGAGGTCGAGCACGGCGACATCGGAAGGCGAGGGCGCGCCAGCATACGCGCTGCCCCGCGGCCTGCCCATGCGCCGGAAGGTGGATGCGCGGCTCGCAGGCAGGCGGCACAATCGGGGCCATGAATGCTTCGCGCCGTCCGCCCGTCGATCCTTGTCCCTGCGGGCGCCCAACGGAATACGCCGACTGTTGCGGCCGCTTCCATGCCGGCGCGTTGGCGCCCGACGCCGAGTCGCTGATGCGCTCGCGCTACAGCGCCTACGTGCGCCATGACGCGGGTTACCTGCTGCGGACCTGGCATGCGTCCACCCGCCCCGCCGAGCTGTCGCTGGACGAACCCGCCGGCGCCCGCACCACCTGGCTGGGCCTGGACGTGCAACGGGCCGCCAGTACCGGCGCGGACACCGCCGAGGTCGTGTTCCGGGCCCGCTACCGGGTTGGCGGCGGGAGCGCGGTACGGATGCAGGAGCACAGCCGGTTCCGCCGTGAGGACGGCCAGTGGTACTACCTGGACGCGGTGTGAGCGCGGCGGCCGTGAAGGCGGTCTGCACGCCGCGTTCGCGCGCGCTGGCTATGCTGCATTCCGGGATAGGAACGGCCGTGGTCCGGAAAGGGGACGATGATGGGCAACCTCAGTCTCTGGTTATGGATGTTGATCGGGGTCGTCGTGTTCGGCGTTCTCGTGCCGGGCGCGTTGGCCGCATGGATGATCCGACGCCGGCCAGGTGTGCCGGCGACCTCGCGCATCATCGTTGGCGCGGAGCGGACCGATGAGCGGGCGCACCGCCCCGAGGTCTTCCGCGATCTCGTTTGAGGGCTGGCGGGTAGCGCGCATCGGGCTGCTGGTTGCCGGCCTGCTGGCCGGTGCGCCGGCGTTGGCCGCCGATGACGCGGGTTGGGAAAGCTGTCGCGCGGCCCTGCGCGCGCGCGCGCAGGACCAGGGTATCGACGTCGCCACGTTCGACCAGCAGCTGGCCGGTGTGCAGCCGGATCCCAGCGTGCTCGCATTGCTGGACGCGCAGCCGGAATTCACCACCCCGCTCTGGGACTATCTCGCCGCACTGGTGGATGAGGAGCGCGTGGCCGATGGCAAGGCCTTCCTCGCGCGCTATCGCGGCCTGCTCGATGGCATCGCGGCGCAGTACGGCGTGGACCCCGAAACCGTGGTGGCCGTGTGGGGCGTGGAGAGCGACTACGGCCGCGTGACCGGCAAGCGGCCGCTGCTGGTGTCGCTGGCGACGCTGTCCTGCGAGGGGCGCCGCCAGGCCTTCTTCCGGGGTGAGCTGTTCGCGCTGCTGCGGCTGCTGCAGGACGGTGACCTTTCCAGCGCGCCGACCGGCTCCTGGGCCGGCGCCTTCGGGCAGACCCAGTTCATGCCGACCACGTACCGGCGGATCGCCGTCGATGGTGACGGCGACGGGCGTCGCGACCTGGTGGGCAGCGTGCCCGATGCGCTGGCGTCCACCGCGAACTATCTCGCGCGGGCCGGTTGGCGCAGTGGTCAGCCGTGGGGCGAAGAAGTCGTCATCCCCGCGGGCCTGGATGCCGCGCGCGTGGGCCGCAAGCAACGTCGTCCCTGGCGCGAATGGCGCGCGCTGGGCGTGCGCGAGGTCGAGGGGCGGCCGTCGCATCTGGCCCAGGTGGCCGACGACACGCCCGCCGCGATCCTGCTGCCGACCGGCGCGCAGGGCCCGGCATTCCTGGTCTTCGCCAATTACGACGCGATCTATGCCTACAACGCTGCCGAGAGCTATGCGCTGGCCATCGCGCTGCTGTCCGATCGGCTGCGTGGAGAACCGGGGCTGGCCACGCCCTGGCCGACGCAGGACCCCGGCCTGGATCGCGCGCGTCGCCGCGAACTGCAGCGGCTGCTGATCGCCCGCGGCAATGACCTCGGCAGTCCCGACGGCATGCTGGGCAGCGCCACCCGTCGCGCGATCCAGGCCGAGCAGCAGCGGCTTGGCCTGGCGCCGGCCGATGGTCGCGCCGGGCAGTCGATCCTCGCCGCGCTGCACGCGGAAATGCCCGCGCCGACGCCGCTGAAGGGCACCGCCTTCGCGCTGCCGGCCGCCTATCCCCGTTTCGTCCAATCCCCCATCGTGAGCAAGCACAAAGCCATGAAAGATGTTCCCGGCCTGAGTACAGGCGATTTCCACGGCTTCCCCTCGCTGCTGGTCAGCACGCCGCACTCGACCGCCGCGATCAGCCTGTTCGGCGGCCAGCTGCTGTCCTTCGTGCCGAAGGGGCAGCAGGACGTGATGTGGCTGTCGCCGCGGGTCAAACCGGCGCCGACGCCGATCCGCGGCGGTACCCCGGTGTGCTGGCCGTACTTCGGGCGCCAGGACCAGACCAACGATGTGCCCGCGCACGGGTTCGTTCGCACCCTGCCGTGGCAGCTGCTCGATGCCAGCCGCGACGCCGACGGCACGCTGGTGCTGCACCTGGCGCCCCCGGTGCTGGAAGACCTGGCGTTGCGCCTGCGCATGACGCTGCGCATCGGGCGCACGCTGGAGCAGACACTGGAAACCGAGAACGTCAGTGCCGAGACGGTGCGCTTCACCCAGGCACTGCACAACTATTTCCATGTCGGTGATGCGTTGCAGGTCAGCGCCGAGGGCGTGGATGGGCTGGACTACGTCGACAAGTTCGAGAACTACGCCGTCACCCGTCGGCAGCAGGGTGACTGGAGCCTGCGGGATGCCCGCGATCCAGGCCGCAGCGATCGCATCTACCTGAAGGCGGGCGGGAACTACAGCTTGGTCGACCCGGTGCTGGGCCGCCGCATCGACCTGCGTACCGAAGGCAGCCAGACCCTGGTGGCCTGGAATCCCGGTGAGGCCGGTGCAGCGAAGATGGACGACGTCCGTGAAGGTTGGCGCCAGTACGTATGCCTGGAAGCCGCCAACGCGGGCCCGGATGTCATCGAACTGGCACCCGGCGCGCGTCACGTGCTGCGCCAGACCATCGGTACGCGGCCCCTCTGACCTGCGTGCGGCGCGCCGCGCGAGGGCTGGCGTGGCGCTTACACTGCGGGCTTCCAGCCCCGGGTTCGCGCCATGACTGCTCCGTTTTCGGTTGAAGGTCCGCGTCGTGCGGCGATGATCTTCATCTTCATCACCGTGCTGATCGACGTGCTGTCATTTGGCGTGGTGATTCCGGTCCTGCCGGATCTGGTGCGACAGTTCACCGGCGGCGACTATGCCGACGCCGCGCACTGGATTGGCTGGTTCGGCTTTCTGTTCGCGGCCATCCAGTTCTTCTTCTCGCCGATCCAGGGCGCACTGTCGGACCGTTACGGACGCCGGTTGGTGATCCTGCTGTCGTGCTTCGGCCTGGGCATGGATTTCCTGCTGATGGCCATCGCCCACACCTTGCCCCTGCTATTGCTGGCGCGGGTGTTCTCCGGCGTGTTCTCGGCCAGTTTTTCCACCGCCAATGCGTATATCGCCGATGTCACCGCACCGGAGAAGCGCGCACAGGCCTATGGTCTGCTCGGCGCCGCATTCGGCATCGGCTTTGTCGTTGGCCCGCTGATTGGTGGTTGGCTCGGCAGCTTCGGGCTGCGCTGGCCGTTCTGGTTCGCCGCGACACTGTCGCTGGGCAACTTCCTCTACGGCTGGCTCGTCCTGCCCGAATCGTTGCCGCCGGAGAAGCGCAGCCCGCGCTTCGACTGGCGCCACGCCAACCCGTTCGGCGCGCTGAAGCTGCTGCGCAGCTATCCCTCGGTATTCGGCCTGGCGGCGGTGATCTTCCTCGCCAATCTCGCGCATTACGTCTATCCGAGCATCTTCGTGCTGTTCGCCGGGTATCTGTATGGCTGGGGTCCCTGGGAAGTGAGCTGGGTGCTGGCGTTGGTGGGTGTGTGCAGCATCGTGGTCAACGCGCTGCTGGTGGGCCGCATCGTCGCGCGCCTGGGCGAGCGACGCGCGCTGCTGTTCGGCCTGGCGTGTGGCGTGGTGGGCTTCGTGATCTACGGGATCGCCGGCAGTGGCAGGGCGTTCCTCATCGGCGTGCCAATCAGCGCGCTGTGGGCCGTCGCCGGCCCAGCCGCGCAGGCGCTGATCACCCGTCGCGTCGGCGCCGAGGTGCAGGGCCGCATCCAGGGCGCGTTGATGAGCCTGATCAGCCTTGCTGGCGTATTCGGCCCGCTGTTGTTCGCCAATGTGTTCGCCTGGTTCATCGGCAGCCACGCACCCCTGCATCTGCCTGGCGCGCCGTGGTTGCTGGCCGGCGTGCTGCTTGCGTGCGGTTGGCTGGTGGCCTGGTGGCGCGCGGCAATGCCGGAGCGTGCCGCTGCATAGGCACGGCATGCGCGCATGCATGTGCGCGCGTATGCGTATGACATGCGAGCGATGACGATCACAAGAGTTGACGCATCGCGCTGCATCGCTAAACTGCGCCACCTCGTCAACGACAACGCTTCGGCGGAAAACGCGGACGACGCCAGCATCGCTTCACAGGGTGTTGACGGAATGAAAAAGCCGGCTAAGATGTGCGGCTCGCTTCGACGAAAAGACCTTCGGGTCACGCAGACGAAGCGGTCAACTTCCTCGGAAACGAGGTGTTGACGAAACGAAAAAGTCCGCTATGATGGCGGGCTCGCTTCAGAGAAAACCTTCGGGTTCTGAAG
>DJAN01000034.1:0-449 GCA_002429615.1 Lysobacteraceae bacterium UBA6001
TGCGCCTGGCGCAGCTGCGCGGCGGCGGCCTGTACGTCCGGCTGGGTCGCCACGACGGTGTCGTCGACCAGCGCGCGGTTGGTCTCGAACTTCTCGCGCGAACCACTCAACGCGGCTTCGGCCGAGGCCAGCTCGTCGCGGGCGTGCGCCAGCTCTTCGTTGGAGATCGCGCCGCTGGCGGCAAGGTCCTTGCGGCGGGCGAAGTCGGCGCGCACGCGGTCCAGCGCCACCTGGCGCGCGTTGAGGTCGGCCTGCGACGCCTCGACGCTACGGTACAGACCGCGCACCTGGCGCACGGTGCGCGCCAGGTTGGCTTCGGCCTGCTGCAGCGCGACCTGCGTGTCGGCCGGGTCCAGCTGCACCAGCAGCTGGCCGCGCTCCACGCGCATGCCGTCCTCGGCGCCGATGCTGACCACGGTGCCGCCAACCAGCGGGGTGATCTGCACCTG
>DJAN01000034.1:649-1291 GCA_002429615.1 Lysobacteraceae bacterium UBA6001
CAGCGGGGTGATCTGCACCTGGTTGCCCTGCACGTAGGCGTCGTCGGTCTCTTCGAACCAACGGCCATACATGAAGTACCAGATCGTCACCGCGGCGAGCAGCACGATCACGATCACCGCGAGGATGCGCAGCAGCTTGCCGCGCTTGCTACCCGCGGCGGGAGTGGGAGTAGTGGGGGTGGGCTGGCTCATGACGGGACTCGATCAGGAATTCGAATTTGCGGAAGTGGATTCGGCGTTGGCACTGTCGGCCGGCACGGCGGCGGGCTGCGGCGCGAAGCCACCTCCCAGCGCCTGGCGCAGCTTCACCGAGGTCAGGATCTGTTCGGACTGCAGGGCGGTCAGGCGCTGCTCGGCGATCAGCAGCTGTTCCTCCACGCTCAGCACTTCCAGGAAGCTGCCGATGCCGGCGCGGTAACGCTGCTGCGCCAGGTCATAGGCTGCGCGCGCGGTCTTCAGCGCCTCGGCCTGCGACTGCGCACGCTGGTCCAGCGAACGCACCGCGTTGACCTGGTCGGCGACTTCATGCAGCGCGCCGATGATCTTCTGGTTGTAGTCGGCCACCGCCAGGTCATAGGCGGCATCCTTGTTGGACAGGTTCGCGCGCAGCTTGCCGCCGTCGAAGATCGGCAGGCTGATCGC
>DJAN01000034.1:1465-2026 GCA_002429615.1 Lysobacteraceae bacterium UBA6001
GATCGGCAGGCTGATCGCCGGCGCCAGCAGGCCGAACACCGACTCGCTCTTGAGCAGGTCGCCGACATCACTGGCCACCACGCCGCCCAGCGCGGTGATGTTGAAGCTGGGATAGAACTTGGTCTTGGCCGAACGCACGTCCTTGTTCGCCGCCTCCACGCGCCAGCGCGCGGCCACCACGTCGGGGCGATGGCCCAGCAGTTCGCTCGGCACCACGCTCGGCAGCTGCGCGAGCAGCGGATCGGGCAGGTTCGGGCGCTGGATCTGCAGGCCGCGGTCCGGGCCCTGCCCGACCAGCGCGGACAGCGCGTTGCGGGCCTCGTCGATCTGCTGCTGCGCCGACTGCGCCTGCTGGCGGGCGGTGGGCACGCGGGCCTCGGCCTGGCGCAGCTGCAGGTCGCTGTCGATGCCGGCGTTGCGGCGCTGGCGGGTCAGGTCCAGCGTCTTCTGCGCGCGCGCCAGTTCGTCGTTGGCGACGTCGAGCAGGCGCCAGGCGTAGGCAAGCTGGGTATAGGTCTCGGTGATCGCCGCCGACAGGTTCAGGCGCGCGGCCTGGGCGTC
>DJAN01000034.1:2208-2669 GCA_002429615.1 Lysobacteraceae bacterium UBA6001
ATCTCGGCGGCGTGCACGTTGTCCACCGCCGCTTCCCAGGCGGCACGCTTGCCGCCCCACAGGTCGATGCCATAGCTGAAGTCCAGCACGCCCTGCGCGCTGCCGGCGTAGTGGCCGCCCATCTCGTCGCCGACCATGGATTCGGGCAGCTGCAGGCCGGTATAGCCGCCGGACACCGACAGGCTCGGCTTGCGCTCGGCATTGGAGGCGCCGGCCTGGGCCTGGGCCTGGCGCACGCGCGCGTCGGCGGCGGCCAGGCTCGGGCTGTTGCGCAGGCCTTCGTCGACGAGCGCGTCGAGCTGCGCGTCACCAAACGCCTTCCACCAGTCGGTGGCCGGCCAGTCGGCCGCGCTCAGGCCAGCCTGGCCCAGGGCCTGCTCGGCATGCAGGCTGGACAGGTCGCGCGGATGGTCCTGCGGCGCCAGGCCACGGCTGCTGGCGCAGGCGGCCAGCGCCAGCGT
>DJAN01000034.1:2909-4730 GCA_002429615.1 Lysobacteraceae bacterium UBA6001
GGCGCGGCCGGAATTCGCAATGTCAGGGGAGATGGAAGTCATGGGGAATTGAGGGAGTCGCGTACACGGGTCATCAGGGAAATGAGCTGCTCGCGCTCATCGGGGGTCAGGTCGCGCAGGGCGTAGTCCATCGCGGCGTCACCGCGCTGCTTCAGCTGCACCCACATCTGCCGGCCTTCGTCGGTCATCACGATCTGCAGCGCACGCCGGTCCAGCGCGTGCGGCTCGCGGCGCACATAGCCCAGCGCCTCCAGCTTGTCGAGCAGGCGGGTCACCGCGCTAGGCGTCTGGTCCAGTGCCTGCGCCAGCTCGTTGGCGGTGCACGGCGAATGGCTGGCCAGGATCTTCAGGCCGACGTAGTGGCTGAAACCAAAGTCCGGCAATGCGCCTTTCATTTCCGCATCCAGTTGGCGCACCAGCCCGTCGCGGACCTGGCGCAGCAACAGACCGAAGCTGGGCGGCATCAGGGGGCTGTCAGTGAGCGGGGGGCAGTTCATGGGGGCGTATTCTCTTCCAACTGGAATATTTGTCAACGCAAATATCTCGTTTGGAATTAAATGCTGCGTTGCACTGGCGGGACGGCGGGCGCAGGAGCCGTCACCTTAATGGGCGCGACAGCTGGCCCGGTAATACAATCTGGCCTATGAATGACGAAAAGCAGCCACTGCTGTTGCCGGACGCGGACGGGCACGCGCCCACCCTGCCCGACTGGATCGAGCGCGCCGACGGCCCGCCGGTGGTGGGCTTCCGCATCCAGAGCAGGCAATCGCTGGCGCACGAGGTGGACTGGCATCACCACCTGCGCGGCCAGCTGATCCATGTCGAGAGTGGCCTGGTCACGACCCGCACGGAGGCCGGCGACTGGTCCTTGCCCGCCGGTTGCGCGGGCTGGATGCCGCCGGGCGTGCGCCATACGGTCACCCTCTCCGGCGCGCTGCACGGATGGGGCCTGCTGGTAGCGCCGGATGCCGCGGCCGGGTTGCCCGCGCGCCCTTGCGTGCTGGGCATGGATGACCTGTTGCGCCACCTGGCGCTGCGCGTGGTCGACTGGCCGCTGCAGGACACCCTCGCCCCCGCGCAGCAACGCCTGTCGCAGGTGCTGCTGGACGAACTGGCCGCGGCCACCCCGCGCGCACTGCACCTGCCGATGCCCCAGGATCGCCGGCTGCTGCGCATCGCCGCCCGGCTGCTGTCCGACCCGGCCGATCCGCGCGACCTGCCGCACTGGGCCGACTGGGCCGGGCTGTCCACGCGCAGCCTGACCCGGCGCTTCCGCCAGGAAACCGGGCTGAGCTTCGCGCAATGGCGCCAGCAGGCGCGCCTGGCCGAGTCGCTGCGCCTGCTGCACGACGGCCAGCGCATCGGCGAGATCTCCCACCAGCTGGGCTACAGCAGCCCGAGCGCCTTCGTCACCGCGTTCCGCCAGTGCTACGGCCTGCCGCCGGCGCGCTGGTTGCAGCGGGGCCAGGCCGCGTCCGGCTTGGCATCCCCCGCCGCATCCGGATAATCGATCGCCTCGCGCCAGCGGCCTGCCGCCGCGGCGCCTTCCACAGGTATCACCGTCGCATGACCGATCTGACCCGCCCCACGTTCCACGGCTTCGAGCAGCTGCCGCTGCGCGAGTACGCCGAGCGCGCCTACCTCGACTACTCCATGTACGTGGTGCTCGACCGCGCCCTGCCCTTCCTCGGCGACGGCTTGAAGCCGGTGCAGCGCCGCATCATCTATTCGATGAGCGAGCTGGGCCTGAACGCGGCGTCCAAGCCGAAGAAGTCCGCGCGCACCGTCGGCGACGTCATCGGTAAATACCATCCGCACGGC
>DJAN01000034.1:4936-5198 GCA_002429615.1 Lysobacteraceae bacterium UBA6001
GCTGATGGCCCAGCCGTTCTCGTACCGCTATCCGCTGATCGAGGGCCAGGGCAACTTCGGCTCCTCCGACGATCCCAAGTCGTTCGCGGCGATGCGCTACACCGAATCCAAGCTCACCCCGATCGCCGAGGTGCTGCTGGGCGAACTCGGCCAGGGCACCGTGGACTGGGCACCGAACTTCGACGGCACGCTGGAGGAGCCCTCGTGGATGCCGGCACGCCTGCCGCACCTGCTGCTCAACGGCACCACCGGCATCGCGGTG